>CAZPIK010000548.1:0-1503 GCA_964586185.1 uncultured Candidatus Sumerlaeota bacterium | reverse complement strand
GTTTGCGATTTCACTGGCGCGCGCACTTGGGCGTGGTGCTCGGCGCGGCGATTGGCAGCGCGGCGCTCATTGGCGCGCTCGTCGTGGGGGATTCGGTGAGGCAGGGTTTGCGGGAAAGGGCGCTGGAAAGGCTGGGTTGGGTGGAAGTGGCAATGAGCTTACAGGATTCCTTCTTTCCACTTGATCTCGTGGAACACTTTCATGTGAACCAACTCTTTCAGTTGAGTTCTTCTGCAATGCTGCACCTCCGCGGTACGGTCGTTCGGACGGACAACGCCACGAGACTGAATAGCATAAACGTTCTGGGCATACCGGAGGACTTTGTCGCAGCCGGCAATTTATTGACAAAAATTCCAGCAGGTTCGGTCGCGCTAAACGAGGAGCTTGCTTTACGGCTTAGCGCCCGGGTTGGTGACGAAGTTTTATTGCGGGTTCAAAAGCCTTCTGCGCTTTCCAAGGAAAGTCCCGTTGCTCCTAAAGGCGAAGGCAGCGTTGCGCTCCGGCTAAAAGTCTGCGGCATCGTCACAACCGACGATTTTGGTGATTTTAGTTTGCGTGCAAGCGCTGAGCGTCCCCTCAATGCGTTTATGCGACTGGATGAATTGGGCGAACGCACGAATTTGAGGAAACAGGGCAACGTGTTGGTCTTGGGCGAATTCGAGACGTCGGTTTTTGTTCGAACTTACGAAGCAATCAAAAAAAGCCATGGCGTAAGGCAATGGGTAATAAACGAATGGTTACGTTTGAAACGAAAGATGACCGGCGCAAAGCTATCGGATTTGTCTGCGCTAACGTTGGGCGAAGCACTGATGCACGCGAACGCAGAGCTAAGAGAAGTCCCCTCGCTGTCGTTTTGGGGACTTCAGCTACATGAGATTGCAGGCCAAAGCGCTTTTGAACTCCGTTCCCCTCAGATATTCTTACCCCCAGCGTTCCTCAAAGCGGTCAACGATCCAGCTACAAACTCTTGGACGCGATGGATGCCGGAGCCTGAAGATGTTCGAGCGCGAGAAGAAATCGCATTATTACGAAGACAGATGGCTACAAACCATCTCGAAATTCTCACCTACCTCGTCAACCTGCTCTCGACTGGTACAAACACGACGCCTTACTCGATGGTAACCGCGGCCGGCGCGCCGTGGACGCCGGCGGATATGCGCGATGACGAAATTATCGTCAGTCAATGGCTTGCGGATGATTTGCGGGTGAAGCCCGGCGATGAAATTTCGCTGGTCTATTTCGATCCTGAATCCGGCGCGCGATTGGTTGAGCGCACGAATTCGTTTCGGGTTCGTGCCATCGTGCCGATGGAAATGCCGTGGGCGGACCGCACGTTGATGCCGGATTTTCCGGGCATCGAGAAAGCCGAGAGCACGAGCGATTGGGATGCAGGCTTTCCGCTCGTCCACAAGATTCGCGACCAGGACGAGGACTACTGGAAACAACACCGCGGCACGCCCAAGGCGTTTGTCACCCTCGCCGCCGGGCAAAAAATGTGGGCCA
>CAZPIK010000547.1:0-1510 GCA_964586185.1 uncultured Candidatus Sumerlaeota bacterium | reverse complement strand
TTACGATCCTGGACTTTGCGAATCCGACTTCTCCAATACTCCGCAGCCAAACCGTGCGATCAGAGTTAGGACTGAACCGAGTCCAAATCCGGCATCCGGAATTCGTCGCTTTTAGTTCTTTCAACCTGGACTTTTTCCTCGATTTGCATCCAGCCCAACCGGAGCTGCAGAGTTTCTTCACGCCGAATGTCAACATTGACGACGTCTACACTCGAGTGGCGGGCGAATATTGGCTCGCGTCGGGTGATGGAGATGCCAAAAGATTGGATCCCACCGAGAACTCTCACCACGGTATTCAACTGGTGCAAGCAAATCCCCGACTGCAAATTATCCGAGAAAGATACTTGAGATATCAGGTAGAGGCGATTGACGGTGCGCAGATCGGTTCTAGCTTCGTCGTTGGCATCGCCAATCATGTGGACGGCGTCCGCATCTATGAAGAGGCAACTCTTAATCTACTTGCTCATACGGACACGTCCGGTGTCGCCTTCGATGTCAAATTTCAAGGAACCAATCTCTTTGTGGCCGATGGTCCTGGCGGATTGAAAATATTTCAGTTCAACCCGTGAAAGAATCGTCGTGTTACGGTCGAGCCGAGCATCGTCGCCTGCCCGGACCGAAGCTAGTTTTTGCGAAAAATTTCGTTTTAGTTGCCGCGCACAGTTCTTGTGCATATAAAGACGCCGGGCGCGTACACATCTTTCACAGTTAAGGGAGTTTCTAACCATGAAAGCGGTTAAAAACGCGGATGGACTCGTACGGGTATGCGGTCTGGCGGGGCTCGTCATCTTCGGCTTGGTTACAACGGCTGGCGCACAGAGTTCAAGACTGGAACTCGTAAGCACAGTCAACACGGCTACTCCTGTACGGCAAGTCGCCGCATCGGGGAACGTCGTGGGGTTTGTGGACGAAACAATCCCCAACAACGTCAGCTTTATCGATATCACCGATCCTGCCGCGCCCTCGGCGCCGTCGCCATTCGTCACGGAATCTGCATTCGCGACGGATATCGCCATCTCCGGATCTCGGGCTTATGTCTCCTATCGTGGCGATGCGAACGAGCCTGCCTTCTTCAGGGGAGTCCGTGCCCTTGATGTATCGAACCCTCTCGCACCCATGCTCCTCGGCGAGTTCAGCTTTGTGCCCATTGTCCCCAGCGGGAATACGGGTGCGTTAAGCCTCGACGTTGACGGGACAACGGTGTTCGCTAACGCATCGTTCAATCGCATCGTTTCGCTGGATTTCGCCAATCCCGCTTCGCCGCAGTTCCTTGGGGCAACGAACGAAGGCGCCGGAACGGAACTCAGCGCAATGCGGGGCCGAAGACTCGCCGCGGTTTTTAACAATACCTATCTCCAAGTCTTCGACCGCTCCGACGCGACTCGATTAGTCCTGGCGGGTACTTTACCAATAGAAACGAGCGGAACCTCCGACATTTCCGACGCAGTTGGCAACCGCACGGGAACCCGTGTCTTTGCAGCCATTGCCCATTTGGAAGAAGATGATCTCA
>CAZPIK010000546.1:0-1522 GCA_964586185.1 uncultured Candidatus Sumerlaeota bacterium | reverse complement strand
CCCCATTCGACGTCGGCATCG
The DNA here is from genome assembly GCA_964586185.1 of uncultured Candidatus Sumerlaeota bacterium. Lineage (GTDB taxonomy): Bacteria > Sumerlaeota > Sumerlaeia > MVZB01 > JAJFLK01 > CAZPIK01. The sequence goes on along the minus strand of CAZPIK010000546.1, from coordinate 1,501 downwards.
TAACCGGGGTCCACGATCGCGCACTTGCGAGTCGCGTTGTCCACGATCAGGTAGGCGTTGGTCGCAAAGGGACCGCCCGTAATGCAAAGAAGATCGAACGCGGCTTCGGTTTGGGTGGGCATGATCAAAGTTCCTCCTCGCCTATCATCCGTGCGGGCGACTTCCCGCGCAATTTAATTTAACGGCGCGGCTTCCAGGATTGGCGTCAGCGCATCGGCGAGCAAACCCACCTTGATTTTCACCGCTTCAGGGTTCAGATGAACCGGATCGAGAAAGTAATCCTCATGTCCATCCATCGGTTGCGCGAGTTCGATCAACGGAGCGTGCCTTTCGGCCGCCAACGCGCGAAGAGCCTCATTGGCCTGCGTCATATGAGTGAAAAACCCCTCGCCCCATGCCGCGTTCGTTCGCGAACTCGGCATCGTCGTCAGGATGACGCGGGTTCCGTGCGCTCGAGCCATCGTGATAATTTCGCCGAGATTTTCCTTAAAAGGTTCGAGTTCCCAGTCGCTAAGCTCGGCGGGCGGCTCCTTTGGTTTGGCGATCACTTCAAATACGTCCACACCCGGATTGATATTCTTCCATTTGTAATAGATGAACTTCCCAAGCGCATAGCTGTTAAAATAGCGAACGAGAAAAGCGTCCTTATGCGGTGGGGGATCTCGCAAAATCGTAAACGCATGCGAATAATCCGTGCGAAATTCGGGGTATCCCCGAACTTTGTTTTCATTCGCCGCATCATGAATGAGCAGATAATCCGGACGATAATATTTTACCGTCAGAGCGTAATTGATGAGACTCTGCGCCGTGGTCCAGCCCGCCGTTCCGAAATTGAGCACTTCGATCTTGGCCCCGTTAAGCCTTCGCGATAGTTCCTCGTTTAAGAGCTGTGGAAAGCCATCCTCGTTCGTTGATCCGCCGATACACGCAATCCGTATCGTCCCCTCGGCCTTTTCCATCGGCCAATCGCGATCCACAAATCCCTGCTTGTTGATCCCCTCGAATTCCGGATTGTTGGAGAGGATTAAAAAAGGATGCGCAAGTTTGAATCGCTGCGTTTCGTATCGCTGGCGACGACGGAACTCGAACAAATCAATTCGAATGTCGAGGATCAGGATGATGAACCCGGCGGCAAATTCAAGCGCGAGATAGCCAAAAGAAAAACAGGCGACGACCAGCAGCAGTCGGGCCTTTTCGCTCTTCCGACCACGCGTTCGCAAAGCGCGCAACATCTCGCGCACCAGTAAAACAAATCCAAACGCGGTTACAATAAGACCCGCGAAATAAGCCTTGGTAATGGGGCCGCCGACGAGGGCATCCCACATGGGCGCGGCAAGAATACCGGAAACAATCAGAAAGAGACTGAGTAGCGCCATAGAGTAGAAGCGGCATCTTGCCGCTTGTGTTCGAGTGTAAAAGCGGCATCCTGCCGCTTATCGCTACCGCGCGGCTTTTTGGAACTCGAGATACTGCGCCAACACGGCACGGTATTCATAAATTT
>CAZPIK010000545.1:0-1524 GCA_964586185.1 uncultured Candidatus Sumerlaeota bacterium | reverse complement strand
CAACACGCGGAACTTATCGGTTGCGATGGGACCTTTGCCATCCACGGGCTGGCCGAGCGGATTCACGACGCGGCCAATCATGGCGTCACCGACGGGAACCGACGCGATCCGACCCGTGCGCTTGACGGTGTCGCCTTCCTTGATGCCGACATCGGAACCGAGCAACGCCACGCCGACGCTGGAATCTTCGAGGTTCAGGGCGATGCCCATGACGCCGCCGGGGAATTCGAGCAACTCGCCCGCCATCGCCTGACGCAAGCCATAAACCGTCGCGATGTTATCGCCCAGCTTAAGGATCGTGCCGACGTCCTCGACTTGGAGTTTCTTATCGTAATCCACCAGTTCCTTTTCAAGAATCTGGGTTATTTCGTCCGCTCGCAATGCCATCGTATTCCCTTCCTTCTCTCCCACTCCTACTCTTACTCCTACTCGCTAAAACCAATTGTCGGGTCAGAGACCCGACCTACAATCAAACCGCCTCGAACCTTCGCCGAATTTCGGTAAGGCCGTGACGGACACTTCCATCCACCAGCAAATCCTTGAAACGGAAAACAATCCCGCCAAGGATTTCCTTGCGAACCCGATACGTGATCTTGAGTTTGCAGCCCGTATATTTTTCCAGCGCGCGCTGAAGGTTTTCTTTTTCGTTGTCGCCCATTTCGCGCGCCGAGGTAACAGAGGCTGGATAAATCCCATCCGCGCGATCGGCGATTTCATGGAACTCAGCGAGAATGCCCGGCAACAGAATCGCGCGTTCCCGTTCAGCGAGAATCCGAAGCAAGTTGACCAAAAGCGCGTCCACCTTGCCGCCGAACGCCGCATCAATGAACGAACGCTTCCGCTCGCTCGGGATTTGCGGGCTTTCGAGGAACCGCAGCGAACGCGGGTTGGTCGCAAGGATTTGAGCGAGACTTTCGGCCTCGCCTTTTAGGGCCGCGACGTTCCCCTGACGCTGGGCGACGTTATAGAGCGCCGTGGCGTAAGAGGTCGTTGCGGATTCCTGTCCCTTGATCGCACTCATCGCGGGCGATTCTCCATTTCAGTAATGAACGAGCCGACCAATTCGCGGTCGCGCTCTTCGGAGAGCCGTTCGCTGATGAGCCGCTCGGTCGCCGAAAGCGTGAGCTTGATGATCTCGTCGCGCAATTGCTTGCGGGCCGTCGCCATCTCAAGCTCGATCTTCTTGGTCGCAGTCTCGGCGATCTGTGCCGCTTCGCCGCGCGCCTTTTCGGTGATTTCCGCGGCGACGCGCTGACCATCGGCCACGGCCTTCTGGATTCGCTCGCGACCCTCGGCTTCGATCCCCTTCATCCGCTCTTCGTAGCCCTTCAGCTGCTCGGCAGCCTCGGCTTGGAGCTTCTTGATGTCGGCAAAACCGTCCTGGATTTTCTTCTGGCGCTCGTCCAGAAGACCCAAGATCGGCCCCCACGCGAACTTCTTCATCACCAGAAAAAAGATGATGAAACCTGCAATGATGCAGGCGGTTTCGCCCAAGGCAGTTTGTAATTCGGGATTACCCATGAT
>CAZPIK010000544.1:0-1528 GCA_964586185.1 uncultured Candidatus Sumerlaeota bacterium | reverse complement strand
AGAATGACGGTGAGACCGTGCTCGCGGTTGAGCGTGCGGATCGTCGCGTCTTGATAACAGCGGGTCAGGCAGGCAAGGCGCGGCTTTTCGGCAAGATCGCCCGCCGAGAACTCCGCGCGGAGTTTCTCATACGCAGAGCAGTCGCTAAGTCCGGGACCCTCGACGATGTCCACGACGCACGTCCCGCATAGTCCCTTCCCCTGGCAATTGGCGAGCGTATGGATGCCTCGATAGAGTTTCACGTCATTGTCGAGGAGCGCCGACCGCAAGTCCTGCCCGACTTCAACCTCGATTTCGCGTTCAAGATTCTCAATTTTGACCTTAACGTTCATGTGGGCCGCGCCCTCCCGAAATTGGGGCGATACGCCGAGTTGAACGACGCACGCCCGGAATCAAACGGCCATCCTAGGCTGCGCGACCAAGAAAATCAATGACTCACGTGGGTAAGAGCGCGCGTTTCAAGCAAGAAAAATATTGTTCGCGGGGCACTTGCGTTTGATTCCCGCTTTGAATTTGCGGTTTAATACCTGCTTCGCTCAGGGCTGAGGGAGTCCATGCAGAAATCGTGGCGCCACATGTTTTTGATCGCCGTCTTGGCTTTAGGATTTGTCGTTCAAGCCGCCGGCACGATCTTTGAATCGTACGGCAGATTCTTCGCGCCAATCTCGAACAGCTATCCTGAGGCCATGGTCGTCTGGCAAACGCGCGAACTAGCCGAGGGGCGGCCCATCTATCTCGACATCCGCGACATTCCCTTTCGCATTGCTTCGTATGGACCGCTCACTTATCTGCCCGTCGCTTCCATCGCCAAATACTTCACGACGGATATGCCTCTTCTTTTCAGAATGGGACGCATCTCGTCCGTACTCTGGACACTGGGTGTTTTGATTTTAATTGCGCTCTGGCTTCGGCGCGAGCGAGTTCCGGTCATGTGGATCGCCAGCGCGCTACTTGCCTATCTTTCGCAACGCCATTTATTGATGTTCGCCGTCAGCTTTCGCCCGGATCATCAGGCGCTCTTCCTTTCGCTTGCCGGGGTCTATTTGATTGAAAAGGGAAAGCATTCTGCGCTCGGATGGGTCTGCTTTTTACTCGCTTTCTTTACGAAGCAAGATTACGTCGCGGGACCCCTCGCGATGGGATTGCAAGCGCTTGAGGGGCGAAGGTGGAAGGAGTTCGTGATTTGGATTCCCGGTTGGTTCTGCGCTGCGGCGGGACTTACCTTATTGCTCAATTTTTCGGTTTCGGGCGCATTGATCCAGAACAATTATGTGGCGCTGATGAATCCATGGAGTCTTCGGCAATGGCTGGAGGTGCTAAACAACAACTTTCCGCAACAAGCCGGGCTTTGGTCCGTCATCGCATGGGCGGCGATGCAGGGAAAGTTCGGCACGAACACGCTGAGAGATCGTTCGGGGGATCGTTTGTTGTGGTATTTCGGCGTCGCGCTCGCGCTGAGGCTCTTACTTCTCGGTAAAACCGGAGCCAATATTTATTACCTCCTCGAACCGTTCACGGCCGGACTCCT
>CAZPIK010000543.1:0-1536 GCA_964586185.1 uncultured Candidatus Sumerlaeota bacterium | reverse complement strand
CGGTCACTATGGCTATTTGAAATGGTGATTTGTCTGGCCGATATTGTTGAGTCCGAATTGCGAGCGACTTGGCGTCTTGTATCCGATGGTTTGGATTTTTCGTGAGACATTGTGCGGTTAGCTTTTGGAGTTCTCTAGGTGTTCTTGGTGCAAATTCTATTATGCTTTTGGGTTGTTCAGTCATGACTTTACGCAAGATATTCTGTACCGAATCCCCGTCGAAGGGCGGCACACCCGCGAGAATCTCAAACAACACCGCGCCCAACGAATACACATCCGACCGCTCGTCCACGTGGTCAAGGTCGCCCGCCGCCTGTTCAGGCGGCATATACGCTGGCGTTCCCAACGCCTGGCCTTGTTGCGTTTTGCCGGAGTCCTCTTTTTCGTTCCCGCTGCGTATTCCAAGCAGCGTCTTTTGCGCCGGGTCCGATGACTTGGGCGATTCCTTAAAACTCTTCGCCTTCGCGAGGCCCCAGTCGATGATCATGGTTTCGCCGTAGTCGCCGATCATGACGTTGGACGGTTTGATGTCGCGATGGATGACCCCGCGAGAGTGGGCGTACGCGATCGCGTTGCACAGGTCGACGAAGTGGGGCAGAAGTTTCAGGCGTTCCTCGAGCGACTTCGCCTCTTTGATCGCTTTCGCCAGTGTAAACAGCAGCATCCGGTTACTGTCGTATTCGATGGGGGAATCGTTGGCGAGTACGTTGCTGATCTTCTGGTGGAGGACTGCGTAATTGTTGAACTCAAAATTGCCAAAGCGCTCGATGACATCCATGCCGCGCAATGCATGAATTACCTGAAAGCTACTGGGCTTCACGTTTGCTTGTTGATAAATTTTGGCAAACCGAAGATCGAGGTTAAAAGGATCGTGAGAGACTTTTAGGTGGAATGTCGGTCAATCGAGTCTATCTGCGTTTATCCGTATCCATCTGCGGTTTCGATAAAGGAGTTTATCAATGCCAAGCGTAAGAATCCTCGTCGGCACGCGAAAGGGCGCTTTTATTCTGACGTCGGATGCGAAGCGGCAGAAGTGGGACGTGAGCGGCCCGCTGTTCGCGGGTTGGGAGATTTATCATATGAAAGGCGCGCCGTCGGATCCCAATCGCATCTACGCTTCGCAATCGAGTGGGTGGTTCGGGCAAATCATTCAGCGATCGGATGACGGGGGGAAAACTTTTGAGCCGGTCGGGAATGAGTTCAAGTATGTCGGCGATCCAGGGACGCATCTTTGGTACGATGGCACGCCGCATCCGTGGGAGTTCAAGCGGGTTTGGCTGATGGAGCCTTCGCTCAATGATCCCGACACTGTTTATGCGGGCATTGAGGATGCCGCGCTCTTCCGAACAAAAGATGGCGGCAAGACGTGGGAAGAGTTTCCCGGTTTGCGCGCGGCGAAGGGGGATCAATGGGCGCCGGGCGCGGGCGGGATGTGCCTGCACACGATCATCCAAGATCCGAAAAATCCGAATCGGCTGTGGGTTGCAATTTCGGCCGCGGGCGCGTTCCGCACGGATGACGGCGGGAAAACCTGGA
>CAZPIK010000542.1:0-1547 GCA_964586185.1 uncultured Candidatus Sumerlaeota bacterium | reverse complement strand
ATCGCTCACATCGGCACGGACGGAAGGACGGATAATTTCAAGCGTACGCTCGGGCGGCAAACCTCGTACGATTCCATCTGCGCCAATCCACGCCTGATCGGCCGTCGTTGAACTATGGAGACCCAATGCTTCCTTTCGTTCGGGGTCAACCACCCAACCCGAACGCGAAGCGGTAATCCGCGAACGAGCTTCCACGACCGAATCGCGGTAGAAAACTTGTCTCTCCTCAATCCAATGCGGCCCTAAGTAACGGAGAGGAATGCGCCGGCCTTCTCGCGTCGTATAAATGCCCAGACCATTAATGAGCTGCTCGCGAGTTGTGTTCAATGCGTGAGCCAAAACCGCCAACACCTTTTCCGCAGGTTCGGAGTAACGCGCGTTCCATGCGACTGGATCCGCTGATTCGTTTCCAAGACTATCCAAGGCTTGATCCGTGACTGAAGAAAGCAAAGTGATTTCGAGAACTTCTACGGGACGCCCCAACCATGCCGCCATAGCTGTTTCTCCGACGACCGCTACGCGGTCGAGCGCGTAACTGTCGAGGAACGCAAGAAACTCGATCAGCAGGGGATCCGAAACCTTGAGCGAATCACGTTCGCCATTCGTTTGAATGACAGGCGCTACTTCGTCGGATACGAGCAATTCATCCGGCTCGCTTTCCTCGCTTAGGACAAGGATCGGTTCGGGCGCCGATTCCTCTGTAGCCGAGGACTTCGAATTACGACGGGGATCGCGCGGAGCTTGTGCGGCGGGCAGGTTGCGCGCGGATAATTCCTCCTGCAGCGCCAACCAGATCGGATTTTCGTAAGGTTCGTCGTGCCATCCTGCGGGTGATGTTTGCCATCCATGAATTTGGACTCGCGAATCGATCGACGCCGAAAGTTTTTGCAGATCGGTGTCGGCAAGTTTCTTGAAATAAGTCGCCATCACATCGCAAACGAGAATGGCTTTGTCGTCCGCCGAAATTTGTTTGGTCTCGGCGGCGAACACCCGCTTGCTCCATGCAAAGAGGGCGCGCACGGATTGTGCGCCGCCAATTTTGGCCAGCGCTTCCGCCGAGGCCCATTGGATATCCCAAGTCTTGTTCTCCAGCTGGCCTTCAAGTGTTCCGATGGCGCGCTCATCGCCGAGTTCGCCGAGCGCGTCGGCGAGGGGAGCACGAACGACCGTGTTCGCCTCCACCATTGCGTTAATGAGCATCTTGACCGCTGAAGGATCGCCGATTCGACCGAGTGTTTGCGCCGCGACGATCCGGACGCTCGCGCTGGTATCGGTGAGCGCGCGGGTCAGCGCTTTGACCGCCGCCGTTCCCCCCATGCGCCCTAATACCTCGACCGCCTTGTGCCGAACGCCGGGATCTTTATCTTCAAGGGAATGCGCAATCGGATCGAAAGCTCGACGATCCTCCAGCCCCGCAAGCGCCTCGAGTGCGGTCATGCGTGTTTGACGATTCTCCATCCTTGCCATCGAAACGAGGGGAGGCAGAACTTGCTCGGCGGGATAGTCACGCAGCGCAGCGAGAATTTCCGAACGCAAACCATCGGAAT
>CAZPIK010000541.1:0-1548 GCA_964586185.1 uncultured Candidatus Sumerlaeota bacterium | reverse complement strand
CCGGTTACGAGGATGCGCCCGTCGGGCAGGCGCGTAGCCGTGTGGCCATCTCGCTCCACATTCATGTTGTTCGCCGGCGCCCATTGCCCATTGACCGGGCCCACCAGCGAGGGCGCCGTGGTAGCGCTCGCTTCCGCCGCTCTTCTTGGCATGTTGGCCCGACCGGCCTTGAGCGCCTGCGCGATGATTCGCGCCGCGCTGGGATCGCCCAGGAGCCGCAAACGTTTAAGCGAGCGCAGGTTTTCACCCTTTGCGAAAGTGAGGGTCGGCGCCAATAGCGCAATGACGAAGGCAATGAGTAGCGCAACCGCGACCGTGAAGTGCGTCTGCTGACTACGCGAGCGGTTGCCGAGTATTCTAAAGTTGTGTTCTGGTCCGATCATCTTGTTCTCCTTCCAGGTGGGTCTTGATGTAGACGATACACTCCTGCAAAACGCGACAGCGAGAGCCGAGTTTTCGCAACGTCTGGATGTGTGACTCTGGAGCGTGAACGAGTTGCCGGATCGAGATTGAAGTACAACGTGCGAGTAAACGATTTAGCTCTATCAATATTTTGAAGTCACTGTCAAATACTTTTGTACGATTTCTAACAAGAATTCATCGGCGCGAAACGTAAAGGATCGGCGGGCGATTTAACGGCGACGATGGACGGCCTCCCGGAATTACTTGACATATAAACTATTCCAATATAAAGCGTCCTTAATCCCTTTGATTCCGGTCCTTTTAGAAAAGTCCGTGAAGATATCGCGCTGCCATGTTTACGTTGAACGCCATCGCGGCTTGCTTGAGCTCGATCGTGGCGTTGATTGGGCTTGCCGGCTTGGCCCCGTGGGCGAACGCCCAGAGCAAAGCGATCAGCGCGCAAGAGTGGGACAATCTCGTCGACGCGGCACGCAAAGAGGGCAAAGTCACGGTTTCGATTCCCGCCAGCGCCGAGATGCGCAAGCAGCTGGAAGACAATTTCAAGAGACGCTTTGGCATCGAGGTGGAGGTTTTCACTTCGCGCGGTAGCACCGGAGTGCGCCGCATGGCCGAAGAATTCAAAGCCGGCGTGCGTCATTTCGATCTGCATATTGGCGGTTCATCGTCGACCACGTCGGGCATGCTCGACGAGGGGATCCTTGACCCTATCGAGCCCTGGTGGGTGTTGCCGGAAGTGAGAGAGGCCAAGCAATGGTGGGGTGGTCACCTTTGGGTTGATAACGCGAAGAAGTTTATCTACATGTTTCAGGCCTATCTGACGGAGAGCATCTGGATCCATACGGATCTCGCCAAGCCTGGCGATTTTCGCACCTACGACGATTTCTTGCTGCCAAAATGGAAGGGCAAGATCGGGTTTCTCGATCCGCGCACGCCGGGGGCCGGCGATTCCAATTGGGCTTTTATGTGGGAAGTCAAAGGCGAAGAGTATCTCAAGAAGCTCGCGGGCCAGGAATTGTTGCTGGGGCGCGACCAGCGCGTGCTGGCTGAGAATCTCGCGAAGGGGCGAGCCTCGGTGATGATCGGCTTGACCTATTATAGTTTTCTTCCCTTCGTCAAAGCCGGGCT
>CAZPIK010000540.1:0-1568 GCA_964586185.1 uncultured Candidatus Sumerlaeota bacterium | reverse complement strand
TTGACAGCGCAAGTGACGCATCGATTTCAATTGGAGGGTCGCTTGCGTTTTCTTGAATGGCGGCACGCACGTCGCCGGCAATTGCGTCGTTCGAAACCTGCAATCGCGCGTTGACGGTCGCGCCGTCGGCGCCAACGTTTTCGAGCTTCACTTCGAGTACGTCGTCGCCCTGAACCTGCGTCGCGAGCTTCTCCAGCACAACGGCCGCTTGGATCGTGGGCCCTCCGCCCGTTGGAAAAAACAATCCGACGACAAGAACCAGCGCCGCCGCCAACCCGATGGTCGAGAACAGCGCGGGCCGACCGAACAGCCCGCGCAACATTCGGCGCGGTGCATGTCCGATGCGCTCAAAGGTCTCCAACGCCTCTGCGCGTCCTCGAGCGGATATCCCCGGCGGGGCGGAAACATGTTGACCAAAGACGCCGAGATTGACATCAAAATTGCGATCTGCTTCGTTCGATTCATTGATCATGGAAGTTTCCTTTTTCGTCACCTTTCAGTTTTTGCCTCAGGCGATGGCGTATTCGATAGAGTTTCCCTTCGAGAGACTTCATCGTCGTGCCCAGTTCCCGCGCGATACTCGCGCGATCGCGATGGCCGAAGTAAACATCGAAGATCAGGCCTTGGTCGCTCGCCGGCAGTGTTGTGATCGCCCACAGCAGCTGCGTCGCGGATTCTTCACGAGTGATTGATTCGACGGGCGGGCACGAATCCTCCATGTTTCTTACGAGTGCCTCGGCCGCTCTTGCGTTTCGCTCTGGGCTGAAAAGAGCCTCTCGTTTGTGACGTTGCCAGTGTTTCCGAATCAGGTTTCTCGCGATGCCGAAGAGCCAGGCTTGGCATTCCCCGTCATCACTCGGAAGGCGAGTGCTTTGGGCAGCTTCGTAGCACGTCTGTTGCACGAGGTCGTCGGTCAACCCCAGATCGCCTCCGACTCGAACCCAAATGAAGCGGTGGAGCGCGTCCGCACAGCCGAGAAACGTTCGTCGAAGCCGATCACGCGCTTTGTCATGACAAGCGAATGTCGCGCCAAGACGATCCGTCGCAATCAGAGGAAGTCCGTCCAACTCGCATCCTTTCCGAGGCAGTTTCGCTCGGCTGCCTACAATATGCCTGATTTCGCATCGCCCCCTCGCGACAATTACCGATTCTTACAATTTCGAAGACGCTCGGATGAGACATGATGCAGAAAGCGCGAAGGTATTGGAATTGCGAACCAAGGTAGATGCGCCGGCTTCGGGCGGGCCGGCCTTGGATTATCGGAGCCAATCGATTGATCGCGAGTTGCCCGAAACAGGCGTGGTTGCCGACTCGATTCCTGAGACGAGCCAATCAGCCCCGCGCGCCTGAAAGCTGAGTACCCACCGTGACGGAATCGTGCCGAAAAAGCCCTCGGTTGTTCGTATGTGAGAAGAAGCGTTCAACGTCGCGAAGGCATGATGCTCGGACAAAAACTCCACGTTGATGAGCCGGAGTCGAACTTGATCAACGCGAACCTGGGTGAGTGTATTGGTGAGTCGTCGAATAAACTCATCTCGGTCCAGAGGCTTCATCGTGAAATCTTGCGA
>CAZPIK010000539.1:0-1590 GCA_964586185.1 uncultured Candidatus Sumerlaeota bacterium | reverse complement strand
CATCCTCAAACCGTTCGATCCGCCCGCCGTCGGCTCGTGGGCCGAACTCATGCCCGTGTCGTGGGACGGTTTTCCGGTATAGCGGATCGCCGGTGCGACTGCGGTAGACGTAGGGCGTATTGACTACGCCGTGGCATTCCTTTAGAATTGTCCCCATAGAACTTCCCTGAATCGCCGCTACGCTCACTTTTTCGAGGAGAGATGCGTTTGCGGCGGTTCTGTTTCTAATCCCGCGTTGCGCGAGATTCCCCTTAATGAATTTGTTTTTGCGGTAAAAAAATTAGGACGCCATTTCCGCGATGCACGGACGCCCGACTCTTTGGCGGCGCTGCTCGCGCCATGCGTCGGCCTCGGCCACGCGCACTACGCGCCGTCCAGCCATGACCTCGTTGGGCAGTCCGACTGCGCAGAGGTGGTAAATGCGGGCCGGGGTTACACCCTGTTCGCGGGCATAGTCCGGGATAGTCTGGTAGCCGCTCGGCAAGGTCACAGAGAGTCCCTTTCCGTGAAGTTAACGTTGGGTTTGTGGCGCATCGGGGTCGAATCGGTTCAATTGTCCGATCCTTTTCCTATTACTCATGTTATACGAATCGCGCCTGACATTTTCCGCGAGTTTTGCTTTAGCCCGCTTGTGGCGTTGATAGATCGAATCAACTGAGACACCCATCCGCTCGGCAATCAAATGAAGCGGGATGCCGTCTATATAGTGAAGTTCTATGACCTCTCGCAGCTTCGGCGAAAGTGTCGCGAGCGCGTCTTGCATATCCTTGGATAGCTCGGCGTTCTTGTTAGGCGATCGTGGGGCCGTATTTTTCCTTCGGTGGTAATCCCGTATCGCTATCGCATCGTTTCGCACGACGTGGTTCCCGAAAGCGTCCACTGGCCACGCGCCAGGGTCGGGAATGATATTAGACCCGGATACTCCGCCAGCGTGCCGATTCAAATGGCGAGCGCGGTCGATCGCAAAATTGCGCGCGAGTGTGTAAATCCACGTCACGGGGCCTTGTGCCGGATCGAATTTCTTGAGGTTGGCGCAATCATCGTCGAGGAAGTGTCCAAATACCCGCGCGGCTGCTTCATCAATTTCGTCGAACCCGCAGCCCTTCATTCCGCTACCGCAAGCCGCCTTAATTACCTTGTCGAATCGCAGGAAGAACTTATCCCTTGCGGTTGATTCGCCCCTAATCGTGCCCGCGATGATGTCGAAGTCGTTCGCGATCTCGTCGCGTGGCGCGCGCGATTTCCCTTTCCCAGTCCTTGCCAACGATCCCCCAATCTCGGCCTTCAAATGAATTGATTATCAATAGCAAAAGTTTTGAACACGACATTCTGATAACGGTTCCAAAACTAGCTAACTAAGTTCCACGTGGAACGCGCCGACGCGAGCGCGGGCCGGTCAACAAGGAACCAAACCCGCGCCCGCGCCGACAGGGGATGCTACGCCAGAATGACCTGGTATGTTTCCCGCAGGTGTTCGCGCGCCCCGTCTGCGAGAGAGGAAAGCACCATCTGATTTACGAAATGCTTCCGCAAGTCATCGGCCAACGGCGGCGCGAACAAGACACGCTCGAATTTTGCGAGGGTGTCATT
>CAZPIK010000538.1:0-1594 GCA_964586185.1 uncultured Candidatus Sumerlaeota bacterium | reverse complement strand
AAGGCAAGCCGCCTATGATTACGATCCGCATCGATCCAACCTCTTTCCCACGAACTATTCGTTCAGCGTCATGATAGAAAAAATCACGCCTATTTACGCGGGCCGCGTACTGCAACTCAACATCGAACGCGTGCGGCTGCCCAACGGCGCCAGCATCGACCTCGAAATCGCGCATCATCCGGGCGGCGCCGCCATCGTGGCGATCGATGCGGAACAACGCGTCTGTTTGCTGTATCAATTTCGCCATGCCGCGGGTGGCTGGCTCTGGGAATTGCCCGCAGGGAAAATCGACCGTAAAGAGCCGCCTTTCGATACGGCATGTCGCGAGCTTATGGAGGAAGCCGGCATGACCGCCGCGAATTGGGAGTCGCTCGGCAACTGCGTAAGCTCCCCGGGAGTGTTCACCGAAATCATTCATCTCTATTTGGCGACCCAACTTTCGCCCGTGCCTCAGTCTCCCGAAGAGCATGAAGTCTTTCGCATCGAGTGGCGTCCGTTTACCGAGGCCCTGGCGATGGCGCAAAGCGGAGAAATACGCGACGGGAAAACCATCGTCGGGCTGTTTCGAGCGGCGCGTGCTTTAAAGCTTTAAATCGAAAGCTCCACCCTCATAGCGCCGCGTTTTCGGCCGTAAAAGTTTCCGACGAATGACATAAGCGCCCGAAAAAAATCGCTGGCCCTTGAATCTGTTCCGCCATATATGGAGAAATACCGCTAGAATTTCCGCATAGAAACGATATGCACCCGAGGTTGCAGCAGCGGTGAGTGACGAAATTCGATCCAAAGTAAACCCGGAAAAGTTCGGCTTCGCCGAGCGCCGCGCTTCTCCCAAACGCGAGCAGCCGGGAAAGCTCGCCTTTGACGATCGCGGGAACGCTCAGTACGAATGGCGCGACGATCGCATGTTGGAGGATGGTGAAGACGCAGACACTCGCCGCGCGCGTGCGTTGTCGGTCGCTAATCTAGTGCTTGTCGACGATGAGCCGCCGCCCGACAAGAAGGCAGTTTCGCTCAATCAGAAGGGCGTCCGTCAGGGTTACAATCCTTACGACAGCGGGATCCTCAAGAAGGAACACAAGAAGTCGCGCGATTTGCGCGCTCTTTCGAAATGGATTCAGATGCAAAATAAACCCGCCCAAGAAAATGCCGAGCAAGAACAAGACAAACAAGACTAATGGCTCGCGTCGCGTCGCTTGAGCTCACTCCGAAGAACGTCGAATTTTTTCCGCATGTCCGTAACGATAGAAGCGCCTGAGTTCCGCCAACCACGCTTCCGGACGTTTGCAACGACTCCGCAAATAGCGCTCGTCAAGTCCGCCGCAGTATTTCGCGGCTTTGCGATTCGCGAGCCGGTAGCGCTCCAGACTTTCCGCATCGAGCCCTTCGAGATAACGAACGCCATCGAATAACCGACGATGGAGATGGACCGGAAAGACGCCGCGGCGCTGCCTGGTCAGTAAAATCATCGCGCCGGCATATTTATCCACTTCCGCTTGCAGCTCCAATTCCAGCAGCGAGACCGGCAGTCCTTTTGCAAGGCGCCAGGTGAGGTAATTGAAATGGCTTACTCCTTCGAATGCCGTGCAGTAGTCGC
>CAZPIK010000537.1:0-1601 GCA_964586185.1 uncultured Candidatus Sumerlaeota bacterium | reverse complement strand
CAAAATATAGTGAAAATTGCCTGTTTTTGGCGAATTAGGGGCAAAAAGTCCCCGAATACAGGTTAAGGAGTCTCACTAAGGATCTTGACGGGGAATTTGAGCCGCAGCTCCTTTAGGATTTCTTCGCGCTTCCCTTCGGAATCTTTCATGTGGGTGTTGATGATGGCTTGCCGGATATCAACGGTTCGAGCGGCCCCGGCCTTGAGCGCCGTGCGATAAATGGCTTCCTCGGCGTCGGATACCCCTTCGGATTTCTTAGCTTGGTCGGCCAATTCATCCTTCATTTCACTATCTTTCTGGCCGACCATTGCGAACCGAATCTTGCCTTCGGCTTCGCTGAAAGACAGAAGCCGCTCTTCCTTACGCTCGCGAATCCGGAAGATGTAAAAGTTCCCGAAATCATCCTCGACAATGTCGGAAATCTCGCCAGGTTTCAGCGTGAACAGGTAGTCGTGAACGTCTTGCGGCATGACGGGATTTTTCTCGGTCTGCCTGATCCACGTCCATCCCGCGAGTTGTTTCCACTCGGCGGAATCGGGGTTTCTTCGAGCCTTTTCCAAGGCTTCATCGAGCGCATCATCGGACGTGTTTTTGGGAAATTGAAGCGCCTCCGGATTGATGCTTGCCGGTTCCGTGAATTCGTCGGGATGCGCCTTGTAGTATTCCAACATTGCATTTTCGCCGAACGTGCTCGGTTCAATCCGCGCCGTGGTTTGAGATGACTTGTATTCCTGCAGGATGCGCCATCGAATGTATTCGTCATCGAGAATTCCGTCAGCAAGCGCGTCTTGAAAAATAAGTTCGTCTTCAATTCCCATGTTTAGCGCCGCTTTGCGGTCTTCGGGCGTGAATTTCCTGACGGACTTTTTTGCTTTGTGGTTGGCGTACTTGAGCAGATAGAAATCATACTCGCTGCGAGTGATACCCCCCGGACCCACCTTGGCGACCAAATCGGCGAGCGGTCCCTGTTCGATCTTGCCCGCGCTCAGGGACGACTTTTTCTTGGGGGCGTCCGAATCGGATTCCATTGATAGCGAAGTCGAGGCCGGGCTTTTCGCGCCCGACTTTTCTACAGCCTTGATATCCGAACGGGGAAACGACATCCCAATTCCGCCCGTCTCGATGGTCACCTCTTTGTCGGTTTCCTTAGTGATGCGTCCGCGGATGTCGGAGCCATTTTTCAAACGGAGGACATCCTCGGCCAAGGATGGAGTGACCGTGATCGTCATCCAAAGAGCGATTAAGGTCACGAGTCGAGACCCAGCTGAGAAAGGGCTAAAATTCATGTCGTCATCCTTCTCGTTAAGAGAATAAAAAAGCGAACTTATTTTTTCAACCGCTCCTTGGGCGATTTACAAAACGCAAAACCGGGTTGGATCGTAGGCGCCGTTTCGCCTTTGGGTAGTTTAAGCGTTTCGGTGACGCGAAGTTTGGGTGGATCGGCGGGATTGTTTCGCGCTCCGCGACTGATCTGGGGCGACTCAAGGATGAGCGTCAAAGCCAACTTCCCGGCTTCCTTTGCGCTCACGGCCGCGACAAATCGGGCAACTTTGAAGCCGTAGCGCTCACGCTTGCCCTCCACATCCATGATGAGGTTGCTA
>CAZPIK010000536.1:0-1608 GCA_964586185.1 uncultured Candidatus Sumerlaeota bacterium | reverse complement strand
CGCGACGGAGGTCAAAGCGCACGAGTTTGTAGATGCCATTGTCGAGGTTACTGAAACCGGAAACTCGCTGCGAGCGAACAATCTTCGGATCGTGGATACGGTGCTGGAATCGAGCACGCGGCTCATCGCGAACCTTGCCGCGTGGAAAGACCCTTGGAAGCGCGAGAAGATCGAGAGCATGGCGATGCTGCTTCAGGCGGCGATTGCGGCGCAGGGCAAGGTCGGCCTCAAAATGAATGTGCCCGTCAAGGCGCAGAAAAAAATCACAGAGCTGTTGCCCGCCATTACCTCGCCGACGATTTCGCATCTTTCCGATCCGGAGTGGGTCGCGCTGGAAACAATCATCTCGGAAAGCGATGTTAAACGTTTGATTCCTGCATTACGTCGCGCCGGAGCAAGAGGCATCATCGAATATCCATTGAACAAGGTCATTGATTAGTCAGATGAAAATTGCCGCCGTCATTCCTGCGCGTTACGCTTCGGTCCGGTTTCCGGGCAAGGCGCTCGCGCTTCTTCACGGTAAACCCATCGTGCTGCGTTGCGTCGAGCAGGTTAAACAATGCCGATGCATGGATGAAGTCATCGTTGCGACGGATGACGAACGGATTGCGCGGGTTGTTCGCGAGGCCGGACACGCCGTCGCCATGACTTCACCCGATTGCGCGACGGGAAGCGATCGGGTTGCCGAAGTCGTCCGCGCACGCGGAAACGATTGGGATATTATCGTAAACGTTCAAGGCGACGAGCCTTATATTGATCCCGGCGTGGTGGATTCGGTCGCGCGGGCGCTCGCGGAATCGCCCGATTGCGGCGTTGCGACGGCGATGGTGCGCTTCAAGACGAAAGAGGATTTTCTCTCGCCGCATAATGTGAAAGCCGTCGCCGCGCCTGATGGACGCGCGCTTTATTTTTCACGCTCGCCCATTCCTTCGATTGCGCGTTTGACCGACGCAGAAATCGAGGCTCCCGATTTTTGTTGGGGACACAAGCATCTTGGACTCTATGCGTATCGCCGTGAGACGCTCCTCGAATACACGCAATGGCCGCAGACGCCGCTGGAGAAGCGCGAGCGGCTTGAACAACTTCGTCTTATGGAGCGCGGCGTCGGCATTAAGCTCGTCGAAGTCGCGCACGATTCTATCGGAGTGGATACGCCCGAAGAGCTGGAACAACTTTCTCGGGCGGAGTCGCTGGCGGGCGTTTAGGATTTGGGTGTGGGGTCGCGTTGTAGGATGAAAAACTTAGAGGAAAAGGAGATCGGGCAATGACAAAATTCATTTTTATTACAGGCGGCGTGGTGAGTTCGCTGGGCAAAGGGATCGCCAGTTCCTCCATCGGCGCATTGCTCAAGATGCGGGGACTCAAGGTCACAATGCAAAAGCTCGATCCTTATTTGAACGTGGATCCGGGCACGATGAGTCCCTATCAGCACGGCGAGGTGTTTGTCACCGACGACGGCGCGGAGACCGATCTCGATCTTGGCCATTACGAGCGGTTCACCGATGTCGCGATGTCGCGCGATAACAACGTCACGACCGGGCAGATTTATTTTTCGGTTATCAGCAAGGAGCGGCACGGCGACTATCTTGGCAAGACCGTGCAGGTCAT
>CAZPIK010000535.1:0-1612 GCA_964586185.1 uncultured Candidatus Sumerlaeota bacterium | reverse complement strand
ACCGTCGTGAAGAGCGCGAATCCGCGCATGACGAGGAGGAAGTAGAGGACGTAGAAATCGCTGATGAAAGGTTGAAGTTGAAACTCTCCATCAGCGCCGGGGGATGGGCGGTCGCGGAGGTTGAAGAAAATGAGCGCCGAAACAAAAGCGAGATCGGCAACGTAAGAGGCGACGGATATCGCGCGGATATAGCGTGTCCCCGCGCGACGAATGTAAAAATGCCAGGCTTCAGCTGCGGTTGCGAGAGCATAAAGTGCAAATGCGATATTGACGCCGACCGCCGGAATGGGATCCACGAGCGTGATCCAAAGCGCGGAAGTGACGATCCACATGAAGGCTTTGACCGGGATAATCGCGCGACGCTCCGTCCGATGGAGACTTAAGAGGTATTCTTTTTCCTTGAGCGTGAGTGGTTTCATGGGTCGCCCTAAAGCAAGCCCATTGAAACGCAAAGGACGCAAAGGACGCAAAGGAACAAAATTGCGAACTTCAAATCAATTGTCGGAAAATTGCGAAATGCGAAAGAAGGAGGCGAAAACAGGATCAAACCTTCAACGGAGATGAATTCTTCGTATCCTCGTTTTACTCGGCTTTCTGCTTTTTGATTTGCGCAATTTTCTGAAGGTATTTGTCGCGCTCGTTTTGTAGCGCCTGAGTTACAGCGCCCATGAATTGCGGGCGGTTGGCTTTGGCCCAATCAAAACTTGCCCGCCGACCTTCGTTCGATTGCTGAAAGCGCGGCATGACGTAACGAGCAACGAGTTCGTAGCTGCGTTTTGTCTCGGCCCAATCCGCCCAATTCTGCCCCATGAAAAGGAAACAGCCGAATCCTCCTGATTGTTCCTGCACTCGCTTGATCTGCGCGGCGGCGTCATCGGGATCGCCAATCACCGCGAGACCCGATGCGACGATGGCGTCAATCGCGCTTTCGAGCGTTCCACCCGCGGGCGCGAGCGGAAGCGCGGCGACCTCGCGGAAATAATGAAGCCATTTTTCGAGACCGAATTTAACGTCAGACCGGGCTTTTTCGCGAGTTTCGGCGATGTGCATCGGCCCAACGAGTCGCCACTGATTGCGATCAACCGTGTGATTGAACTCCTTCGCTTCGTATTCGCAGACCTTCCAATTCGCGGCGAGGGCGTTGAATCCGCCGGTGGTCGTCGCACCGACGGAAAGCAATCCGAGACCGTGCTTGCCCGCCGCTCTTGCGCCCGCGGGGGAAGCGGTTGACGCCACGCACATCTCGACGTGGGGGTGAGTGTAAGGCGCAAGTTGAAGTCGCGCGTTCACCAGTTTGAACCAGCTCGCTTCGTGAGTTACTTCTTCGCCGCGCAGGAGCCGCACGATGACGCCAATGGCTTCGTCCATCATTTCGCGTTGCTTCAGCGGATCAATTCCCATCATGAAGGCATCCGAAGGCAGCGAACCGGGGCCGACACCGAACATCACTCGTCCGCGCGTCAGGTGATCGAGCAACATGATCCGATCGGCAAGCATAAGCGGATGATGGTAGGGCAGCGAACTGACGCCCGTGCCAAGCCTGATGCGACGAGTCCGCTCGGCGGCGGAGGCGATGAAGACTTCGGGCGACGCGATAATTTCAAAACCGGCC
>CAZPIK010000534.1:363-1619 GCA_964586185.1 uncultured Candidatus Sumerlaeota bacterium | reverse complement strand
AGGAGGTCCGCCGGGGCCTTCGGGTCGCCCGCCTTTTCCCGCGCGCCGACGCTCCATCATCTCGCGACCCATCTCGCGTCCGCGTTCGCGCAGTTCATTTCGACGCCGTTCGATATCCTGTTTGAATTCCGCGTCATCCACTTTGCCGTCAGTGTTCGCGTCAAGCTTGGCAAACTGTTCCGTCGTGAATGCCGTGTATTCGTCTTTCGTCACCACGCCATCGCCATCTTTATCCGCGGCTTTGATACGGTTTTCGATCATCGGCTGCATTTCCGGACGATCCCCGCGATCTCCTTCGGGACGAGGCGGACGAGGACGACGCGATTCCTCTTTTCCCGGCTCGGGCGGCGGCGCGCCTTCCTCTGAATAAACCGGAGCGAGTCCCGCGAATAGCATTCCCGCCGATAAGGCCAGAACCGATGCCTTCGTGATGTGCTTCAGTGAGGGCGATTTCGATTTCATGATGATATTCCTTCCATTTGAATTTGATTTCTCGGTTCCAATTCCCCCGAGCTTAGTCGCTGTGCCATGAGTCAGCAAGGAGTGAGCCGTAAGAAAACGACCCGTCGCAATGGCCATGCATACAACTCTTAATACATGACTTAGAATCGCGCCGATTGATTTTTGGCCGTCAGCCAATTCTGAATTAATGTTCCAAAGGGTACATTTCGTTCGTTGTTAAGTCCAATTCGGAAAGCGATTCAATGGTGCATTTTTATTCATGTCGTAGTGCTTCGACGGGATCGAGTTTCGCCGCCTGTCCTGATGGAAAAAAAGCCGCAAGCACGCACACGCCCATTGCAGAGGCCGAAATAATCAGGATCGTGATGGGACTCACGACAACGGGAAGGCGATCGAAATTGTAAACTGACGGCGGCATTTCGAATCGCACGACGTACTTCAGCATCGCGCAACCGAATAGCCCGATGGCCGCGCCCGCGAAGGTTCCCATCGCGCCGATCATCGCGCCGGTATTGAGAAAAATTCGGAGGATCATTCCGTTCGACGCGCCGATAGCCTTCCGCACGCCGATCTCGCGCGTCTTCTCGATCACCATCAGGATGAGTGTCCCGACGATGTTGAATCCGGCAACGAGGATGATCAGCATCAGGATCAGGTAGAGCGCGAACATCTGAATCTTGATCGAATCGAAGAACAATCCGTTTTCCATTTCCCACGTCGTGATCTCGAACGTTGGCCCCAGCGCCATCTGTAGCGTGAACGCCGCGTCACCCGCTTTGAATGGGTCCTTCAAC
>CAZPIK010000534.1:0-353 GCA_964586185.1 uncultured Candidatus Sumerlaeota bacterium | reverse complement strand
GTGGACGTAATCGGCGGAAAGTCCGTTGAAAATGCGACGCGCGGTATCGTTTGAGATGACCGCAGAAAGGGAATCGAAGGCATAATAGCCGGTGTCGAAAATTCCGGCGACTCGCAGGCGACCGCTCGGTGATTGGCGACGGCTGCGGTCGGCTTCAAGTCCGGTGATGCGAAGAATCGTATCGCCCGCCTTAACTCCGAGTTTTTCTGCGAGAGGTTTGCCGAGGAGGACTTCGCCCTCTTTTAGGGCTTCACGAGGGACGCCTGCTGCCGTTCCCAAACTGTAGAGGCGGCTCGATTGCAAATCCGCAACGGCGATGAGTTGACCCGCGACGAGTTCCGCCGAACTGCCGA
>CAZPIK010000533.1:0-1643 GCA_964586185.1 uncultured Candidatus Sumerlaeota bacterium | reverse complement strand
CCGCCGGTTCCTGTCAATAATATTTTCATTTAGAAATCTGAAAGCGAGAAGAAGAGCAGCCCACTCAACAGTTTCGGATAATAATACGTTGATTTTTGCGGCATCTTTTCTCCGCGTTCCGCAATGACTCGCATATCTTCAACGCTGGGCGGATTAGTCAAAATCGCGGCAGTGCCTTTACCACTTGAAACTCTCGCGACGGCTTCATCTGCGTCCCGGGTGAATTCCAATCGGTCGAGACCTTCGATCCCGAACGACTTTTCGAGAATGACGTTGTGGAGAATCGTTACGTCCAACAACTTCAGCCTCTCACTGCCCGCGTAATCCACCCATTCCAACGCGGCGGCGGGGTCGTCCAGGGTCGCTAGTACACCAACTCCCCCGGGGAGCACAATTCCAAAGGCTCGCGTGTCGGGATTGTCAAGTGCGCGAACTTCGTTCGGCAAATCCGCATTCGCCACTTGTCGCACGTTGAAGAACCGCTGGAGTCGCTGCGAAGTTTCGTTCAGATCAAACTCAAAGCCGTTGATGATTCGGTGCGTCGGCAGAAGCGCGAGGCCCGGATCGTCCATTGAGGAGAGACTAATAAGCATGTAGTCCTCCGCGATCTCGGTACTCTTCTCGCCCTGTTCGGCGCGGAAGTTCAGCGACGTTTCGTACCGATGGTGCCCATCGGCTATCCATATTTTCTCCTGCTCAAACGCGTCTACGATCCCCGAAATGCCGTCCGCATCAGTGCAGATTTCGAGTGACTGCTTGATCCCATCCTCGGTGGTTAATTCCGCAAGCGACGTCCAGCTCGCGCGCTCCAATCTCGATTTCACCAGGGCGCCTTCATCGCGATACAGCCCGTAGATGCTTTCGAGGTGGGTGCGGGTTGCCTCAAGAAGGCGCAACCGATCCTGCTTGTGCTTCGGAAACGTTTGCTCGTGGGGCAGAACGACTCCGTTTTCGTACGGCTCAAGCTTTAGAATCACCATCAGTTGGGTTCGTGTCATCTGTTCGCCCGTAATCGGGTGTACAAAGGACTGACGATATCTATAAAGTCCCTGTTCTGAAGTTAGGGCCAAAAACCCATCGCGTCGCCATTCGGCCAAACGGCTCGCCGACCGTGCGTATTTCACGAATTGGCTGCGATCATCGGGCAACCCTTCCGGTAGGGTGAGCCAAACGACATTGTGCGGGCTTTTCGCAGCCAATTCGTCTCTCTGCGCGGGTGAAAGCACATCGTAGGGCGGCGCAATCAGTGAGCCGATCTCCCCGGCCTGAGGGGTGTATCGGAGAGAGTGAAACGGACGGATGGTTGCCATGACGAGCGAAGGATAACCTAACATCTATCTTAAGGGCGGAACTCGCCCCGTAATCAAGGGCTAAACTATAAACCTGGACCTAAAGACCTATTCCGGAACGCACCTCATGGCCATTGAGGCTCGCCTTGCGGAGCATCTCCGCCAGACGAGCGAATCCGACGCGGCGCGCCTGTATGAGGCGATGCGTTACTCCACGCTGGGAGGTGGCAAACGATTTCGACCGCTGATCGCGTTGGCCTGCTTCGAGTTAGGCGACGGCACTGGGAAATACGACGCGGCCCTGGATGCCGCGTGCGCAGTCGAGTTCATTCATTGCTTCTCGCTGGTTCACGA
>CAZPIK010000532.1:0-1654 GCA_964586185.1 uncultured Candidatus Sumerlaeota bacterium | reverse complement strand
GGATCAAAGTTCTCGATGGAGCAAATGATGACGACGTTATCGGCGTGATCGCGCATCACTTCCAGCTCGAACTCTTTCCATCCGAGGAGACTCTCCTCGACGAGAATCTCGGTTGTCGGCGATAGATCAAGACCGCGCGCGACGATCTCACGATACTCTTCGATGTTGTAGGCCGTGCCGCCGCCCGTTCCACCCATCGTGAAACTTGGACGGATAATTGCCGGAAATCCCACCTCATCAAGAACGACCATCGCTTCTTCCATCGAGTGAGCAACGCCGGATCGCGGAAGATCAAGCCCGTGCTCGCGCATCGTCTGCTTGAAAAGGAGGCGATCCTCGGCGCGGGCGATAGCATCAGCTTTTGCGCCGATGAGTTCGATCCCCAATTTTTCAAAGACACCGCGCTTGGCAAGCGTGAACGTAAGATTGAGCGCCGTTTGTCCACCCAGCGTTGGAAGAACGGCATCGGGCTTTTCCTTCTCAAGAATCGCCAACAGAATTTCGGGCGTCAGTGGCTCAATATAGGTGCGGTCGCCGAACTGCGGATCGGTCATGATCGTCGCGGGATTGGAATTGACGAGGACGACTTCGTAGCCCTCTGCGCGGAGCGCCTTACATCCCTGCGTGCCGGAGTAATCAAACTCGCAGGCCTGGCCGATGATGATTGGCCCGGAGCCGATAATGAGGATTTTTTTAAGGTCGGTTCGTTTTGGCATGATCTTCAGTTCTTAAACTTTGTGCCTTCGTGCCTTTGTGTCCCAATTCTCACGCTTTTCCGCTTTCGATCACTTCCCTAAACCGCTCGAACAAATAAGCGCTGTCATGCGGTCCTGGCGACGCCTCCGGATGGTACTGCACGCAAAACGCCGGAAGTTTCGTATGCCGAAACCCCTCGAGCGTGTTGTCATTCAAATTCCAGTGTGTCGGCTCGCAACCCGCGGGAAGCGTTTTGGCGTCCACGCAAAAGCCATGATTCTGCGCGGTAATTTCAATTCGCTTTGTTAGTTCATCGCGAACAGGGTGATTGCCGCCGCGATGGCCGAACTTAAGCTTGTAAGTCTTTGCGCCAAGCGCCAAACCCATGATTTGGTGACCTAGACAAATGCCAAAGATCGGCACTTTGCCCATAAGTCCTTTGATCGTTTCGATGGTGTAAGTCACCGCCGCGGGATCGCCGGGGCCATTTGAAGAGAACACGCCGTCGGGCTTCATCGCGAGGATTTCCGCCGCCGTCGTTGTCGCGGGCAGAACGGTCAGATTGAAATTCTGCGCAGCCATCAGCTCAAGGATGTTCCGTTTGACGCCGCAGTCAATCACGGCAACGTGGAGAGGTTTTACCCCTTTGCGTCGCTGGTAATTTTCACGCGGCTGGAATTCGTATTTGTTCTTGAGCGTCACTTCTTTCACCAAATCCAAACCTTCCATCGAAGGAAAGGCGTTGACCTTCGCCTGAAGCGAATCGGAGTCGAAATCCTCGGTCGAAAGAATCCCGTTCATACAGCCAGCTTGCCGGAGCGTAAGAACGAGCGCGCGAGTATCAATACCGTCAATGCCCATCAAATGATAGCGCTTCAAATAGGCGCCCAGCGATTCCTCGCTCTGAAAATTCGATTCGAGTGCGGCCAATTCGCGGATGATGAGCGCGGAGGCTTTG
>CAZPIK010000531.1:0-1674 GCA_964586185.1 uncultured Candidatus Sumerlaeota bacterium | reverse complement strand
GCCGTGCTTAATCTCTTGCCCAACATGAAGTGCATCGTTACGCCGAATATGCTGAGCGATGAGCAGATAGCTTTGGCCGAACGGGCTTTGAAAGGGGAACCACGAAATAGCAACCGGATACACCAGCGTGTGACCATAGGTTATTTTAGCGGGACTCGTACGCATAACGCCGATTTTCGTGAGTGTTCGCGCGCGTTGGAACGGATCTTAAAGGGATACCCCTCGGTTCGACTCATGATCGTGGGATACCTTGACGTGGGACCGGAGTTCGCCCGATTCGGCGGGCGGATAGAGCGACATCGGTTTGTTCCTTGGCAGCGCCTTGCAAATCTCTTCGCCAAAGTCGATATCAATCTAGCGCCACTAGAGCGCGATAATCCGTTTACAGAGTGCAAGAGCGACCTCAAGTATCTTGAGGCGGCGGTGATGGCGGTTCCAACGGTAGCGAGTCCTGTGGGTTCGTTCAAAAACTCTATAGAACATGGAGAAAATGGTTTCTTGTGCCGAACCGAAGCCGATTGGTTTGAATGCCTCACGCGATTGGTCGAAGATGCAACACTACGACAGCGGATCGGGAGTGCGGCTGAAAGAATTGTGCTTGGCTCGCGCACCATCGCACTGGGTGCGCAACAGCTGAATCAGTCAATCGTTAAAGCTGTCGAGGCTTACCATCAAACGGTCAGCATGGGCCCTCATCCAGGAAACACTTGAGATTTTACTACGCCCGATTTATGAAAGTCTTACAGATGATGGCCGATGGCTCCCCCGGCGGAGGGTCGACGCATCTACTCCAAATTCTCACCGGTCTTAACAAGAATTTTTCTTTCGGTCTGGTCACGCAAATCGATTCCTACTTGCAGACCGAGAGCTGCGCGCTGGGTATACCCACGTTTGGCGTTGACTTCTTTCGTAGTCGCATCGATCCAGTCGTGCCTTTTCGTGTTCGGCAGATCCTGGGCGAGTTTCAACCGGATCTGGTCCACGTTCATGGCAGCAGGGCGGGATTTGCTTACTTCCTGTCGGGCATCAGAAGGCCCATGGTTTATACCGTTCACGGTCATCATTTCCCGCACAAGAATGTTCTGATGAAGACGCTGGCCATTCAAGCCGAGCGAAAAGTCGATCGGCTCGCGACACACATCATTTTCGTCTGCCGCCACGACTTGTCGATCGCGGAAGCGGACCGTCTGTTGCGTGCCGAGACGTCTCGCGGAGTCATTTACTGTGGTATACATGATAGGGATATTCCCGTTGCCAAGGGCGGCAACCGCCGACAGCTGGGTTTTATTGGCCGCTTGGTTGAACAGAAGGACCCGCTGTTATTTCTTGACTGCGTGGAGCTTCTGCCGGGATATACGGCGTCGCTTGTCGGGGGCGGTGCGCTTGAGAAAAAAGTTAAGACGGAAATTGCTAGGCGCGGACTATCCAACGTTACGATGCTGGGTTCTTTGCCGCGTCGGGAAACATTACGGGCCCTTTCGCAATGTGCAGTGCTGGTCATGACCTCGCGCTGGGAAGGTTTGCCGATCTTATCGCTTGAGGCGATGTGTGCGGGAGTCCCGCTGGTGGCAGTGGATGTCGGTGGAATCGGAGAAGCGATTGAAGATGGGCAGAGCGGCATCTTAGTGCGGAACCGATCGGCCAGTGCTTTGGCCGCCGCTGTAAGGCGCGTGG
>CAZPIK010000530.1:0-1679 GCA_964586185.1 uncultured Candidatus Sumerlaeota bacterium | reverse complement strand
ATCGCAAGATAGGCGGCGTCGTAACGGGTGAACATAAAGAAGTTAACGCGAAGTCGCAGAGGCGCAATGAGGTCGCTTGCGTGCGGTTAGCGCATCCCTTAGTAACAGTCCCAAGTTTAATCAGCAATAGTTCAAATACTTCTGGATATGTTCCAATTTGTTGCGTTCAAGATCTGAATCCACCCCTCATGTGGCGCGATCCTCATTGCGTCTTTGCGCTTCTGCGCCTTTGCGTTATTTTCTGGGGAATTCGTCGGGGTTGTCGGTGAAGACGCCGTCCACGCCCAATTCATAAAGAAGATAATGGGTGTAGGTCATGATGTCGGGTTGTCCTTTAGGAACCGATTTTTCATTCACGGTATAGGGATGCAGTTCCAGTCCGAGTTTGTGTGCGGCCTTCACCCGACTGGGATCGGCAAGCAAAATACGAATCGAAGGCCCCAAAGCATCGGCGTATTTGGAGACCAGCTCCAGCCCGACGTCGCTCATCAGCGATTTGGCCTGCGCGTCGGCCACCAGTTGAACAAGGTAGTAGGTCTTGCCCGCAAGCTTGCGGACTTTTTTCAACGCCTCAGGTTCGAACGATTGAAGAATGACGGGCATGTTCTTCTGCCCTTCAGGCGTGTCGAGTCCGTTGGCCTTTAGGACCTTTAGCACTTCGCCCTCGATGTCCATGCCGAGCTTGGCGTGATAAGCGGAGTCCTTGAGTTCGGGATAAATTCCGGTTCCGGGCTTCTCCTTGACGATGTCAATCGCTTCTTGAAACGTGAGCAACTTTTCGCCGCCATAAGCCGGATCGAACCAAGTTCCCGCGTCGAGCGTTTTGAGTTCGGCGAGCGTAAAATCGGCGACGCGCCAACTCTTGCGGCTTTGTCCCGTGTAATCGGAGCGATCCACTCGATCGGGAAACGCTTGGGCGACATTGGTCGTTCGCTGGAGCGTCGTGTCATGGATGCAGATGAGAACGCCGTCCTTGGACAGCGCGAGATCCTGCTCGACGAAATCGGCTCCCATTTCCATCGCCTTTCGATAGGCGAGGGCCGTATGTTCGGGAACGTAGGCCGACGCGCCGCGATGCGCTACGCAAGTCTTCTTGATGGCTGGCGCGTCCTCTGCTGAGACCATCACCGCCCCCGAAAATAGGATTGTGGCGGCGAGCGCAATGCTTCGTCTCAAATTTCCGCAAATTCGGTTGGTCATGGTTGGATATCTCCCCTGCGCATGACGTCATGTTGGCATAGGGGACGCATGAATCGCAATTCGGAGATGGATGCAGGATTGCGACGAGCGGCGGGTTGTGTGAAGATGAGTTTCGCGGGTTTGAATGAGCGCAAAAGTCGCGGCGACCCGCATCAGCAAGGAACTTAAGCCATGAGCGATACACTTCTCAAATCCGAACCCACGGCTTCCGCAAATGGACATGCCAAGAACGGCGCGCAGACGATGGACGACCGGATCACCCGCGAGGGATTCCCGAGCGCGCAGAAAATTTATGTGCCGGGGAGGATTCACTCCTCGATTCGCGTTCCGATGCGCGAGATTTCCCAAACGCCGACTCCATCGCGCGTTCCGGGCAACGACGCCCAAGCCAATCCCGCGATTTTGGTTTACGACGTTTCGGGACCCTATACCGATCCTCATATCGAGATTGACGTGCGGCGCGGACTCGATCCGATTCG
>CAZPIK010000529.1:747-1724 GCA_964586185.1 uncultured Candidatus Sumerlaeota bacterium | reverse complement strand
GATCTCGGAGGGCGAAGGCAAAGCGGCGCCGTCGGCGTATTTGCTTTTCGCGCGCGCGGCATCGAAGGGCCTGACGCTCGGCGGGATCATGCTACTCCTCTACGCGAGCATGATCGTCGCTAATGAAGGGCACTGGAAGACTTTCAAGACGATCATGCTTCGACCACACCGGCGCGTCGTGTGGATTGCGGGGAAGTTCACGCTTCTCATCGCAATGTCGCTTGTGCTGGTCGCCGCAGTCGCGGGCGTTTCCGCCGCGGCTGCGGGGATGATCGCGGTCTATGGCGACATCGCGGAGGAAGGTTATGTGATCTTCGAGGCGGCATTCATGCGGCGATCTTCGCTAGTGACGCTCGGACTGGCGGTCGGACCTTTAATTGCCCTTGCGGCTTTCGGCCTCGTCGTTTCGACGATGACCGACCACACGGGGATCGCGACGAGCGGCGCGCTGGGGGTATACATCGTGATGGAAGTGATGAAATCGTCGATGCGGGAAGGCCGATTGTACTTATTCAACACCTTTGTTCCGTCCCTCGTTGACACGTCGTATTTCCAGGCATTGCGGGGTTTTGCGGAGGGGCTGTCAGATACAGGTTGGGAAGAAAAGGCAATTTATTATAACATAGGCGCGCCCGCCGCATGGGTCCTCGTGTTGCTGGTTGTTGCGGCGGCAATCTTCGGCCGGCGGAATTTCCTGAACTAAATTCCATCCCTTTCAATCCAACCTCCGGCCCAAATAGTCACCTTAGTTTGAGATTGCATGATGTTTGGCAAATCACCTTCCGCGCTTTGCGCATTGATTGGGTTCGCCGCTCTCCTCGCTGGCGGGGCTTTTGACGCGTTCGCTCAGGGAACCAAGGGCTACCTGGGTGTTTACGCGCAATCGAATCGCAACGTCATCGAAGAGCGGAACATTCAGCCGGGCGTCACCGTCACAAGAGTTGTGGAGAATTCGCCGGCCGAAACCGCGGGGTTGA
>CAZPIK010000529.1:0-737 GCA_964586185.1 uncultured Candidatus Sumerlaeota bacterium | reverse complement strand
TGAAGGAAGGCGACATCATCCTGCAAGCGAACGGGGAGGACATCAGCTCGCCCAATCAGTTGCTGAACATGGCTGAGTCGCTGCCGGTCGGGTCCGTGATCACGCTGCGGATCGATCGCGATCACGAGATCGAGGAGGTCGAGGCGCGAACCGTTGCGAGGATTCCGCCGCCGGAGGAAGAAGAGAGCGAATCGGATGAGGTGAAGACATTCCTCGAAAATCGGCGCCTTGGGGTCGAGGTTGCCTCGCTTAGCCCGGAAAGAGCGGAGCAACTGGGGCTGGGTCCGAGGGAAGGTGTCGAAGTGCTCAGGCTCGCCGAGCGAAGCCCGTTGAACGACAAAAAGGTCGCCAAGGGAGCGGTCATCAAGGAAGTCGATGGCGAGACGATCTTCTCGCCGGATGAATTCCTTGAAGCGATCGCGGCGAGAAAGCCGGGTGATAAAATCGAGATTCGTTACGCGAATCTGGATGGGCGGTGGCATGAGACAACGGTGCGAATTGCGAAGCCGAGACGCGAGACGCGAAAGATCAACATTCCACTTATCTTCGGCTATGAGCGGGCGCCCAACAAATCGAGCGTGACGCTGCCGCTGTATATCTTCAAACGCGAGCGCATCGAGAATACGTCGAAGTATCGCGTTCTATGGTTTTTTACGTTTGAGAGGGGTGCGGGCGACGAATTGCTCGAGGTGGAAAACTAAATGCGACTTTGGATAAAGATGCTCATGGGCAGTCGC
>CAZPIK010000528.1:0-1727 GCA_964586185.1 uncultured Candidatus Sumerlaeota bacterium | reverse complement strand
GCTATCGAAAGCCTTCGAGGCGCTCAACAACGGCGAACTTGTTTGCGTTTTTGCCGAAGGACAAGTGACCCGACCGGGGCTACTGCTGCCTTTCCGTCGCGGATTCAAGCACATCCTGGAGCGCGCGCCTGTGCCCGTTGTGCCCATCTATATTGAAGGCGTTTGGGGAACGGTATTCAGCCGCGAGCGCAATAAATTCGTCTGGCACTGGCCAACCAAGCTCCCCTACAAAGTCCGCGTCGCCATCGGTAAACCGCTCCCCAGCGACGTCTCGGCACATACAATGCGGCAATCGGTGCTCGAACTTTCCGCCGATTGCGCGCTGGCAAAGAAGGACGCGATGGTTCCCGTCCATCATCGTTTCCTGAAGTACGCGCGCGGCCATTTCCGCCAGTTCTGCGTTGCGGATAGCACGACCAACAAAAAACTTTCCTTCATGGAAACCGGCATCGGCGCAATTGTCCTCGCTCGGCGCCTCCGAAAAATTTGGGGCGAACAGGATATGGTCGGCATTTTCCTACCTCCTTCGACGGGCGGCGTCCTTACCAATATCGCCGCCGCGCTCGCAGGACGCACCGCCGTCAACCTGAACTACACAACGGGGCCCGAAATCCTTCGCCACTGCATGAAGGAAGCCAACATTAAGACGGTCATTACGTCCGAACTTTTCATCAAGCGGCTCGAAATGGATCCGCCTCCGGGGTCGTTCTATCTCGACGACATGATGAAGAAGCACCCACCGACCAAGGGTGAAAAATTGATCGCTTTTATGGCGTTCCATTTCCTGCCCATTCGTTGGCTCGAAAAATTCTGCGGCTGCATCAAGCCGCCGACGATGGATTCGCTCTTTACCGTGATCTTCTCCAGCGGCTCCACCGGAATGCCCAAGGGCGTGATGCTGACCCATTTCAACATTGCCTCGAATATTGACAGCACCGATCAGGCTGTTTGTATCTGGAGCGACGACGTGATGATCGGCTTCCTGCCGTTCTTCCATTCGTTCGGTTATACAGTCGCGCTTTGGGCGTCGCTCGGCATGGGCTTTGCCGTCGTGCATCATCCGAACCCGCTCGAAGCCAAACAGATCGGCGATCTGGTCGAAAAATACAAAGTCACGATCATGATCGCGACGCCCACCTTTCTTCAGAATTATATCCGGCGAATTGAACCGGAAAAATTCGCCTCTCTTGAATTCATCCTCACCGGCGCGGAAAAACTCCCCGCGCGGATTGCCGATTCATTCCGCGAACGTTTTGGAGTCGCCGTGCATGAAGGTTACGGAACGACTGAATGTGCACCCGTCGTTTCCGCCAACGTGGACGAGTATCGCTCACGCGGGCTGCACAATATCGTCAACAAACCCGGAACCGTCGGCCACACCGTCCCTGGCGTCGTCATTCGCATTGTGGATTTGGAAACGGGCGCGGAGCTCCCCGGCGGCGAAACCGGCATGATCCAAGTCCGCGGCGCGAACATCATGAAGGGTTACCTCAACAACCCGACCAAAACGGCGGAAGTCTTGAAACCCGGCGGCTGGTACGAAACCGGCGACGTTGGATTCATCGACGACGAGGGGTTCACCCATATCACCGACCGTCTCGCGCGATTCAGCAAGATCGGCGGCGAGATGGTTCCCCACGTCAAGATCGAGGAAGAAATCCACAACGCCATCGGGGCGACCGAACAAGTCTTAGCCGTCACCGCGCTTCCCGACGAGAATAAAGGAG
>CAZPIK010000527.1:0-1766 GCA_964586185.1 uncultured Candidatus Sumerlaeota bacterium | reverse complement strand
ACAGCCCCAATGGCGGTCAGAGAGGCGTTATCGTCCGCGTTTCAAAATATCTATGCCGAAGGCTATCCCGATGAAGAAACCCGCTGGATGGACGATGCCGAAATTCTCGATTACCCGATGCGTCTTGCGAACTATCGCCGCAACAGCGACCCGCGCTACTACAAGGGCGTCGAATACGCGGACGTGGTGGAGGCGCTCGCACGCCGCCGCGCCGCAGAGACGTTTGCCGCGAATGGATATTCAGCCGATCAAATTTATGTCAATGTTCAGGCGTTATCCGGCGCGCCCGCCAACAACGCTGTCTATCACGCCTTGATCGAGTTGGGCAGTACGGTGATGGGATTGAACCTGTTGCATGGCGGGCATCTCTCGCACGGTTCATCGGTCAACCGAAGCGGCAAGTGGTTCAAGGCGGTACATTACACGATCGATGAAAATGAAAAACTGGATTACGAAGCAATTCGCAAACTAGCGAACGAACACAAACCCAAGTTGATGATCGCGGGATATTCATCCTATTCGTGGATGCCCGATTGGAAAAAGTTCCGTGAGATCGCGGACGAGGTCGGCGCGTATTTCCTTGCGGATATTTCGCACATCGGCGGGTTGGTCGCCGCGGGTGTTGTCCCTTCGCCGATCGGGTATGCCCATGTTGTGATGTCCACAACTCACAAATCGCTCGACGGTCCACGCGGTGCGGTGTTGATGACAACCGACTCGGCGATTGCGAAGAAGATCGATAAAGCTGTATTCCCCGGCGAACAGGGCGGACCACACGTCAACGTGTTTGCGGCTCTCGCGCTGACGTTCAAGTTGACTCAAACCAAGCAATTCAAAAAGTTGCAGGAACAAACGCTCAAAAATGCGAAAGCAATGGCAGACCAGTTCACCAAGCGCGGATTGCGCGTGCCGTTCGGTGGAACGGATACACATCTCGTCAATGTGGATTGTACGAGCATCGTCGGCGAGGACGGCACCAAACTCAGCGGCGACCAAGCCTCACGTATTTTGGATATTGTCGGAGTCGTCGTCAATCGCAACACGATTCCGGGGGACAGGAATTCCCTCGATCCCTCCGGTATTCGGCTGGGCACGCCGTGGATCAGTCAACGCGGCTTCGACGAGAAGATGACACGTCAACTCGCGGATGTTATGGCGGATGTACTTCTCGCGTGTGCGCCTCATTCTGTGGACACAGTTCGAAAGGGGAAGCAACGCCGCGCGAAATTGGATTTCGATGCGTTGAATTCTGCACGTTTGAAAATTAGAAAACTGGCAGAGTCGGCGGGGATCGATTTCAAATACAAGAAGAGCGGATACCCTCACTTCTATTTCATTGATGACAGCCCTCACCCCAGCCCCTCTCCCAAAGGGAGAGGGAGTACGAACGCGGTGTTTGAGTTGACGGGGCACCGCGTGCGGCAGATGTTGGACTATGCGGTGTCATCCGATCTTAGCGCGTTGAAGAAGGGCAAATCGCAAGAAACAAGCATCGCGACTCCTAAAGGTGTTATCAAAGGCACGCTCACCTGTGTGGACATGGATTCATATCTGTTGCACATCCCTGCCGCAAAGGCGGGAGTCGTTGCCACATGGCTGCGCGATCTGTCCGATGGGTATATGTCGTTCAATTTGGATGGCAGGAAGGATTTCACGCCAAAGAGGATGCCGGGTCCGACGATCGTGATGGATGCAAAAAAGGTACGGGCGAACGGTCGTTCGCCCCTACGCGGCAAAGGCGAAGAAAAGCCCTGGTTCATGGGAAT
>CAZPIK010000526.1:0-1796 GCA_964586185.1 uncultured Candidatus Sumerlaeota bacterium | reverse complement strand
CAATATGCAGCGACGGCAGTTCCTTAAGCAGTTCGCATCGGGCGCGGGTTCGCTCAGCGCCTCGCAGTTCCTCGCCTATTTCCTGAACTTTGGCGTTCCCCGCAGCGCGCGCGCCGAACTCATGGCCGCCGATAAATCCGCCGAGGCCGACGATCCGCGTTTCCTCATCTATTGGTTCGTCGAGGGAGGCTGGATGGGCTACGACATGTTCAATCCGGTTATGACGCCGAACCACGTCGTGAAGCGGCTCGAATCGCCGTCGAAGGAAATATATCGAGTGTTGCGTTGGGGCGAGGACGACCGGAGCATCAAATCGCACGGCAACATTAGGTATGGTTACCTCGCCGAATCAGGCAAAGAACTTTTCGGCGATATGGCGGTGCTGAGTTCGATGCACACCGGTTCGTTTCACTCCGGCGAGCGGCTTCGCGCGCACATGGGCGACTACTCGTTCCGCCTTACCGATAACCGCGAGGATGACGAGCGTTCCGTCATGCAGGCGTTTGCCGAGGCGTATGGGCAGCCCTACATTCTTCCGAACATCTCATGGCATTGGTGGCTCTCGGATGGCGAACTGAACGAGGCGCAATACACGGGCCGGCGCGGCTATTATCATGCTCTCGGTCCCTCTCACGCGCATACGATTTATGCGGGGACGCCGGAGAAATTGCGCGAGTTTCTTTCGCGAATGCATCGGATGGCTGCCGATTCGGTCAATGCCAAGGTGCGCGAATTCATGGATGACGTGGATCGCCATTTGATGGACGATTCCAGCGCGGAGGCGGTGAGGAGCTATCACTCGGCGCGCGCGGTTTATGAGAATCTGGCGGGTCGAGGAGCAGATCTTGATCCGAACGCGCTCGCGGCGCTTTTCTCCGATCAAAAACTCAAAGAGGAATTTTTGGTCAAGCCCGCCGATGAGCTGATTACGTTTCGTGGCGTTAATGGCAACAAGGCGAGGAGCAAATTCAGTCCCGCTTCCAACGTGCAAGCGATGATGACGTACGAACTCATGCGCGCGGGATACTCGAACGCGTTTTGGATCGAGAGCCGCGGCATCCGCGATTTCGATCATCACTTCGCGCGTGCAGGGCTTTGGCGACCTGACGGCACTCCGGTCGGCGTGATTGATACTACGACGATGATGGATACTGAAATGTGGAAGCCGCTGAAGACGCTCGTCGCGAAGCTGAAAGCAACCGAATATAAGAAGACCGGGAAGAGTCTTTTCGATCTCACGACCATCGTCCTGACTTCCGAGTTCGGGCGTTCGATCCAGGGCGACGTGACGGCGATCGAGAAAATGCCGATTCCCGAATCGGAAAAGAAAAAAATGATCGGCGCGCAGGATATCAGCCAGCATTGGATGGTCACTTCGGCGGCGTTCATGGGCGGAGCGGTCAAAGGGAATTCGCAATATGGCCGCGTCGGCGAACACACCTTGATGGCGATTCCGATTCTGCCCGATGGCTCGCTCGATCCGAACTACGACTCGGTGACGGGCGAGCTTCTTCCCGAAAAAAAGAAACACGAAAGATCGTTTATTCCCAACCACGGCGACGTGTATTCGACCGCGCTCTATCTCACGGGGCTTGATTCCAAGGGTCGCGGGCGCAATCAACGTCCCGCGTTGGAGTTTATGAAGCGGGTATAGGTTGGCGCGATGTAGATAAAGCTTGTAGGTCGGGTCTTCGACCCGACGTCAGCTCGGAGAGTACGAACGTCTAAAGGTTGTTACGATGATAAGAACTCATATTATTGGTTCAATGCCAGACGTGATTCGTGAACCCGAAGGG
>CAZPIK010000525.1:0-1798 GCA_964586185.1 uncultured Candidatus Sumerlaeota bacterium | reverse complement strand
TCATCACGTTGGCAAGGATCGGCAAAGTCCCGGCTGGGCTTACCGAATTTTGAATCAAAGAAACCCCGGTCAAGAGTGATTGGCGAGAAAAAGTGATCTTCATGGATTCCTCCGGGTCGGGCGACGCATAAGCGACAAAATCAATTGCCCGAATACGATGTTCGAGCGGCGAATGAAAGTCAAAAGTTTTCGCCAGTTCCCAATTCCTTTTGACCTCTGGCCGGCTTTTCGCAAGAGTAAGCGGCGAAATCGCGCAAGCGCGCGCTGAAGAGGGGAATCCATGAAATATCGCGTCACCAAGTATATTGATTTCTGTTACGGGCATCGTTTGCGCAACTACGATGGCAAATGCAAATACCTCCACGGCCATAACGGGCGGATCGAAATCGAGATTGAATCCGACAAGCTCGATGACCGCGGGATGGTTGTGGATTTTGGCGACATCAAGAACGTGATGAAGAAATGGGTGGACGAAAATTTGGATCATCGGATGCTACTCCGCAAAGATGACCCGGCGGTCGAGTTCATCCGCAGTCAAGGCGAGCCGCTTTTTCTGATGGACGACAACCCGACGGCGGAGAACATCGCCAAAGTGATTTTTGACAAAACGAAGGAGAGCGGTTTTTCCGTCGCGCGGATTGTGCTTTGGGAAACGCCCGACTCTTTCGCGACGTACGGCAAGCCGCTATAAGCAACCGCTTAGCCAATCGGATTGACTGAGGCGCGATTCTACAACGTGGCGCGGTTTGCGTATTGCCGCTTCCGCCAATCCATTCCGAATTTGAGACATCCATTCGGTTGGGCTTTGAGATAGCTCAAGCGGTCGGGCGAGTTTGCTGCGGATCAATGCGGCGTTGCCTTCGGGAGTTCGGCTGCCGTCCGTCATGCACCAAACGGGAAGGCGATTTCGGAGCGCCCATCGCAATGCATACATTGAACCCCCTTTGACTCCGCTTGAAATCAAGACTAATGCTTCAGATAGCGCGGCGATGACATCGTTGCGGGCAATGGCCAATCCCGCGTGGAATGCGTCGTCGGGATGCGCCAACGAGATGAACGTCATGCGATTCCCCACGAAAGATAATTCGCGGGAAGTGAGCCGCGCTAACCCTTTCGGAGCTAGGCCGACGCTTCCCGTTCGTCCTAAGATCGCACCGCGTTGCGCCGCTTCGTCGCAGCCTGCGGCAAGCCCACTCGCAACGACGTAGCCTGCATCGGAAATCGCCCGCCCGAGACGAGACGCAGCTTCCAAGAATTCGGGCTGTGCGATTCGTGATCCAATAATGGCGATGTGAGGCGAGCGTAAGCGCCGCGACAAACCCGCGACATAAATCGCATCGGGAGCCTTAAGTCCCATTCGTTTAACAAGGCGGGCAGGGTAATTGGGCGAACCTTGAGGGATACGTTTTATGCGGAGGGAGGAAATAATGGGAGGAGGAGCCAGCATGTCGCCAGCGTACAGGAACCCGTTAAGAGGATCAAGAGAACTTTGTGGTTTGTAAGTATCTGGGCAATTGGGTTACTCGCCGGTGGCTTTTAACCGCAATTTTTCGTTGTCCGGCTTCAGGCGGAGCGATTGGTTCCAGAATTCCTTGGCGCGCGCCAGGTCGGCGTTTTTGGCGTGAGCGTCGCCTAAATGCTCGAGGACGACCGGATCGGGGGCATCCTTCATTTTGGTCACGGCGGTTTGCAGCGTTTCGATGGCCTTCGGATAATCACCCTGCTTGTAATAAATCCAGCCGAGCGAATCCATGATGTGCGGCGCGCCGGGGTTTAGTTCGAGCGCTTTTTCGACGAG
>CAZPIK010000524.1:0-1808 GCA_964586185.1 uncultured Candidatus Sumerlaeota bacterium | reverse complement strand
CATGCGCCTCAAAGCGGACTTACTTCTATTCATGGTTGCCATCCTCTGGGGAACGGCGTTCGTGGCGCAGCTCGTCGCGGGGCAGCTGGGCGGCGTGTATTATTTCAACGGATTGCGCTACCTGCTCGCCGCCCTCGTGGTCCTGCCTTTCGCGTCGCGAGCCAGCCTCACCTCGATGCCTAAATCTCAACTCAAGTGGATGCTTGCCGCGGGCTTCCTCCTTTTCGTCGCCAGTGCTCTGCAACAGGCGGGGATGCAATACACCACGGCGGGCAACGCAGGCTTCATCACCAGCCTGTATGTTGTGTTGATTCCCATTGTCCTGTTCGTGTTCTGGCGCGAAAAACAACATTGGATATCCATCGTCGCGGTCGCGCTGGCTGGGGTGGGGGCGTTCCTCCTATCGACGGGGGGACGATTCGAAGTCCGCGCGGGGGATGCGCTGGAGTTGGGCGGCGCGTTATTCTGGGCGGTGCACGTCATCGTGCTGGGCAAGTTCGCCTCGAAGTTCGAAGCCGTTTCATTTTCGATAGGACAACTCGCCATCTGTGGGATCTTGAATCTGCTCGTCGGCGTTTTCGCCGAGGACGGGATCACGCTTCACGCGCCGATCGTGTTTGCCATCGCCTACACCGCCTTTCTCTCGCTTGGGCTTTCGTACACGCTTCAAGTATGGGCGCAGAGGCACACCCCTCCCGCAGACGCGGCGCTGATCCTGAGTCTCGAATCTGTGTTCGCGGTCATTGCAGGCTGGCTTATTCTCGACGAACGACTCGCGTCGGTTCAAATATTTGGCTGTGTGATGATTTTCATTGCAGTTCTGCTCGCGCAAGTCCGCATTTGGAATTCAGGTACAATTGACCATGATCATCTGATCGAGGGACGATGACGGCAAAAGTCATTCTGAATCCATATTCCAATCGCTGGAACTCACAAAAACGCTGGGCGGAAGCCGAAGCCGCGCTCAATGCCGCGGGCGTAAAGTTCGACTTGGCTGTTTCAGAGCGCAAGGGACATCTGAACGAACTCGCCGCGCAAGCCGCGCGCGAAAAATTTTCGCCGATCATCGTCGCGGGCGGGGACGGCTCCGTTGGCGATATCGCGAATGGCTTGATGCAGGCCGCCGAGTCCGCAAATGAGGCGATCGGTCCGCTGGGGATCATGCCCACGGGCTCCGCGAACGATATCGCATTCGCACTTGGCCTGCCAACTGATTTGAACGAAGCTGCGCGTGTCATCGCAAACGGCAAGACTCGTGCGATGGATATCGGCAGGTTCAACAACAAGTATTTTGTCAACAACTCGGGAGCGGGCCTCGAGCCGTACGTCACCCTCAAACATGAAAAAATTCATTGGATCAAGGGCATCGCTCGCTACCTCGTGGCGGCGGTGCAGGGAGTTATGGATAAACCCGAATGGACGGGAAAAATTAGATGGGACGACGGCGAATACGCTGGAAAATTCTCGTTCATCTCCATCGGCAATGGAAGACGTACCGGTGGATTCTTCATGACGCCGCACGCGGATCCCTTCGATGGGAAATTGACTCTCGCCTTTGGTTATCGCGCCACGCGCCTCGGGCTCTTTCAGGCTTTACCGCGCGCCTTCAATGAAGATAAGGGCAGTTATGTCGAATTGGAGGGGATGCGGGAAGTGCATACGACGAAAATTACCCTGCATCTTGAATCTCTCTCGCCCGCTCACACCGACGGCGAATTGCTGACCGAATGGATTCAAGATTTTGAATACGAAATTCTGCCGAAGAAATTAAAAGTACTGGTGGCATAGCGCCATGTGTCATTCTGAGC
>CAZPIK010000523.1:0-1815 GCA_964586185.1 uncultured Candidatus Sumerlaeota bacterium | reverse complement strand
ATCGAGCGTAACGAGGTAACCGCTCGTGCAACGCGAGCCAATAAGCTCGGCCATCCGAATGAGTCGCGATTTGTTGCGTTCACGATCGCCGTCAATTTTGATCTTGAAATAGCGGAGACCATAAACGGCGATATCCTCTTCGAGCGCTTGCGGAAGTCCGTCGGTGACGCGATCCTCGGAGGCGATTTCCGAAACGAGAATGGGATCACTAAGCCCGACGGTATGGCGACATCCGATACGCGAGAGGGGCGTGGCAGGCAACGCGTCGGCGACGTCATAGCCCTCCAAAACAGAGTGAACCGCGCCCGGCTCCATCCCGAACACATTTTCTCGCAGTGCGCGATGGAATGGAATTCCGGTGAGACGGCAGATCGCGTCGATCGTCGCGCGTTCGGCGAAAGAACTTCCGAAACCGGCGGTCAGCGGATTGATCCCGGCTTCCGTCGCGCACCGTTTCAGGTTGTGGTAGGCCGCAAGCCAAAGCTCGAAAGCCGTTGTCCACGAACCGCCGAGTCGGGTGTATTCCTCCATCGCCCCGCGCGCCATGAAGATTTGGTCGGCGACTTTTTGATCCATCGTTTTTTGCGGAGCCTTGTCAAACCAGAGAGCCGGAAGCACGTCCGAGGAATAACCGTGCGCGCTCCGACCTTGCTTGTCTTCAACGACGATTCGCATCGTCAGCATCGGCGTATCGGTCATTGTCGCGACGCCGAACTTGAACGGCATCCGGAGCCGCGCATTTTGAATACGTGCTACGGCGGACTTAATTTTAATCTTCATATTTGCTTCTTTTGCGTCTCTTGTGTCTTTTTGCGGCGAATTTTCTTACGGAAAGTTAGACCAAAAACCCGTAAATATCCCGTGGTAAATTCTTGGAGAGAGTCATGCCGTTTCGATACGCCGTCTGCAGCGAAATTTATCAAGGTTGGGATTTGCCCGCGATGTGCGCTTCGGCAAGAAAGCTCGGTTACCTTGGACTCGAAATCGCCCACTTCCACATGTTCGAATCGGTTGAATCGGTCAGTGCGGAGAAGCGCGCGGAGATGCGGCGAGTCATCGAGTCGGAGGGGATGACCTGCTCCGGGTTGCACTGGTTGCTTGTCTCGCCGAAGGGATTTCACATTACGACGCCCGACGCGGGCTTACGTCGGAAAAGCTGGGATTACCTCGCGCGGCTCGTGGATTTTTGCGGCGATCTCGGCGGACCGGTCATGGTGCTCGGCTCGCCGCACCAGAGAAAAACTGTGGAAGGCATGACCATTGCGGAAGCGCATGACCGATTAGCCGAAGGACTTGCCGCGCTTGCACCGATGGCGCAGTCGCGCAATGTTACGCTGCTCATGGAAGCCGTCCCCTCGTCCGAAGGTAACGTCTGCAACCGTCTTGCTGACTCAGCTGCAATCGTCGCGAAGGTGAATCATCCAAACGTTAAAACAATGTATGACGTTCACAACACGGCGGACGAAACGGAAAGCTCGACCACTTTAATTGAGCGGCATTTTCCGATCATTCGTCACGTTCACGTCAATGAGATGGACGGGCGATATCCGGGAACGGGCCATTTCGATTTTGGGTCTGTTTTGGCAACACTGCGTCGGCTCAATTATGACAAGTGGATTTCACTCGAAGTTTTCGATTTCAAACCGGACGCCGAGACCATCGCGGGCGAATCCATTCGATTTCTCAAACGCATTGAAGAAAGTCTGCCCTCGTCATGAGTGACTCGGCCCCCCGTCCTTGTGCGTTTATCACCGGCGCAACCGGGCAGGACGGGTTTTATCTGGCGAGGCTTTTGCTCTCGCGCGGCTATCGCGT
>CAZPIK010000522.1:0-1817 GCA_964586185.1 uncultured Candidatus Sumerlaeota bacterium | reverse complement strand
AATAGCCTGAGAGAGGTTTCATCCTTCTCGGTGAAATTCATTGCAAGTCACGGACAATAAGAAATTTGGCGTATCGGTGATGCAGGCGAATGGCATCTGATGGATTCCGTCTCAGCAACTCCTGCCGAAGGTGGCGCTTATGCAGGCGAGATTTACGCGGATGACACGCTCAGCACGGGACAGCTTGAGACAATTCATTTCAAGATCGAAGGAAGCAGGAACGACGCGGGTGAGGTTCAGTCCAAGACCATGAAATCCGATCTCCGCGTTCGACGTCTGGGCGAGAAAGAGACGCCAACAGGCAAGACCATCGCCGATTTCGCAACGTTTCTGATGGAAGAAGAAGGTTGGAAGCGATACGGCAATTGGATTGCGGGGACGCCGTTTCCAGTCATTGAACGGCGAGGTGAGCGGAGTTATGTGGACTTCGGGATTGGCGAAGCGGGTTACGTTGAAAGTCTGGCCGTTGAATACGAATCGGAAACCGTTTCACCCACGCTCGTTCGATTGCCCGCGCCGACTCTGCATGAGATTTCGCCATTCAGAGTTGCGCTCGAATGGAGAACGTCCAGTCCCGTCGCATCGGTATTTGCAGTCGGCGATGAGGATTCATCAAAGCTCGAAGTGCGACTATTGGGCGCGGAACAAATTGAAGTCAGTCCTCTCGCACTTTCCAAAACGAGTGCGTTTCGCTCCGTAGTATTGAGGGATCGCGAAGCGGATCAGCCACCGCGAGTTGAGTGTGAATTTGCGGAGGGTCAACTCTGGGGATATGGTTGGAGCATCACGCAGGCGGATACTCTGAGATTGGACGTGCGATTGCGTCCGACCGCGCTTCCTCAAGTTACCAACAAAAAACCGCTGGGCGGACTCAAAATCATGATAGACGCGGGTCATGGCGGAAGCGATATGGGCGCGCTCGGTCCATCGGGACTCGCCGAAGCCGACGTCAACCTCGTTCTCTCCGCGCTGTTGGGACGCAAACTGACCTCGCTCGGTGCGACGATTCGGCAATGCCGCCGGGACGATTCAAAGGTCGAACTCGATGATCGGGTAAGGGACGCGCTCGATTTCGATCCCGATTGTTTCATCAGCGTTCATCACAATTCCGTCGCGATGTCGGCTAATCCACTCTCTGATCGCGGTCCCAAAGTTTTCTATCATTATCCGCATTCAATACCACTTGCAGAGGCTGTTGAAGAGGAATTGGTCGCGGCGCTTACGCCCGGCGAATCGCCGCGCGTTCTGAAGGAAGTTTTTCGAGTAAACCGGAATTTGAGCGATTGTCCCTCAATTCTGATCGAAGGGGGCTTCGTCTGTAACCCAGAGGACGAAGTCCTGCTAAGAAAAACCGAGACGCTCAAGAAGATGGCCGACGCCATCGCGCGAGGCGTGACGAAACTTTTTGAATAGAATAAATCAGGTGAATCATTTTACGGCGCTGCGTTTCCGCCGCCCGTGAGCTTTAGGCCGACGATGGAAACGAGCAGGAGCGCGAGGAAGAAGAGTCGAGCCGCTCCAATCGGTTCATTCAATAGGATAATTCCTAAGACCGCCGCACCCGCCGCGCCGATGCCGGTCCAAACGGCGTAAGCGGTTCCGATGGGGATCGTCTTGGCCGCCCATGCAAGAAGGAACATGCTTCCCGCGAGCGTTGCGATTACAAAAAGCGAAGGTCCGAGCCGAGTGAAGCCATGCGTGTATTTGAGTCCCACCGCCCAGCAAATTTCCAAGATGCCCGCCAGTGTAAGAGCCAGCCAATCCATGTTTTTCCGTCTCCTATTTTGGATTGCGCGGGCTTGACCGCGCTTTTCTTC
>CAZPIK010000521.1:0-1850 GCA_964586185.1 uncultured Candidatus Sumerlaeota bacterium | reverse complement strand
GCAACGAACGGTGGCTTTATCGCTTTCAACGGTGAAATGCAAATCCGTACCCCGCTCGGAAACCGCAAGCGCGAAAATGGCCTTAAGCAAATCCTGCACCAGCCGATCTTCGTTCGCGCCGCGGATTTTCTTCTTACCAATCGCTCCGGGAGGTCCTTGATCCTCCAATAAGGGAGTCAGACGTGCCGATTGATGGTTGACGTAATCGAGCATCGTATAGATGGGCGGAATGAACGACTGACAATGAGGACAATGATCGAATTTGAGATTCGTGTAGAGAGTAATATCGTTGATGGGTCGCAGACACGTCGGGCAAAGGCGGCTCTTGTCATCGCTCGTAAGCGAGGAACGTCCGCGATTGCGCATCTTATAAGTAATGAGCGCGGGCAGACCGAGAAAGTGGACGTTGGGCAATAAGTCCTTCGCGAGATAATCTCCGCTTTCGGCCTTGTGCTCTAAAATTCGCGCGGGAAGCGCCCAGAAAAGACCAAATATAATCGCGCTGACAATTGGTATCGCCGCTGAAAACAAGAACGGCACTGGGCGATTAAACACTTTCTCGAATCCGGGGAAGGCGCTCCAAACGCCGGTGATAGTTAGCAGCACCAAACCCAAAACCCACCAGCGGAACATTTCCAATCCGGACGAACGCGCCTCGACCGTCGAGGATTCCATGTCCTCAAGCCGACGCGCGATGATCTCGGGCGTGATCCAAAAGAGAACGGCCGTGAGCGCAAGCGCAAGAAACGCCCCCAAATCGGCGACGGTTCCACCCGCCTCGCCCGAACCAAAAAGCGGGCTGATCAAATCTACATCAGCGTATTCTTTTGCAATCCAAGGACCACCTACAATCAAACCGCCGATCGCGACGAAGATGACGAGACGCAATAAAACGCCTCCCACGCCCAGCGGCTCGATGACGACGGCTTCATCGCGAGCTTTCATCGTGCGCCAAATCCACGCCACACCGATGATGGCGCCGCAGACCACACCTGCGTAAAGAACTGCTAAACCCAGCGGCATCGCCATATCAGCCAGATGCTCGGTGATGTCTCTTGTAAAAGTGAATAGCGCGCCCAAATAAGCTGCGGCCAAAAGGCTAATCCATTTGAAGGCGGCAAAGGTTTTGCCATAAAGCCAAATGGGAGGTTCCTCGTGTTCGATCCCGCGTTTGCGAGCCATCATCGGCGCAAGAAGGAATAGAAACCCCCATGCGCACAACCCGACGATGATGCTCTCGATCATCCGCGCGTCAAAGTGTGTAAAATCAGGTACGCCCGACATCATTCATTCCATCAATTTTGAGCACGTAATCTCATGCACACACCCACAATGTAAGAACCTGCATCGTTTGCCGCAAGTGATTTTACTCGAAGTCACGCATAAGCATGGATCCTGCGCTCGACAGATTTTCCGATTGCGACGGAATTTTCAATGTAGGAGAATCTTGCCGCATTGAGTCTCCCGGGACAGGGGATTATTTACAAAAAGAGAAACGGACTTCACCTCCGGCTAGACCAAAAGATGGACGCCGACCGAACTACTCTGATGTGGCGCCGCCTGAAATAGATTGACTTCATTCGTCGCAAAGTCAGTGAGGATCGTCGTAGCGTAGGTCTCATCCCGCTTCAACAAACGATGAAAACTGAGCTACCAAGAGTTCCATGCGCTTCCGGAATCCGGGCAGCCGTTCGATCACGTTCTCTTCGAGGATTTCGACGGCGAACAGCGGAATGACCCCGACCAGCGAGCGGATGCGCAGCGGGCGGTGCTGGCCGTCGACATGGAGCTGGTCGTAGTAGAAGCCGTCCTGCTCGTCCCACAGGCCGGTGCCGCCGAGGGTGTTGATG
>CAZPIK010000520.1:218-1876 GCA_964586185.1 uncultured Candidatus Sumerlaeota bacterium | reverse complement strand
GAAAGATCGGCGAGAGTGAAATCCTTGGACACACGCTCTGCAATGGTCGAGATAATGTTTGCATCGCCCGTCGTGTAAACCGTCGGGAATGGCCAGTGCCATCCGCCGAAGAAAAGGATCGCGCCCAAAACGCAGATGACATACATCGCGCAATACTCGGCGAGGAAGAAATAAGAAAACCGAATGCCCGTGTATTCCGTATGGAATCCGGAGACGAGTTCGGACTCAGCTTCCGGAAGATCGAACGGAGCGCGTTTGGTTTCCGCGAGTCCCGCCGTAAAGAAAATCAGGAACGCGGGGATCATCACCCACGGCGCGCGCCAGATGGACCAATTCAGGAAATCAATAATCCAAGGCGTATCCACGCCATCCCAGAAAAACACACCCTGAGTTTGCCAGATCATAATGTCCGTCAAGTTGAGCGATCCCGCCAGCATGACGACGACGAGCACCGAAAGCCCAAGCGGAATTTCATAGGAAAGCATCTGCGCCGCGAGACGCATGCCACCGTAGAGCGTCCACTTTGAATTGGGTCCCCAACCGGCCATCAAAATACCGACGACTTCAAGCGCGCCGAACGCGACGACGTAGAACAGACCCAAATCCATATCGGCGATGACAAGATGTTGGCTAAACGGCAACGCAACAAACGGAATGAACGCGCCCGCGAAAACCAGCAACGGAGCCAACTCGAAAAGGAATCGGTCGGCCTCGAACGGAACGATATCTTCTTTGGAAAGGAGCTTGATGCCGTCGGCAAGTGATTGGAGGATGCCCTGAGGACCCACGCGGTTCGGGCCGTAACGCGCCTGCATGTAACCTGCAACGCGACGCTCCGCCCAAATCCATCCCATCGCAACGAGCGACATCCACGCGACAATCAATCCCGCGCCGACAAGAATGCCGCCGATATAAACAAATTGAAGCGGGATTTGCGCCGCCGCCGGAAAGATTTTGACGATCAAACCTTCATGGATATGTTGCAGCAGCTCTTGCATTCAACGCCTTCCGAACTCGACCCTCTGCACTCGCGCGGAAAACCCGTCGCTTGTGCAAAATTTCACGGACTGAGCAGACTACATGCCTCGTCCGGTATTTTCAATCCCAACTACCGATCCACCTCGCCTAAAACGATGTCAATCGAACCGACCGTCGCGATCACGTCCGCGATAAGGCAATCCTTCGCGATTTCGTGCGTGATACTGAGGTTACAAAATGAAGGCCCGCGCGCCTTCACCCGATAAGCGTTCGGCT
Source organism: uncultured Candidatus Sumerlaeota bacterium (assembly GCA_964586185.1). Lineage (GTDB taxonomy): Bacteria > Sumerlaeota > Sumerlaeia > MVZB01 > JAJFLK01 > CAZPIK01. The sequence continues at coordinate 622 of CAZPIK010000520.1, read as the reverse complement.
TGCCGTCCGAAACAATATAAAACCCAAGTTCCCCGCGTGGATTCTCACCCGCAAAGTAGCACTCCCCTTTTTTCAACCGAATCACTTTGGGAGTCTTGCCTTGGATTGGCCCCTCGGGCAACCCATCCATTGCTTGCTCGATGATTTTGATGCTTTCCAAAATCTCGAGCATCCTAACCCAATAACGATCCCAGCAATCGCCGATCTGTCCCTTAAAACCCTTGCCCAGCGGCACGTCGAAATTGAATTTCTCGTAGCAGGAATAAGGTCGTTTCTTGCGGAGATCAAAATCAACACCGGAGGCACGGAGGCAGGGTCCCGTCAGACCCCAGCCGAGCGCTTGCTCCTTCGTAATGACCCCAACATTCGCCGTGCGGTTGATGAAGATCGCATTTTCGGAAAGC
>CAZPIK010000520.1:0-208 GCA_964586185.1 uncultured Candidatus Sumerlaeota bacterium | reverse complement strand
TTGTATTCCGGCCAGGCCTTCTTCATCTGAACGATCAGCTTTCGGATATCGTGCTCGATATCCGAATTCATGTCGCGATAAACGCCGCCCAAACGCGAATAATGATAAAGCAATCGCCCGCCGCTAATTTTCTCGAAGATCGAAAGAATCAGTTCGCGCTCGCGGAAACCATAAAGGAAAGGCGTAATCGCGCCGATATCGAGCGCGT
>CAZPIK010000519.1:0-1877 GCA_964586185.1 uncultured Candidatus Sumerlaeota bacterium | reverse complement strand
AATGTGCCTTAATCCGTGCTTAGGATATTGCGGTTTGCAACCTCGCCAAGCGATTCGGTTTGCTTCGAGGGAATTGAGTTTTTCGAGATTCCGGGTGAGAATGAAGAGGCCAGAGATTGTGAAATTCGGCGCAAAGTCAGGCCTCAACGATGGACCCCAAACCCAAGCCCACCAAAGACGAATCGGGCTGGAGGCAAGCGGGGATTGCGCTGACGATTCCCTGGCTTTTGCTTTCAGGGCCGATCACGGGATTTCTTCTGGCAATCGGCATCAATTGGCTCTTCAAAGTGGGCGAACCGTGGGATGGGCGGATCAAGATCATCATGATCCTCGTCTGTACGTTCGCGGGCATTCGCGAAGCCTACAAACTGCTGAAGCGAATGTCGGCCGAAAAGCAGTAGCTGACGACAAAATTCGGGTTCGCGGGAATCTTGCCGGTCGTTCACGGACGGCGTTAAGGATCGCGTTTTGACTTCGCAGCCTTTGCCAGCTCTGAGCGGAGCGTTTCTCCGCCGCACGGCTTTCGCGATCCTTATCACGACGGGTCTGGTGGCTCTCTTTTCCGCCGTTTACTACGACCCCGTCTGGGCCGGTCGTTATATGTTCTTCGCGCTTTGGGCGCTCGCGTTCCATGCGCTTTTCCCCGCGATCTTCAAGGCGATGCTGGCGCGAAAACAGGTGCTTGGCTTCGCGCTGATCATGGCCAAAGTTGCGCTCCTCGCGGCTGTTTTCGTCGTGATCCAGTTGTGGCCTTTTCCCGAGGGCGAGGGGAGACGGGCGCAGGTCCTCGCGATGCTCTTCGGCGTCTCGACCCCGCTCTTCGTTCTGATCCTTCGCGTACTGGGTTTCATGATGGAACTGACGAAGAAAATCGAAGCGGGCAAATCGCCGATTAAACCCGTTCCATCGATCGACCCCGGCAACTCCAAGGGTGAATTGAGGCCGAACTCATGACCTTATTCCACGCTCCCGATGCGCAAATTGGATTTGTTCCCGCGGGCGAGAACTCATTTGAGATTCAGGAGGGCGCGTTAGGATTGGCGCTGCGCGAGCGAAGAAGTTTTGAGATTGCGCAGGCACAAGATGGCCACAACTCTGAATCCACGCACGCCCAATCGCAGGGCGACGGGCACGGCACGAGCGCCGGCGGGGACGCCCATGCCTCAGATCACGATACCCACGCGGCCGGGCATGATGCGCACGGTGAGGAGCATGGCGGCGCGCATGGCGAACATCACGATGAAGGCTACCGGATGCCGGCGGAGTTCCCGAATGTCTGGACCCTCTACAAAGCGGTGGGTCAGGACCACGCGCATCATCATGCAACTGGGTTTTTCCAGCCCAACGACTATTGGTTCGTCAATCCTGCGTTTACGGTTTTCACTGCCGGGCTTTTCATCATCGCGATCCTCAAGATGATAGGGCGTCCGAGCGTCGATAAGCCGCGCAAGGGGCAGGTCGCCGTTGAAATGCTTTTTTCCGGTCTGATGAATTTCTTCGGCGACATCGTCGGCAAAGAGAATGCGCGTAAATACGTCCCCTACGTCGCGACGCTGTGGTTGTTCATCCTCATCAATAAACTTTCGGGTCTTGTTCCCGGATTGAAGAGTCCATGGGCACACTTCGAATCGGTGTTCGCCCTCGGCATCGTTACATTCATTTGGGTCAATGGCAACGCGATCAAGGCCGGCGGAGTCGGGCACTTTGTCTGGCACCTTTGCGGGAGCCCTTCGAATGCGGTCGGCTGGTGCCTGGCGCCGCTGATGATTTTCCTCGAAACCATTGGCACGCTGATCAAGCCGGTTTCGCTTTCGCTGCGACTATTCGGCAACACGTTCGGCGAGGACAAGCTGCTCGCTTCGTTTTTGGGTCTCGGC
>CAZPIK010000518.1:0-1890 GCA_964586185.1 uncultured Candidatus Sumerlaeota bacterium | reverse complement strand
TTCAAGCACGAGCAGGGAGTTCAAGGTTTGGTTGCCTCAGGCGGAAGTTTGTTTGTCGCGGATTTCGAGGGAAAACTCGCACAGTATTGCGACGCGGCGTTGATCGGCGAGGCCGAGATCGAGCCTTCCATCCATCTGTTGGAACGCATTGGCGAGTTCCTAATCGCCGTGGGGGACCGGCAGTGCTATCAGATTGCGCTCGACGGAATGAGAGTGCTCCACGACACGCTACCCATTAGCTCGCCGCTCTCAATCTGGGACGAAGGGCCTTTCCCCCTGCTGGTGGATTCCACCGGGAGAGGGATTCGCATCGATGCGCAGTTGAACCGCAAGGCTGAGTTTCGAACGACGCCGGGTGCGATTCCAGTTTCCGCGGACAAACTGTGCCTGACTAGTATCCTGCTCAATCCGGACGGATCGCGAACTTTGTTTTCGCAGCTATCGGATCCGCGTGGACGCATCGGCTTTACTCACGTCGGCGGCACGTTTGCCGTCTCGCCTCGCTCCGAATGGTTTGCGCTTGGTGAGGAGAACGTTATTCGAATAGTACCGGCTTCCGAAATCGATGGGCGTCTATGACGAGGCGGGACCGGCATTGTCAAAGTTGAACAACAATCCCGTCTCTCTCAAAAACACTTTCGACGCTCTGCAACGTCGCTTTAAATCCGGAATGATGACGGAGACGGAACTGGAGGCGCTGGTCGAGTCTGCGTTCCGGTTGGCCGTGCATCCCAAGGCGGAACCTAAGCAAGCCAAGGAATGGCTCGAACTTTGTTGGAAACTGGACGACACGAACGCACGATATCCGTACCATCTGGCCCGGCTGTTTTTTCTTGAATACGAGTACGAGAAGGCAGCCGTTTGGATGAAGCGAGCAGCGCGTCTTTGCCCGACGAGCCACCGGATTTGGGCGCACGTATGCCTTTTGTTGTGGGAACTGAATCCGCGGTTCCGCGGGGACGACCGCTACGAGCCTAATGATCTGCGAGACCGGGCCGAACGGCTAGCGCTTCGGATCCGAGAGGGGGCGGATTGGGTCGAACCGAAGGCGTTGTCGTTCGTTCCGTCGTTTTCAAAAGAGGAGGAGAAACGGCGCGAGGAGGCAAGGTCGACGCGAGCATCGGCGAATGGATCGGGACAAGAAAAGTCGCCCCCTATAGAAGCTGCGGAGACGAACGGGACAAAAACCGACCATAACTCAGCGAATGAAATCCGCCGAATGACCGACCGCGATACGTGCCGATGGAACGGCATCTACGATTTGCTTATTGAACAGATGCTGGACTCGGATCCGAGTCAGCGGCAATTGGAGAAAATGATGCCACTGCTGACGAGAACAGCGGAATTGGCACCATCGCGGAGGGGAGGCGAGGCGGCATTCGCGATCCTCGCGGTTCAGTGGATCGTAGGAGGCTATCCTGTTGTGACAATCAGGCGGCTGGCGGCCCGGGTATTCAAGGAGGACGAATCGGCGGCCAAGCCCTCGAAACAGCTTGTCGAGCTCGTTTGCAAGGTTTTCGAATCCGATCAGGAGCGGGTGCCTGAGCTGATTGCGTCGGCGTTGAATGAACGGAAATTGCCAATGAAAGTCTGCGCGATGATTCACGAAGCGCGGCTGATCTTGGATTTTGAACCCTTTCGGCGATTTCACACCTATCGAGCTTCGCGAGCGTTTCACTCCAACTGCGGCAAACGGGGGGGCGGTGATTTGACGGAAGAGCAGATTAACGCGAAGGCAGGTGAATTCGCGCGAAATCTCGAAGCAGCATTGGAAGAACTCGAACCGAAGGACCGGGGTGCACTCGTGGACTTGAGTTCAGAACAAAGCCGTGATGAGGCTGGCGTCTCGGCAAGTAGTGCGGTCGGACGTCTCGCGGAGTTACAGGCGAT
>CAZPIK010000517.1:0-1894 GCA_964586185.1 uncultured Candidatus Sumerlaeota bacterium | reverse complement strand
GATTGCGATAGATGGCATGATTCGCGCCCTCGCGATCCAAATAACATCCCTGATTTTCCAAATGGCGAATGAGATCGCGTCTTTTCACGACACCGGAATCTCGACGGAAAGTGTTTCCCAAACGGCATTGCCCGGAGCATCATTTTCAGCATTGCGGCGATAGGATTCCATGAGCAGTTCAATGGCTTCCTTAAGCATCTCACGAGCTTCTTCTCGCGTAGCGCCTTGCGTCACGGCGCCGGGAAGTTCAGGCGCTTGAGCCATAATCCAGCCGTCTTCAATCGGCGTATAAACGACGTGGAATTCATGCTTCATGTCGCGCGTTCTCCTATGTGTAGCTTATTCCCTTCCTTTATCTTGCGTCAATCCTGAATCCGAATCAATGCGTTGACATTTCAGACGCGACGTTCGATATATTGAACGCCTTGTACTATGAGAATTACGGAATATGGCATCGTTACCCAAAATTGGCAGAAACATCGAACGGCTTCGGCGTCAGCGCGAGTTGAGTCTCGATAATCTCGCCGAGCGGTCGCGTGTATCAAAGGCCATGCTATCGCAGATCGAAAAGGGACGGGTTAATCCGACCATCGGGATTCTCTGGAAAATCGCCGAGGGCTTGAACGTTCAACTGCGCGACCTCATCTCCATGGAACCGGGGAAGATTCTCTTCGAGCGGAAAGACGTCGCAAATTCGACGATCCTTATGAGTGATGACGGCAAATGCGAAATTCAGGTTTTATCGCCGCCCAAAATGATCGAATCGGTCGAACTTTATTTGCTTCATTTTCAGCCGGGGGGACGGCTCGATTCGAAGGCGCATACGCCGCACACCGAGGAAATCGTGACCGCGCTCGAAGGTGAAATCGAGATTCGTTCGGGCGATCAGGAGGCGCGTCTCAAGCCCTATGCGAGTCTGCATTATTCCGCCGACGTCGCCCACGAAATTCGGAATCCAACACGCAGTCCGGCCAAAGCGTATTTGGCGGTTCGGTATCAATAACTCACCATTCCGTTTCTCCTTTCGTCCGCCCAAGCGTCATTGTATGATTCGCGAACTTCAAGCGGATTGAGAAGTAACACCCTAGTTTTGATCGTTAGGAGAATCGCTCCATGAACCTTGCGCAACTGGCCGAAACGGCGCTCGAACGCTTGGGCGACCGAATGTCGCTCGACTTTGATGGAGAAAAAATCACGAGTCTGCAGACGATGGATCGCGCAAGGCGGCTGCAAGGCGCATTTGAGGAATTGGGTCTTAAGCGCGACAAGATCGCCGTGCTTTTTACCATCAATCACCCGACCGTCTATCCGATTTTTCAGGGTATTTTCCGCGCAGGCGCGACCGCTGTTCCTGTCATGTTTCAGCTCACAGCGCCGGAGCTTCGTTACATTCTGACCGATACGCGCGCCGAAGTTGTGTTCACCGACACGACGGTTCTCTACAAAGTGCGCGAGGCGATCAAGGACCTCGATTTCGTGAAGACGCTGGTCATTCGCGGCGGAAAGGAAAATCTTAAAGCCACCCCGCGTGAGATCACGCTTGAAAGTCTGCTTGCGCGCGATCCCAAACTTTCTCTCCCGAATATTGACCCCGATGACGTCGCGATCATGCTTTATACCTCCGGAACCACGGGGCGACCCAAGGGAGTCATGTTGACTCACGCCAATTTGATAGCTTCCGCCGAAGCCGCCAATGAAGCCGCTGAGTTGCACCTTTGGAAAGGCCCGCGAATCGCCATGAGTGCGATGCCGATGGCGCACATCTTTGGCGTCGGCGTCATGAACAGTGGATATCTCGTGCCCAAAGAAATTGCCGATGGATACATGGTGCAGATGCAGTGGTTCCAGCCGGAGCCGTTCATGAAGCTGATCCAAACGCACCGCTGCACGACCA
>CAZPIK010000516.1:0-1900 GCA_964586185.1 uncultured Candidatus Sumerlaeota bacterium | reverse complement strand
GCTTCTTCGCCCAGCGGCTTCCCGCCGGGGATGGCGATGTACGGCAGGTGCGCGGCGGCATCGAGTTGTTTGACGAACGTTTCATCCATGCGCGCCAGCAAGCCATCGTCAATGGCGAGCAAGCCTGCCTCGCCGGAGCGAATCCACTTTTGGATCAACTCCTGCGCGCTTTCCACATCGTCCATGCCGTGAGCGTCCACGCCGGCGAGTTGGAAGCCGGGCACCAGCGAGGGACGGGTGATGACAAATAATTGACTCATCCCGTAAACTCCAACTCTGCACGGATCGAATCGCTCGGAAGTCCGAGATTGAGTCCATGCGCGATCCAGCGCAGATTGCCGATCTCATTGATCTTGAGCGCGACATAACCAAGTACCATACCTATTCCAAGCGGATCGCGGGCGATCTGCCCTGCGAGCCATTTCAATTGAAATCGCTTCAGTCCTTTTTCCAGGTCGCTCAACCGCCGCGAGGTGTTGAATTTTTCCATCCCCGCGCGCAATGCGGGGGCGAGCGTTGTCCCGCTAAGCGACTCAACCGCGGACGAAACCTGATCCTGCCGCGCCGCGCCTTCGAGCGTTTCGAGAGGAATACGGCTCGGTCTGATGAACAAGCGCGCCAGCTCGTTATTCCCCAACTGTTCATGAATCCGTTCGCGTTCGGCGGGAGAGTGAGCGAAGCGCAAGGCGGTCAGCGCGTTGGTAATGTCGGTTTCGAGGGCAAGCGCGGACGCTAACGCGTCGGGCTTGTCCGCTTCGTCTTTTAAAACTTTTGCGGCTTCTGAAAAATACCATTGGTCGAGCCCAAGTTCCATGGCGAACGTGCCCGCGCCCGGAAACTCCGCACGGACTTTGAGCAATGGCGCGGCGAATGGACTCCCCATGCTTGCCAGCAGGTCCACCGCCTCGCGCGGATTGTTCAAACGTGCAAGTTGATTGAGCATGGTCGGGTCAAGATCGCCGACCGGCAATAAAACCGAAAGGATGTCTGAAGCAGAGATGTTGTGCGCGAGTCCGCGCAGGATGGCTTTGAGGTTGTGAATGTCGTACGCTCGCAAAAAGAGCGTAGTCATTTTCCCCGCGTTCTCTTCGTAAAAGCCGCGTATCTTTCCGATCAGGGCGATCAGGTCGTTCTTCAACGCATCGTCAATGCATTGCATGCCTGCCGAGTGGGTGAGCGCAGATTCGACGGCTTTCTGATACACCGTCCGTGTGAGCGCCGCGATCAACCCTTGCAAACTTCCCGCGTCGGCAAGCGATTCCAACTCGCGCTGCGACAGCAATCGCGATTTCATTGCGCGCAGGCGTGCGTTGCCGTAATCGTAGTCAGCCATGCGGGATTCCCATCGTTGTTGGTTGTTCCTGTTCGAACAACGGAGTGAGATGCCCGCGGAGGTATGGCGTGATCCGTTCGAGCCGCGCTTCGAGCGTGTTGATGACGACCACTTTGCCGTCCATGCTTTTGGCGGTCACGCCGCCCCAGCACGTGAGATCAAAGTTCACCGAAATTTTCAAATTTGATTCAGCCAGAATTTTTTCAATGAACACTTTATCGCGGGGGTCGGCTTCGAGTTGCACATTTTCCTTTCCCTCGGACGATAACTCATCCAGCGCTTCGTGGATCAACGTGCGTAAAACGCCGGGGTAAAGTGAGTCAGCCCGAATGGAGGAGAGACGCGTCCTCGCGCCGGTGAGCGCGGCGTCCAGCAGAGTCTCTTTCACCTCGCCGACGATGTGCAGGGACTCCATCCGTGCGCGATGCAGGATGCGCGCGCGTTCGGCAATGCCGGGCGATGCCGCGCTTTCGCGCGCCTGCGCTTCGATCTGACGTGCATCTGCCCGCGCCTGCGCAAGGATGCCCTCCGCCGTGAAGCGCGCCCGCTCTTCGATGACGCGCCGCT
>CAZPIK010000515.1:0-1900 GCA_964586185.1 uncultured Candidatus Sumerlaeota bacterium | reverse complement strand
GGAAAGCACGGAGAGGGACTTAATTCCAGCGTAGAACTCTCCGGCCTTTGCCAAAATCGCTTTCGCATCCGGTGTGTCGGTCTTTGTTTCCGCAGGAGCGTCGGCAGCGCGAGCAAACGTCGCCACCGTTAAAAGCAAAACCAATCCCACATTTTTTGTAGTCGCAAATCGCATGGTAATCACCTCATGAAATGTATTCTATACCGAAGCCGCAGATTTTGCGCATTAATCTTACGGCACTGCCGACGCCCCAATCATTCCCGGCGGAGGCGCAATCGTTTCCAACGGGTTGTGTTCGCCAAATGAATCGGTCGGAGGAAAAAAGGTATTGTTCTGCGCATCGAGCATACTCTGCCGCGCGCGCGCGTCCTTAATGGCCGTCGCCATCTCCTTGTAAAGCCGGAACGCATCAAAATTCTGCTCTCGCTCGGCGAGCTGAGCCAACCCTTCGTACGCCTTTTGATGCGCGACAGCCTGTTTGATCCAAAACAAACGACGAAGCGCATCTTTTGCTCCCGGAAAATTCTTCTCACGAACCGCGCGTTGCGCCCGCACCAAAAACCCATTCCGCATCATCGAATCGCTATACCACATCGAATGGAATCTTGAGGTATCGAGCGAATTGACGGCAAGGACAAGAATTACCCAGATCACGAGCGGTCCCGAAAGGGATTTCCACGAACGTGCTCGCGCTCGACGAAAGACTTCAACCGACGCTGAAGCCGCAAACAAAATGAATATCGGAAGCGCGGATGCCCGAAATCGCGCGGCAACATAAAACATAACGACGCTTGCCATGATCGCGATAAACGCCATGTAAAAAAGCGACAACTCACGAAACCGCCTCCGATTCATCCATAATCCGAGAATCGAAAGAGGACCCAAAATTGAAAAGGTAAAGGGATTCCATCGGAGCAGGGGAGAGAATCGTCCGTCAATGTAATAGTTATAGAGATCGGGAAACTCAAACCACGAAAAATAGAATCGAATTTTTCTTATCAGGAGAGCAAAGAAACTGGGGGAGAGCGGATCGATCATCGGATTATCCGGCCAGTTTTTCGGAAAATTGAAATACCCCGGCGATTCCAATCCCCATCCGACTCGGAACGTAATGTTCGGTTCTCCTTGCGTGAAAGTAAGCATGCCGCGCTGGAGCGTATTGTGCGCGCAAAACGGAAACACGACCAGAAGTGAAATACTTCCGATCAATGCGAGAGCAATGATCCGACGCCTGAGTGTTAGATGTCGCGGAACGTAAAGCATCCAAGGAACCAATCCGATTCCGAGTAACGCCAGATTAGACCGCTGCGCGACCGTCAACCCGAGCACAACTCCGATGATGGCCGCAAAACCCAACGAACCCCGCGACGATTTACCGTATAAATAGACAAGCGTCAAAAACACCATGACGAAACAGGGCGCAAGAGCGTCCGACATGAAAAGCGTTTCATTAAATATGAGCGGCGCATAACACGCGGCCATGATTCCCGCCGCTCGCCCCACCGCTTCGTCCCATAACTTTCGTCCCAACAAATAGATGAGTCCACAAAGCAAAGCTCCGGCGACGTATTGCAGCCGATAAACAAGATCGAAGCGATCCGGCGCGAAATAATAAATCGCCGCTATGATGTAGGGATACAGCGGCGAATGCTGAAAAAACTCATTTGGAAGTCCACGATTAGTCAAAATCTCATGCGCATAAGCGTTATTCCGGTGCATATCAGTCGTCGGAAAAATCCACGCGCGATAATGAGGGTTGTCTTCGATCAACAGATATTGCGCGTTGACGATCCGAATGACGAGTGCCAACAAGAAAACCGCCGCAGCCCAGCCAAGGCCAAAGTCTCGAAGTCTGGAGGATACACGAAGAAGTCCATTCACAACGCGTATCGTTCCATTC
>CAZPIK010000514.1:0-1924 GCA_964586185.1 uncultured Candidatus Sumerlaeota bacterium | reverse complement strand
TTTGCGGGGTTATTGAACTGCTGCGGCATGAAGGCGTTCGGGAGGCGCGCGGCCAATTCTTCGGCCTTGGCGATGGCCCCCTTCATTCCTTTGGCGGCTTCGGTGAGGACGAGCTTAGCGCCGAGGATTTTCAAAAGCTTGCGTCGCTCCATGCTCATGGATTCGGGCATCGTGAGAACGATCTCGTATCCCTTGGCGGCGGCGACGAAGGCCAGCGCGATTCCGGTGTTGCCGCTGGTCGGCTCGACGAGAACCGTCTTGCCCGGTGTGATCTTTCCGGCTTTTTCCGCCGCATCAATCATGGAGAAACCAATGCGGTCCTTGACCGACGAAAGCGGATTAAAGAACTCCAATTTCAAATAAATGTCGGCGACCGCGCCGGCTTCTTTGGCGACACGGTTCAGTTTTACGAGCGGCGTGCGGCCGATGGTCTCGGTGATATCTTTGTAAAGGCGACCCATAATGCGTTCCTTTCGCCCGTGGGATTGGGGAGTCTATGTTGCGGTTCGGCCAATCGGCCTGACTGCGTTGGCTGATGATAAGACCGCAACTTAGGACGGGTGTAAAGGAAAATGAAGCGCCGGAAAACCGATTGCTTGACAACCTCTCGCGCGTCGTTCGATATAGGCAGAACCCGGTGATCGCGCCGGTGCATTCGTGAAGATCGAAAGGAATTGACTCAAATGACTTGGCTGATTTTTGTCGTCGGTGCCGCCCTTTGCTGGGGAATGTATGGCCCCATGCTACACATCGGGCAAACTGCGCTCGGGAGTCCGATGCGCGCGCTGCTCTGGGTTGGCGTCGCTTATTTTCTGATCGCGATTCTGATTCCCGGCGGGGTGTTGGTTTTCGGGAACGAAAAGGGGCAATTTACGCGGGAAGGTAACATGGGCGCATTGGCAGCGGGCGCACTGGGCGCGCTTGGGGCGGTATGTATTACTTATGCGCTGCGAACGGGCGGGACTCCGATTTTCGTCATGCCGCTTGTTTTTTGCGGCGCGCCGATTGTGAACGTCATTTTTACGATGATTTTGCATCCGCCGAAGGTTGCGCCGAATCCGATGCTTTATGTTGGATTCGCGCTTGCGGCGACGGGAGCATTTTTGGTGCTGAGGTTTAAGCCAGCGTAGAGAAGATATGACCTAGGGGACGAATGGGAAAAATGGGACATATTTTGAAAATAAAAATTACAGATCGTGTGGCGGCGCTATTGGGAATCGGATGGCTCCTGATTGCGGGGGGCCTCAAAGCCGAATCCAAAGTCGTTCCGCTTCCGCGCGCGCATGCTCACAACGATTATATGCATCCTCGTCCTTTGTTTGACGCGCTTGATCGTGGTTTTTGTAGCGTCGAAGCGGACATTCATTTGGTCGACGACGAATTGCTCGTGGGACACGATCTACGTCAATGCAAACCGGAGCGGACTCTCGCGGCGCTTTACCTTGATCCTCTCCTCGCCCGCGCACACGAAAACAAAGGGAGCATTTATCCCAAGTGCGATTGCCCGGAGGCCGAGTACGAAGTCTTCACGTTGCTGATAGATATTAAGTCGGATGCGGAAACGACCTATGCTCGGTTGGCTGCGGAACTGGAAAAGTATCGTGAGATGCTTTCGATTTTCAGGGATGAAGCGGTGACGGAGCAGGCCGTGAGCGTTTACATTTCCGGTAATCGGCCACGAGAAATCCTGCTTGATTCAACGCCCAAGCTTTGCGCGATGGATGGAAGGGTGGAAGATTTGAATAGCGATGTTTCGCGACATAGGATTCCGCTCGTGAGCGATAGTTGGGGTTCGCATTTCAAGTGGAGGGGTGCGGGACCGATGCCCGAAGCGGAACGGGCAAAACTGCGAGACATTGCAGTTCGCGCACGTAAAGAAGGTCGTAAACTTCGATTTTGGGGAACGCCCGAAAAGGTTGAGATT
>CAZPIK010000513.1:0-1926 GCA_964586185.1 uncultured Candidatus Sumerlaeota bacterium | reverse complement strand
GTCGAAAGTCCTTCGTTGCGGAAGTTGCGGTTGATTTCATAAACCTTCTCGAACCCGCCGACGACGAGCCGCTTCAAATAAAGCTCGGGCGCGATGCGAAGATAGAGCTTCATGTCGAGCGCGTTGTGGTGCGTCATGAACGGCTTGGCCGCCGCGCCGCCATAGATCGGCTGCATCATCGGCGTTTCGACTTCCATGTAACCCTTGTCGTCGAGGATTTTGCGGAGAGTCGAGATGATCCGGCTGCGCATGGCGAACGTCCGCCGCACATCGTCGTTGACGATGAGATCCACGTAACGCTGGCGATAACGTAGCTCCAAATCTTTGAGACCGTGCCATTTGGAGGGAAGCGGGCGAACGGCTTTCGTCAGCAGCCGCAATCGATCGGCTTGAATCGAGAGTTCCCCTTTTTGAGTGACGAAAATCGGACCTTCGACGCCAATGATGTCGCCCGCGTCGAGGCCGTGTTTGAACAACTCAAACCCCTCGGCGTCGGTCACATCCTTCTTGACGTAAGCCTGAAATTTTCCGCTCGCGTCGTGGAAAGTAATGAATCCCGCTTTGCCGAACGAGCGAACGAGCATGGCGCGGCCCGACATAATGGCGCGAACTCCGACGGCTTTTTCTTCCGCGTGGGCGTCGTGCATTTCCTTGGCGGTGTGAGTCGGTTTCCAATCCACGTGAAGATTTGGATAAAGATTGAGGCCGCCCTCGCGAAGCTTGCGCGCTTTTTCCTGCCGCTCGCGAATGACGCGACTTTCGTCAACGTGTTCTGCTTCGGCCGGGGGATTGGGGTCGTGTGTGCTCATCGTCTGCGCGGCGAACTCTTCCAAAACTCGCCAGAACCCTTGACTCTAACGGGAGCGCGCGTGTTTATCCAGCGTTACGTGCAGTCGTAATAATTTGATTCCATGTTCGCGCGCCTTTATCATCGCTTTGTCAGGAATCGGAGGAGCACTATGAATGGCGCCAAACGACGGGTTTACTTTCTTATCGCGGGTATTTGTTGTCTTGTAGGAAGCATCTCGGCAACTCCGGCAACGCTTCTTTACGAGGATCGTCAGACCCAAATAGAGGGCGAAATCGTGAACGGCGAACTTTGGGTTCCTGCCGCCGAGCTGACGAAAATTAACGGCTTCGAACTGAAACCCGAGGGCATTTGCCGCGGCGAACTCTGCATCCCTCTCCTCGGCGAAAAAGGCAAAGGATTAGTCAAGGGCGAGGGGGCGAAGAAACTCGTGAATCTTATCGCTCTCGCCGATTTGACGAAGCAAGCCTACGCCGCTGACACCGAGAAGAACGTGTGGAGCTTTAGTCCTGTACCGAATGAGACCGCGACCACGTTTGAATCGGCCGTTGCGCCCGATTTCGAATTGACCGACCTTGAAGGCAAACCGCACAAGCTTTCCGATTTTCGCGGAAAGAAAGTCCTTCTGCTCACTTGGGCTTCGTGGTGTGCGTGCAATCTCGATCTCCCCAACTGGCAGAAGATTTATGAGGAACTTAAAGACAAGAACTTCATGATCGTTGCCGCGGCGCAGGATTCGGGCGGAATCGCGGCAGCGGGCAAGCCTTACAAGAAGGCGAATGCGACCTTCACAACGCTCATTGATCAATATCACACCATCAGCACGCTCTATAACATGGTCAACGTCCCGACGGGAGTTTGGATTGACGAGAAGGGAAACATCGTCCGCCCGCCCGAAACTTCTTACACCTATCGGCTGAAAATGGGACCGGTCGAAGTTCAGGGCGACGAATACGTGAAGGCATTGCGTGATTGGGTAGAGAAAGGCGAGAAAAGCGAATACGTCCTTAAGTCCGATAAGTTGAAAGAAAAACTCAAACCGCGCAACAAGAACCTTCAACTCGCCGATGCGACGTTCCGGCTCGGGGTTTATTTTCATCTGAATGGCGATGAACCTC
>CAZPIK010000512.1:0-1941 GCA_964586185.1 uncultured Candidatus Sumerlaeota bacterium | reverse complement strand
ACCCGCCGATCTACTCCGGATGCTCCACGGCGCAGGCTCCGCAGCCGACCGCTCAAACTTATCTCCCACCCGATTTTTGTTTGGGTGAATAGTTCGATCCTTTTTCTTGCGCTGACCATCGCGGGTATCGCCGCGGATAATCCCCTCGCGCTCTGGACTTATTGGACGCCGCTGGCGCTGGGTTACATTGCCCTGTTGCCGGCCGCGCTCGATTTCCGTTCCGTGCGTCGCGCTCCATCCGCGATTTTCTTTCTTCTCGCCCTGACTGGCGCATTGGCTTTGCGAGCATGGGTCGCGCGGATGAGTCCGTTGCCCTATTCCTCACAGCGCGAGCTAACGGAAATGCTCTCCGCCGCCGTCATGGGTTTTGCGATATGGTCAATTGCTTCGCGGCAGACCATCGGCGTTTACGGGATTTGGATCGCAGCGATGTCTGTCCTGATCATCGCCCGGTTCTTTCTCGAGGGAACAGCAGTTTTATTTCGCCCGGACATGCTACCTCTTATTCTCTCCTTGCTGTGGGGATTGGTATGCCTTGGAGGAGCGATTTCGCACCGATATGATGAAGACTCTCGACGAACGATGGGGTTCGCCACTGCATGGCCCGTGGTGGTTTCACATTTGTTCGCGATCATCATTGGAATGGGATTGGCTTGGTTCTGCGTGACGTTTACTTCATTGCGCGCCGAGTCCATCGAGTCGTCCCATGCCGCGGCCTTCTCCCGCGGCGAGGAAGCCATCGGATTACTCTGGGCAAAATCGGCGCTTCTCGGATGGGGACGGCAGGGTTTGCGCGAACTTGCCCAAGCCATCTGCCAACCGATGCCCACGGCCATTCCCGCCTGGACAGGAATCGTCGGAACGCTCGGGGCTTTTGGAGTGGTGGGCTTCATCGCCGCAATATTTGTCTCGATTTCGCTCATGGCCATTGCCACCAGCATAAACCGACTGGATCACTTGTCGCTGACGAGCGCGCCTCAGTTGGCTCTCATCGCGACGCAGGCCATGCTTGCCCTTACGGCATTCGGCGGACCGGATTCGTCCGTTGCATACTTTTTGATTCCCCTTTGGATGGGACTCGGCATGGCGTCGGGATCGTACGCAAAAGTTTCGCGCGATTCTCCGTTCGAGGACGAGGCTGACTATTCTCAAGTGGGAATGTTGGTCCGCTTTGGACTCTTTTCAACCGTCATGTTCGCTCTCTTGGGCGCGACCCTGTTATCGGCAGGACCCGTCTGGGCGCGCGCTTCGGTAACGGGTCTGAAACCCAAAGACCTACGCGATCCCGCCTTGGCGCGCGTTATCGAACGTGCCAGAAATTTGTCCCCCTTTGATCCCGAAATCGAAAAGGTCGAGGCGATGCGACTCCGCGAAGTGTTGCAGCAGATACCGCTGGATAAATGGGACGAAGCGCTTTTTCAATCGGCTTGCGATGCCTACCGACGGGCGCAGGCGCATGATCCGTTCAATCCGCATCTCACGCTCTATTTGGCTCAATTGCAGCGACTGGCCGAACGGAGCGACGACGCCAAGCGGACCGTCTTGAAAGGTTTGGGCGTAACCCCATCCTCCGAGGAATTGGCGGAATGGCTTTACGTCTATTCGCTAGGGCTTAACGACACCGAAACCGCGCTGGCCATGGTTCGTCGAGGGCTGGAAATCAATCCGGGCGAACCCAAGTGGTGGAAACGACAATTTGAACTCGAAGCAAAGACAGGACAGGGATTGCGCGCGGGGCACTCGCTCAATACGGCAATGACCGCCGATCCGGGCGACCCCACCGTCATTGAACTCGCCCTGAATCGCGCGAATCAACCTGAACTCGAAACGCCCGCAAAAAAACCTTAAGACTGCTTTGGAAGCTATCGTCACTTTTTTTCTGCGCCCTTAACCGGTGACATTTCTGCGGTGCGTTCACGGCGTGTGTTTTGTTAGGATGCC
>CAZPIK010000511.1:0-1941 GCA_964586185.1 uncultured Candidatus Sumerlaeota bacterium | reverse complement strand
CTTCCTTCCCAACATTGATTTCCTTACTGATTATGGCGACTGGCTTGACCGGCAGAATGGCGCCCCCTGGGGACCGCGCCCCTTTGATCCCACCTACCGATACATTCGCAGTTTGCGCGACCTTGCGAACTGGGTGGATCGCGATCCGCCCGCTCAAGCCGGATTGCACGCCGCAATGATCTTGATGGGCATGGGGTGTCCCATGGACGACGCCAACCCCTACAAATTCCAAATCATCAATCAGGACGGATTCACGACGTTCGGACCGGTGGATATTTTTGACATGGTCGAAAAAGCTCCGGCTCCGGCGCACCGTCACGGTTGGTTCCAGAAGTGGCTGGTGCACCGATTCCTGCGTCCTGAGGAATTCGGTGGCCGAGTTCACAACCATATATCGGGCGCGACTAGCTACCCACTGCACAGCGACGTGCTCAATTCCGATGGACTTGCGCAGTCGTTCAGCAAGTACGGGACTTACCTGCTTTCGCAGGCCTACCCGGATGGCTGTCCCACGCACACGTCTTACATCTCCGGCCATTCAGTCGGTTCCGGTTCGGTGGCCACCATGCTCAAGGCGCTTTTCGATCAAAACTTCATCATACCCAATCCAGTTCAACCTAGCGATGACGGCCTGACGCTGGATCCTTACGTCGGACCTCCGCTCACCGTGGGCGGCGAACTAAACAAAATGGCTTGGAATATCGGTTTGGGACGTATGGCGGGGGGTATCCACTGGCGTAGCGACGTCATTTGGGGTAATTGGCTCGGACAGGAAACGACCATCGGCATTCTGAGGGATGAACGGGGCTGCTACAACGAAGATTTCGCCGGTTACCAACTGGTGAAATTCGATGGAGCGGCAATTACCGCGACTTAAGAAACAAACACAAATAAAATATCTTACAGCGGCATTGCATTAAACCCAAGTCTGGCTAAGTTAGGCTTGGGTTTTTTGCTGAGTTCTCAAGATGGCGTCGGGTTGGCCTGAACGTTCACGGGATTCGCGTCATCCGCCTCCCTTTTCATTGACTTTCGATCCGCACTGGTGAGATTTTTGAGACAGGCAAAGTTCCGTCTGCAGAGAACCTAATAGACCAAGCCTTCTTCAAAGGGAGAATTACGAACATGAGCGCAACCGCCACCGCCCCCGAGGCCAAGAAAGACCCCAAATCGGTCGTCCGTCAAACCAAACTCTTTATTGACGGCAAATTCTGCGACGCCGAATCGGGCAAGACCTTTGCCACGATCAACCCCGCGACGGGCGACGTGCTCACCACCGTTGCCGAGGCCGACCGCGCCGATATCGAGAAGGCCGTCAAAGCCGCGCGCAAAGCGTTTGAAGGGGGCAAATATCCCAAGATGAGCGCGCGTGATCGCGGTAAATTGCTCGCCAAGATTTCTAAACTCGTTCAAGACCACGCCGACGAACTTGCCACGCTCGAGACGCTCGACAACGGCAAGCCGATCATGGAATCGCGCTACGTGGATATCGGCATGGTGTCGGGAACGTTCGATTATTACTCAGGCTGGGCCGATAAAATTGAAGGATCGGTGATTCCGGTCAACGGCAACTTCCTGAATTACACTCGCCGCGAACCGGTCGGCGTTGTGGGTCAGATCATCCCTTGGAATTTCCCGCTCGGTATGTTGGCGTGGAAGGTCGCCCCGGCGATTGCGTGCGGCAATACGGTCGTGCTGAAGCCCGCCGAGCAAACTCCGCTTTCCGCGCTTCGGTTCGCCGAGATTTGCGCCGAAGCGGGCGTTCCCGATGGCGTCGTGAACATCGTCCCCGGATTCGGCGAAACGGCGGGCGCGGCGCTCACTTCGCATCCTGACGTGGATAAAATCGCGTTCACGGGCGAATGGCGCACCGGCCAAATCATCATGCAGGCTTGCGCGGGGAATCTGAAACGCCTCTCGCTCGAACTCGGCGGCAAGTCG
>CAZPIK010000510.1:0-1960 GCA_964586185.1 uncultured Candidatus Sumerlaeota bacterium | reverse complement strand
TTGAGTCCGGCGATCTTGCCGGCGTCTTTGGTCGCCTGGCGCTGCGCATCGTTGAAATACGCCGGTACGGTTATCACTGCGTCGCGGACCTTCTCGCCTAAATATTTTGCCGCGTCTTCGGCGAGTTTGCGCAGTACCTGCGCGGAAATCTCTTCGGGAGCGTATCGCTTATCCGTCATATCGACTTGCACGACGTCGCTCGGGCCGGCGATGACCTTGTAGGGAACGTTTTTAATCTCCGATTGGACTTCGGCGTAGCGGCGTCCTATGAACCGTTTGGCCGAATAAATGGTATTTTCCGGATTGAGCACCGCCTGACGCTTGGCAATCTGGCCCACCAGCCGTTCGCCGATTTTGGTGAAGGCAACGACCGAGGGCGTGACGCGACTGCCTTCGCTATTAATAATGACCACGGGCTGTCCGCCCTCCATCACCGCGACCACGGAGTTTGTCGTGCCGAGGTCGATTCCTATTGCTTTTGCCATATTAGCTCCTACTCCGATTACGATTCTGTTCGCTGCCCATCAACGTTCTTCGGCGCCCGTCATATCGCGTGGAATTCACGCCGATTGCTCTTTTTTTTTCCAGCATGGGAAATCGTGATGCCAGTCTGAATGATACGCAACGCTTATGCCGATGCCTTTGCTAAACTTTATAGGGTACCCAAAGGGCCTTTTCTCGCGACTGCGAACAAGGGGAGCGCTATTGCGCAAGTATGTAAGGAGAAAACATGGTTTAAACATAGGAGTGGTGCTTGAAATGAAGCAAGCTGAAGGAAACACGATGTGCAAAGCAACCCATGCCAGCCACCGATCTACGATCTTCTACCCCCAGGGGCCTCCTTGCTGTTTGACCACCTAACTAAAGTTCTCAAACTTGGCGATTTCCCCACCGCTACTTGTCAATGATGACGACTCAAAAGATAAAGGTCTTAAGAATCGCACAACTCCAAGTAGCGAAAGTGTTGCATCAAAATTCCTTTACGTAATCATGGCTACTGTGGCTAGGGGTGGTGGTTGGCGTGCTGGTCGCCATCGCCCTTGGATTACGGATGATCGGTATCAATCGTTGGGCTGAGCTGATTCGCACCCACACTAGCCAGCTCGAATCGGGCCGCGTTGACGCCCAGAGTCCCCCAAGCGGTTTGACGCGCGGGAACTCGAAGGCCTGCCCGCGCCCGTGCAACGCTACTTCCGCGCAGTGCTCACGGACGGACAGCCGATCATCGGCGCGGCCGTAGAGTCTTTGAACTTTTCCCCTCCTCAGAGCTCTGGGAATGGCTCACGCGGGCTAACAAGCCGTTTGGAAATTTCTTTAAGCTAATTGCGCGCGCTGGTTATCCAGCGGGTTGAAAGCCCGGCAAGGTCCCAGCACCGTCATTATGATGATTCCACGCTGCACGTCCCCCTTGGCCCTAAACAGCGATCCCTTGGCAACACGACTCGCAGAAGGCCGGGTAACAGCGCTTGGCCGTGATGAACCGCCGTGATCGATTGCTGCGCGAGTCGATGGCGCAGGCGCGGGCACCGGTTGCGTTTGCCGGCGAATCTGCGTCACGGCGTCTGCCTCCGGGATTTGCGCTCCAGGAGAACTTCTGAATCGCTGGATCACGAACTTAATCAGCGGCACCAGCATAAAAGCGATCAGGAGAATGATCTGACCGAAGCCGATATTCTTCATGTCAGACTCCCTTAGCGTTTCGGTGTCTCACCCTGAGCATCTCTGATCTCGGCGATCCCCTCGCGCATACTTGTATCGGCCTGCACGTTCTTCATCTTATAGTAGTCCATGATCCCCAGATTGCCCTGGCGGAAGGCTTCGGCCATGGCGCGCGGCACTTCTGCTTCCGCTTCGACGACCCGGGCCCGCATTTCCTGTTCCAAAGCAACGGCCATCGCGCGCCGCTCTTCCGCTTTGGCTTGAGCGATCTGCTTGTCGGCGTTGGCCTGATCGATCTGCA
>CAZPIK010000509.1:0-1969 GCA_964586185.1 uncultured Candidatus Sumerlaeota bacterium | reverse complement strand
GATGGTCGTCGCGCGGCGGCTTGACGCGCAACCCGTACGCGTTGGACCGCTCCGCATGCGGCTCGTCTTCCGGGTCGGGCGCGGCAATCGCGGCGAATTTATCCACGGCGGCTATTGGAACCGAAACAGACGGCTCGATCATCTGCCCCGCGCAGACGAATGGAATTGTGGGCATCAAGCCAACGCTTGGGCTGCTGAGTCGGAGTGGGATCATTCCCATCGCGCACAGTCAGGATACACCCGGACCGATGACGCGCACGGTCGCCGACGCTGCGATACTGCTCGGGGCGATGACCGGAGTCGACGCTGGCGATTCAGCCACACGTCCGAGCAAGACGCGGGGTTTGTCCAGTTATGTCAAATTCCTCGATCTGAACGGACTCAAAGGCGCACGCATCGGCGTTGCGCGAAACATGGCAGGGTCGAACCCGCGCATCTTGAAGATTTTCGAAACCTGCATCGAAGCGATGAAACAATTGGGCGCGGTCATCGTTGACCCGGCGGATGTGAAGAATTTCAACAAGTTCAGCGACAGCGAGATGGAAGTTCTGCACTACGAATTCAAAACCGATTTGAACATTTATTTGAAGTCGTTGGATGACAGTGTGCAGGTGCATTCGATGGAAGATCTGATTCGCTTCAACGAGGAAAACAACGACAAGGTGATGTCGTATTTCGGTCAGGAGCACATGACGATGGCGCAAGAGAGGGGTTCGTTGAAAGATCGAAAATATAAAGCCGCGCTGGCAAAGAACCTGCGACTCGCACGCAAACAGGGAATCGACGCGGCGATTCGAAAATATAAACTCGACGCGCTCGTCGTGCCTTCGGGCGGACCCGCATGGGTGATCGATCTTGCGAATGGCGACGCGCCGAATTGGGATATGGAATCCACATCGCCTGCTGCGGTGGCGGGATACCCGCACATCACGGTTCCCGCGGGATATATGTTTGGTTTGCCGGTGGGAATTTCATTCTTTTCGACCGCGTGGCAGGAGCCGACCCTCATCCGCCTTGCGTACGCATTCGAGCAGGCGACGCAGTTCCGCAGACAGCCCCGCTTTTTACCGACCGCCAACTTGAATGTCTAAGATCGCTTGTCGAGTTTGAGGGTGTGCTTTCGAGCATACGCCGCCCAACTGAAATAAAGAAACAATACCACGGCAAACGCCGCCATCCAAAACCAGCCGGGGAGATCGAACCCGTACGCGCTGACCGCGACCGTGAAGATCGTCGAAACGAAACGCCCGAGAAAATTCGCGAGCAGGAAGCGTACGCCGCTGATCATGCCAAGCCCGGCGACGTAGCACATCGCATCGGAGGGGAAGATGGGTAGGTTGAAGGCAAGAAAATAAAAGGCGATTCCCTGATTGCGCGACATGCCCTCCCAGCGTTCGATGGCTTTCTGCGAAGCGAGGCGGTAGGCAATGGGCTTTCCGAATCGACGGGCGATAAGAAACGCAAGTTGACTGCTCAACACAGCCACTGGAATCGTCACTAGAAGAGTGGGGATGAACCCAAAGATGTACCCGGCGGCGAAAACGAGCGCCTGCCCGGGAATCAACGCAACGATCACTTGCAAAACCAGCAGGGAGAGATAAACAAGCATTGCCCAATCCCCATAACTCACCATATATTCCGCCACCGCTTCGCGGTCCACGATCCAGCGCAGAAAATTCAGGATCGGGTCGCGCGCCCACCAGAATACAAGCAGAACAACAAGAGTGATGAGTATCGCCTTTTGGTTTCGTTGGAGGAAGGTGGGTTGTGTTTGTGCCATCGGGTTACTGTCACTTATATAACCCTGTCATGGTTGTTGCGATGTGTTTGATGGCTTTAGCGAACTTAATCACGAGCGACGCGCTTTACCTGAAGATGCGCTGGGTGCAGATCTTTCAAGCGAGTGAGAATGAAATGTCAAACCCCGAGGCTTTCGCGGAGAACTGTCAGGTTATCAGTTATTCCTCCC
>CAZPIK010000508.1:0-1992 GCA_964586185.1 uncultured Candidatus Sumerlaeota bacterium | reverse complement strand
CTCCCGCGAGCCGGTGCGCCGCCGTCCGGGCCAATTCGTCAATGCGGTTCAGCGCGTAACCCGATTCGACGAGGAACTCGAGCTTGATCTGGTTCTCGGCGAGGCCAATTTTCTTTTCGATTTTGGCGAGGATATCGCAGACCCACGCGATTTCATCGGGGTGCTCGGACTTCGGCCAAACAATTCCCGCGATAGGATAATTTTCCGGAGTGCGTCCCTGCGCCACGGCGGGAAGAACGGTCAGGAGATCGTCAATGCAGGTGTCGAGACGCAATCCACCCGGACGGAAAAAGGGGAGCGTCGTCCCCCAATCCTCCTGCGTAAAAACCCGCACCGCGCCTTGACGCGCCTTGTGGATGGAATCTTCCGTGAGAGCGACGGCGTCCTCGGCGTCCACCATGACGAACGGAGAATTCTTGCTCTCGCCATTCAGAATCTCGTTCAGGATGGTGATGTCCGCGCCGGAGGTTTGCGCGATCTCCTCCGCTGAAATATCGAAATTCTTAAGGACTTTGGATACGGCGGACAGTCCCTTGATTGCCTTTTCGGGCGCGCCGCTCGCGGGGGTCGTGAAATGCGCCTGCTGGTTCCAATAGCGCAGCGGCATCTCGGAGCTAAGTTCGCGCCGTTGCTTAAGCAGCGCATTGCGCCGATCACCGGCCTCCTTAGCGATTCCCTCGTAGTCTTTGCCCACTTCCAATTTCGTCGCGGCGGTTGTTTCCATGTCGTTTCAATCCTTCCGTGCAAATTTCAAGCCCGCAAAACCTTTGTTTTTACCACAGCGGTTCCCTTTGTCGCAAGCCTCTGAGATGCCTCCAACGATAGCGCCGCTATTGACGAAAGTCGGGGCTCGAGAGGAATATTACGTTGAGCGATTGGGTTACGGCTCAAACAACAACTTAAGATACGCGCGGGATAGACACTCCGCGAAGACCCACCGACGACCAACATGGCACTTGGAAGAATAAGACGTGGTGGCTAAGCAACGCATCCTGGTGACGTCTGGACGCTGGCAAGCGGCACTCTGCTGCATCCAAAGCCTTGGACGGCGGGGTCATGATGTTTTCTTGGTGGATCATCATGCGCGCAATCTCGGGCGGTATTCCCGATATTGCAGAGGGTTTATCCAATCGCCCGTTGACGAAAGCGACCCCGACTATGGCGAATTCTTGATTTCGCAACTTCGCAAACAAGCATTCGATCTGTTTATTCCGATCAGTCAGAACGCAGTCGAAGCGCAACTATGCCAAATAGAGGTGATGACATCGCTCACCCGATTGCTGGCTCCACCCGTTGATTCGCTCCGTATTGCTCTCGATAAGACTCTTACGCAACGTTTTGCAGAACGCCTCGGTATCGCGATTCCCAACACTTATTACCCCGAATCCGTGGACGAGGCGCGGCGAATCATGCAGGCGAATCCCTCGGTTAACGTCGTCAAACTTCCCACCGGATTTGCGGGCAAGGGAGTGCGGATCGTGAAGTCGGCACAAGAAGGTGTTGAGGCATTCGAAAACTGGACACGAGAAGGGCATACTCCGTACCTGCAAGAATTTGTGCCGGGTGATGAATTGGGATGTGCGGTCTTGGCGGATCATGGCGAGGGAGCGCAGTACTTTTCGTTCCGCGACGCAACGGAACACGACCCGAACGGAACGGGGGCTTATCGCATTTCCGTCCATGATCCGGAGATGAAATCCGTAATGGCAAGAATCGTCCGAGAACTGAATTGGCACGGCCCAATCGGTTCCGATTTTATTCGCGGCCCCGATGGAGTTCTCCGGCTGATCGAACTCAATCCACGACTCTCGGGCACAATTGGATTTCCCTATCGGCTCGGAGTGGACTATCCTCAGGGACATTTGGAAATTGCGCTGGGTCAGAAAGTATCGGCGAAAGTGTATCCCGCAGGCTGGCTTTACCGCACGATTTTTCCGAATGAGATTCAGTGGATCGCGCGCGACAAGAATCGACGGTTCAAAACACTTTACC
>CAZPIK010000507.1:561-2006 GCA_964586185.1 uncultured Candidatus Sumerlaeota bacterium | reverse complement strand
ATAAGGGGCTGCTTCAAACGAATCCGACAATTCACCTAATCCTCGTGGGCGAAGGTCCGTATATGGATGAGATGAAGGCTGAGCTTGCTGGAACACCTGCTTTCTTCACCGGACGTCTCGAAGGCGACGATCTTTGCGCCGCACGTGGTCGCTTTACCAAGAAAATCCCGAAGCGCGCACTTGGTATCCAGACATTGAATCCTCATTTATGGCTAATGCGATTGCTCTCTGAATTGAAAGATTACTCTTGCTGAATTACGAACGGTTTCAGACCATACGGAGAGATGGCGTGTAACCATCGAGCAGGGTGAGATTGGCAAGATATTGGCCATAGAAGGCTCAGGCCAAGTGTCGATGTCTAATAGTATTGAGGTTGTGGCGAAGTGACAGAAAACCTGTCACGCCGGAGGTCGCGGGTTCGATCCCCGTCCGCCACGCCATCCAAAATCCAATCCCAGCCCCGGCGGCTGGGATTTTTTGTTGAAAGAGGGTACCGATATCATGGCGGGCGGAAAATCCAAGACGTTGCTTTACTTCTTCCGGCACGGCGAAGTCATGGAAGAATTCAAAAACCGCTTTTATGGCCAGATGGACGTTCCCCTCTCGCCCAAGGGTTTGGAGCAATCCAAAAACGTGGCTGAAAGATTGAAAGCCATAGGGTTCGATGCCGTTTATTCAAGCGATTTGCAAAGGGCGGGCAAGCTTGCCGATGCACTCGCCGATCCCCTTGATCTCCCCGTCCGGCGCCTCGAAGTCTTTCGCGAACGCCACTTCGGGATCCTTCAGGGATTGACCGAAGAGGAGATGGAGGAACAGCACCCCGAACATTATCGGATGTGGAAAGCCAACCGCGTCCTTGCTCCGATCGAAGGAGGCGAGACCTATAACGACCTGAGCGCGCGGATTGTTCCCGCCGTTCAAACGCTCGTCGAGGCTTTTCCGGGTGGTCGAATCGCACTCGTCGCCCACGGCGGACCAATCCGCGTGACGCTCGCAAACGTTTTAGAGATGCCGCTCGAAAATGTGTTCCGCCTGACGCTCGATTACGCCTGCGTCAACGTTATCGAATTCCCCGCGCAAGGCCCACCGCGCGTCAAATTAATCAACGGATAATTAGAAATTCTTCAATGTGGGAGGAAGTCTCCGACTGCCGAATCGACGATCGGAGATCGCCTCCCACGCTGAGGTCGTTCAACGAGTCTTAATAAACCTGCTTGCCGTCTTTACTCGTTCGCTTTCGGAATTCGGCGATGAGTTCTTGCGTGATCGGCCCCGGTTTGCCATTCGCGATTTTGCGCTCGTCCACTTCGACGACCGGAATCGCCTCCGCCGCCGTGCCCGTCAGGAAGCATTCATCGGCGGTAAAGACCTCGTAACGCGTGAACGGTTCCTCGCGAACCTCATAGCCTTTTTCGCGAGCGATCTCGATGAAGCAATCGCGCGTG
>CAZPIK010000507.1:0-551 GCA_964586185.1 uncultured Candidatus Sumerlaeota bacterium | reverse complement strand
AACGCCCCAAGGTAAGTCGGCGGCGTCGTGATTTTGCGGTCGCGGATGACGAAAATGTTGTCGCCGCTGCACTCGACAACGAAACCCTTGTCGTCGAGAAGCAACGCCTCTTCAAAGCCCGCGTTATGAGCCTCGATCTTCGCCATAATGTTGTTTAGGTAGTTGCAACTTTTCACGCGCGGATTGAACACGGCGGGACCCATCCGCTGCGTGGCGACGGTCACGAGCCGCATTCCCTTTTGGTAGGTCTCGTCCGAGTAGAGCGTGATCGTATCGGCAATGATGATGATGCTCCCGCCTTTGCAGTTCCACGGGGCAAGCCCAAGCGTCCCGACGCCGCGACTCACGACCAGACGAATGTATCCGTTCTTGATATTGTTGCGACGCACGGTCTCGGCGGTCGCTTCAGCGAGGGCGTCCATCGCCAGCGGTATCTCCAGCATGATGTATTTTGCCGAATCGTAAAGCCGCTCCAAGTGCTGCTTCAGCCGGAAGATGCAACCCTCATAAACGCGAATCCCCTCGAAGACACCGTCGCCATAAAGGAAGGT
>CAZPIK010000506.1:0-2009 GCA_964586185.1 uncultured Candidatus Sumerlaeota bacterium | reverse complement strand
GTAAAATCGGCCCGCAATCGCTGCCGGTCTTTTTTTGGGATTCATCTTATTTTCTAAACTTGCATTCATGACTGGATCGTCCATTCCCATTCAACAATAAGAGTTGAACACCCTATCAAAGAGGGGCTAAGTTGACAAAGGGTCAATATGCCCATGCGTAACAGTTTCAACACTCTCCCGCTTCATCGTATCGCGATTTCGTGCCTCATGACCATCTTGCTCGGAACGACAGTCTGCTCGGGCGAAGGCGAACCGTCCTCTAATATTCGTCGGGGAATACCCCCCGTCATGGAACCTCGCCGTCCCTTCCGACCGAGAGAACCGCGAGACCCCGAAGCGAGGGAGAACTCTTACGGTTATTTGGGACGGCTATTAGACCGCAAGATTGGGGAATTGGATTGGGGGCACGGCGCGAGGGTGGCCTTCCATGCCGTTGACCTCGTCCATCACGTCCCGGTTTGCGATCATGATGCCGATCTCCCGCTACCTCCCGCGAGTTTAATGAAACTGTTTCTTACAGCCGCCGCGCTAAAAGCTCTCGGACCCGATTATCGTTTCACCACCGAATTTCTTGCCGCGGGCGAAATAAAAAAGGCCAAGCTCAAAGGGGATTGGCTCCGCTCGCGATATTTGAAAGGCGGTATCTGGGTTAGGGGAGAGGGCGATCCCTCATGGAGCGTGAATCCCGGAGAACCTCTTGAATCGGTCTACGCAACACTCGATGAATGGGCCAAGGAATTGCGCAAGCGACGGATTCACGCGGTTGAAGGTCCGCTTACGCTTGATCTTACGGCGTTCGACGAGCGCCCGTATCCGATAGGCTGGCCAGACGAGGAAGTCGGCTCGCCCTACATCCCAGAAATTTCTGCGCTCAACTTTAATGACAACTGCTTTGACATCATGTGGAATCCCACGCGCAAGTTTGAACGCCGCATTGCCACCTACACACTTTTTCCACCGCTTCCCAAGTTCATCCATTTCTCGAACAATATTCGAGTCGAATCCGGTCGCGACGCGGACCGCCGATTCACTCGTCGGCCCGGCAGCAACGTCGTAAGTGGCGAGGGTCATGTTCCCGCCAACTTTCGCGGACACGACCGCGTCACGGTGGCTCATCCCGCCGAATATTTTGCGGCGGCGCTCATCGCGCGGTTCGCGATCAACGACGTAAAGCTCGCCGAACGTGTCACGCAGGGTGAAATGCCGGTGGCCGACGCGCACGAAGAACGCGACCAAGATTGGCTCAAGGCAAAAGACAAGGACGAGATTGAGAAAGCGGAGCGGGATCGGGATAGAGATTGGGATAGGGACAAAAACGCGCCGCTCCTCGAACTTCGGCTCGAACGAAAATCGCCTCCACTTTCCGAGATCATATCGCGGATGCTCAAATGGGATCGCACACTCGACGCCGAAGTCATCCTGAAAACCATTGGACGAAAAGCAACGGGCCAGCCCGGATCATTCGAGAATGGAACCCGCGCGGTGATGCGCTACATTCGCGACCAAAAAATTGTCGGTTCGAGCTTTGTCATGGCGGATGGTTCGGGCATGTCGAACATCAATCGCGCCTCGCCGCGTCAGACGATGCTGATCATGGATCGCTTATTGTACGGTTCGAATGGCGAATGGTTGAAGGAGGCGTTTGCTTCATGCGGAGAGCCGGGTCCCATGGAATCGCGCATGAGAATGGGCGTGGACATGCAGTCGCAGAATCGCCCGGAGGTTCGTGCAATTGGCGGCTCGTTTGGGACGCTTCATACGATGGCCGGTTGGGCGAATACCCGCGCGGGACATCCGATTCACTTCGTTTTCATGGTTTCCAATTCGAGGCTTTCCGCGCCTGAAATCGCACAACGCATGGACGCGGTGATACTGGAAATCACCCGTTCGCTCATTCAATAGCAAAAAGTCTTGTTGGATTTTGTAGGTCGGCTCTCCGAGCCGACAAGAAGAATTTATTGGCGCGCCAGGAGGGATTCGAACCCCCGACACCTGGTTCCGAAGACCAG
>CAZPIK010000505.1:0-2054 GCA_964586185.1 uncultured Candidatus Sumerlaeota bacterium | reverse complement strand
GCAAGAAGGCGCACCAGCTTTTCGCGGATCGCTATCAAACGGAAACCGCCCTCAACCAAATTGCGGAGATTATCTTGAAATCCGCGAACGAAGGACCACATCCAATTGTCAAATTCGTGCGCGGCGCAGATAGTCGCCTTACGGCTCAAATTCCCGAATTGACGTGGAGAAAACTTCCCGAGATCGAACGTCCCCACGATCTTACCCATGTGCTTCAAGTCATCCGCGATGCGAAGCTTTCAGTTCATTCATCCAACGAGGAGCAGGGCAATACCGAATGGCATCTTGCCTCGGCTTTTGAAGCGCTTCGTCATTTTGCAAACGAAGCGCAAACCATTGTGCCGGTGATCATTGAGTTCATGCAGCGTTTCCCGACCCGTGTAATTGGAGCGTCCTGCCGCACCTTGGCTGAATACGGGCCAGCATCCGCAGAGGCCGTTCCACTTCTCACTCAGATTCTACAAAACGAACAACTCCATTGGTCTGACCGAGCGGAAGCTGCGGAAGCGCTTGGGCGGATTGGTTCGGCTGCACGATCTGCGATACCCGCATTGCTTTCGGTTATCGAGGATTCGCGAGCATGGGCCGACGAGTTCTCCCCAAAATATATGGGTTCAGCGAGATCTGCTGCCGCTGGAGCCTTGGCGAAAATGGTCACGGTGGTTGACACCGATGCCTTTGCACGAATGCAAGCCGTCTCCAATACTTATAGCTGTGCCTCAGGCGCGATCCAGAGCATCATGAAACGAGGACTTGATGATGAGTTCCGTACATAACAGGAGAAACATCGAGCGGTCGGTCGCCTTTTCAATTTCTATTTTCCCTTCAAGTGCTTATCAAACCACGGAATTTCGAGCGCCATGACCGCGTCGAGTGGTTTGCCCTGATAGACGCCGTAATGGGTGATTTGATCGAGCACATGGTACTCGACGGGAACTTTGCCTTTTAGAATTTCATGAACCTTACCCGAGTGCTCACGGATGTCGAAGTAGTGTTCCTTCGAGGCGTCAATCAGCATCACCGGAACTTTGATTTTGTGCGCGTGTTCCCACGGTACGAAACGGACGAACCGCTCGTTGTAAGGCGTTCCGCGCAAACCGGGCGCTTGATCCACGCCCTGCGGAACGGGCGGGAGTTCGCCTCGCGCGCGGCGGGTGCGGTCGGTTTCGATGTCTGCCACTGATTTTCCCTTTTCGGCGATCATCCTTAAAACGCCTTCACGCGCGTCCATTGCCCCGACCTGCGCAACGACGCAGTGAACCCGGTCGTCGTGGGCGGCTCGCCAGACGACGTGACCGCCGCCGAAGCTCGATCCCCAAATGCCGATTCTCGACGTATCCACTCCCGGTTCGCCGAGGATGAACGAAATCGCCGCGTCAATGTCCTCCTGCTGATCGAAGGGATCCACGACTTCACGTATGGCGGTTGCTGAAACTTCAACTGGAGCGCCTTTGGTCGGTTTGGGCATCGCGCCCGTCACGACGAGCCGCGAATCGCTCTCGCCCCAGCCACGGTAATCAAACGTCAGAACGATATATCCCGCTGCGGCAAAACGCGGTGCGATCTGCGGATTCAGATGCGCCTTGACGCCGCCCCAACCGTGACAAAGCACGAGCGCCGGAAGTTTTTCTCCCTCCTTGCGGTCGCGCGGATAAAAGAGATCGCCCGCAAGCCGAGTTCCATCGCTCCAAATTTCCACAGGACGTTGGCGTAGCGATTCGAAGCCTTGGACGTCCGCTTCGTCGGCAGCTTTTGCCTGACTTAAAAATACAGGCGTTACTAAGAGCAAACTCAGAACTGCTAAAATCAATCCGCGTAACCTAATAACCGACAGCATGGCGGGTCTCCTTTTGGATACGATGAGCGAACGACACGATTATTGAAGTTACGCGGGCGTCCCGCAAGCCGTAATTCCTTTGCGCTCTCTCCAATCAAGGCCGAAAATTAGACGCGCCGCTTTGAGTTGATTTGCTTTCTGGGGTATTGGCTTTGTCGCATTAAAATAGGTCTAAAGTATTTGGGGCGACCCAACGAAAACTAAAGCGAGATTGATG
>CAZPIK010000504.1:0-2065 GCA_964586185.1 uncultured Candidatus Sumerlaeota bacterium | reverse complement strand
GCGCAAGTGCCCGACCGATTTCTCTCCATTAAACCGAATCACCCGCTCGCGCGTGAACCAATCCTCCGGCGTCGGAGCTATCGTTGTAGTCGGCTTCCCGCAGGCAAACGCACCCATCCAAAAGCAAATGCCGAGCGCGAAAAATGATTTTTGTAAAGTTGGGCAAATGAGTTTCATCATTTCCGTAGACGATTATCGAGCCGATTTCTTATAGGCGACGCAAATAAACAACCGCAATTCAGAATCCCCGAACGCGGACGGCAGATTGTAGCCCGGCGTGGAACGAAGCGAAACCGCGTGTAAGCGATCCTTCAAGTCCAAGCCCTGCAGCGCACGGGAGGTTTTAAGAAGCCCCAAAAATGAAACGTGGGAGGCAGACTTCGTCCGCCTCCCACGCTATGAAAGCAAGCTCCTTGAACTGGCGCGTCTTCGGACGGAAAATACCGTGAGCTTCCGCGCCGCCCAAAACGTTATTCGGCCAGAATGATGAATTCGCAGCGACGGTTTTGCGACCACGCGGATTCGTCATGCCCTGTAGCCACGGGGTTTTCCTCGCCCTTGGAAGCGGCCACAAGACGGCTGGCGTCAATCCCGGCCTTGGCGAAATATGCGATCACGACACGCGAACGACGTTCACCCAGCGCGTAATTGTATTCCGTCGTTCCGCGCTCGTCGCAGTTTCCCTCGACCGACACGCGAATCTTGTCATTCTTCTTGAGGAGATCAAGATTATGCTCAAGCCTGTCGCTTTGATCCGCGCGGATTGCGCTGCTATCATAATCAAAGTAGATGGGCTGGAACCCATAGGGATCGGCGCCGAGCGGCTTCAAATTGCCGTGCTCTTCATCTCCGGTCCCCGCGCCAGCAACGCCTTCACCCGATCCTTTGATCCCTGGGTTCAGGTCACCGGGGTTTTGGAGCGAAGCGGAGTCATCCTTCTTGCCCCTCTTGAAAAGTTTGCATCCCGTGACATTCAGGGCGAAAAGCCCGAGCACGACGAGCGCCAAGCATCGTCCCAAGCGGGACCAATTCAACTCTTGCGAGTTCCTGCGAACCATCGAACGACCTCCATCATCTTTACAAAATAGTGAAAGGTTTATGAATCCCACCTAAGACCGGCTGCCGGGGTTCGACCCGAAGCCTGCGATGGGACTCCCATATTGACCGCCCTTTTAATCAGGTGGTTTGTTCAAATCTTCCCTCAGCCTTTGGCGGCTTTGTGAAGTTCAGCGACTTTATCCCAATTCACCACGTTCCACCACGCCGCGATGTAATCGGGGCGACGGTTTTGGTAATTGAGATAATAAGCGTGCTCCCAGACGTCCAATCCGAGGATCGGCGTAAGCCCCTGCATGAGGGGCGAATCTTGGTTCAAGGTGTTGATGACGGAGAGTTTCTTATCCGCGCCGACGACGAGCCAAGCCCATCCGCTGCCGAAGCGAGTGATCCCGGCATTGGCAAACGTTTCCTTGAACTTGGCAAATTCGCCAAAGACACTCTTGATGTCATCAGCAAGGTTTCCTTTGGGTTCGCCCCCCTTACTGGGAGCCATAAGCTGCCAGAAAAGACTGTGATTGGCATGTCCGCCCGCGTTATTGATAAGCGCCTGCTTCTTCGCATCGGGAGCCTTGGAAATATTCTTCAAAAGTTCCTCGACCGAAAGCGCAGCAAGCTCCGGCAGATCGGCCAGCGCATTGTTGGCGTTCGTAATGTAAGCCTGATGATGCTTGCCGTGATGGATTTCCATCGTTTTGGCGTCAATGTGGGGTTCGAGCGCGTTAAACGCATAGGGGAGGGCAGGTAGGGTGAAAGCCATGAGACGCTCCTTTTGTCTTCAAATATGGGTGTTGCGGATCCGAATTCTCAGCCAGCGAAAGTCCCGAACATTTGGCGCACGGAACCGAACGGGGATTGTCTCGAATTCGAAAAGAAAGGTCAAGGAAATGCTGTCAAACGTCCTTTTCTTTTACTTTTTTATTCGGGGACAGGATACTATTTATTGCGTTCCAGCTACTCTTCATCCCGATTTTTGGGCGGGCGACCACGCTTTTTCGGCGTCAGTTTC
>CAZPIK010000503.1:1010-2080 GCA_964586185.1 uncultured Candidatus Sumerlaeota bacterium | reverse complement strand
AATGCTCAACATGATTGGAATTGCAGCACTCGCTTTACTGACCCAAGCAAATGGCTCGACTTTCGAACCCACAAGCTCGTACACCTTGAGGCAGATCGAGGGGTTCAGCGTGCTTATCAGCTCGAAACTGCTCGCCGAGCCAAACGCTCTGACCCCGGCACTCGAACTGATGAAGAGCGAATTGAAAGAAGTCTGTGATTTAGTCCCACCGAAACAGCTTGCCACGATGCGCCGGATCCACATTTGGATGGAGCTAAACAACACCGACTTTCCGTGCGCTTGCTACCATCCCGACGTTGATTGGCTCAAGGAACATCACTACAATCCACAAAAAGAGAACGGCGTCGAGATTTCAAACGCAAAGACGTTTGTTGAATGGGTGAACTTGAACCAGCCTTTGATGGTCATGCACGAACTCGCGCACGGATACCACGATCTTGAATTTGGCTACGACGACCGTTACATCGAAGCCTGTTACAAAAACGCAATGGTTAATCACCTCTACGATGTCGTCGCGCACAACAGAGGCGGGACAAGAAAAGGTTACGCTTCCACGAATCCGATGGAGTACTTCGCCGAGCTCACTGAAGCTTGGTTCAACGGAAATGATTTCTTCCCTTTCAAACGCGATGAATTGAAAGTTCACGATCCCGCAGGGTACGAGCTCATGCGTCGTATATGGAGCCCGTAAGATTGCCTGCCCCGGCGTCCCCGATTTCGTGGAAACATGGAAATAGGGGTGCATGTATGAATCGCTGTCCTAAATGCGAGGCAATCGTTGGCGCGCGGGCGACACACTGTCAGTTGTGTTTCGCGCCGCTCAATGCTACACAGGCTCCGCCGCAACCGCTGGCGGTTCACGCGATGTCGTCTGCCCCACCGCACGCTATCCCACCCGTAAACCAATACGCTGGACAAGCGCTTCCAGTCGGTTATAACTGGAAACACGTTTGTATTTGCATCGCTGCGGGGCTTTGGATTCTCGAAGGCGCATTGCTTATCCTGGTGGCGTTCGTTCTCGAAACGTCCTTTAGACCAATGGGCGGCGGAGGGCTCGGATTCCTGCCCGG
>CAZPIK010000503.1:0-1000 GCA_964586185.1 uncultured Candidatus Sumerlaeota bacterium | reverse complement strand
GGGATCATGGGAATAGTTTTTGTTGCGGACGGGCTGGGCGTGATATTTGGCCAAAACTGGGCGTTCGAGGGCATGAAGTTTGTCTGCTATCTGCGCGTCGTGCTCGGCGCGATCAGCATTCTCACCAACTTCGGCTCGCTCTCGATGATCTATCCAATCATCAGCGTCGCGCTGTCAGTCTTCCTCATTTGGCTCCTGAGCCACGCGCACGACTAAGCTTTTTCATACAGGAAATCAAGTTCGACGGCGCGGTTTTGTGCGCCATCATATAGCGCAAAATTGCCGCCTTTGTAGATGCTCGCGGCCGCGTATGCCCCGTCCTTCCTGAGAGCATAATAAGTCAGGTTAAAGTTCGGGCGACCTTTCCTTGCCAACAGTCTTTCGGTGCGAGTTTGGTCGCACACGCGTTTGAGCACGTCCATGATCGCTTCTTTCGGACTCATTCCGTCCTTCATATTTTCAACCACGGTGCGCGAGCCGCACACTTGAATGTTGGCTTCGCCTCGACCGGTCGAACCAGCGGCGCCAACTTCTCCATCAACGTAAAGTCCTGCGCCGATGATCGGCGAATCCCCGACCCGGCCTGGAATTTTGAAAGCAAGCCCACTGGTGCTCGTGCAGCCCCCAAGTTCGCCTTTTTCATTCAAACATAAGCAAGTGATCGTTCCGGTCGGCCGTCTTGATAGCCCTTTGATGGCTTGACTTTCTCCAAAATCCTTCTTCACTTCATCGCTGTCAAGCCAATCGTCTTCCTTCGAGAGCGTTGATTTCCATCGCATCCATTGTTCACGTGCAGCTTCGGTTAGCAGGTTCGTTTCTTGAAATCCCATTGCCCTTGCAAATTCAAGAGCGCCCGCGCCGACAAGAAACACATGGTCCGTCTTTCGCATCACCATGTTTGCAACTCGCGACGGCGTTTTGATGTTTTGAAGCGCGCCCACTGCGCCTGCTCTCATCGTCGGGCCGTGCATCACGCAGGAATCGAGTTCCACTACGCCCC
>CAZPIK010000502.1:1846-2115 GCA_964586185.1 uncultured Candidatus Sumerlaeota bacterium | reverse complement strand
CGCCACCGATCTGGAAACCTTTTCAAAGGTCTCGCTCGAAGGCCGCGTCGAGGAGGCGGGTCGCACGACGGTTCCCGCAAAAACCCTGGGCGATATTGTGCGGCTTCTCCCCGATGATGATGTTGCCGTCGTGACGTCCGGGCAACGCCTGACTCTCACCTGCAACCGCAACGTCTATCATCTTGCGACGATGCCAGCGGATGACTTCCCCGATTGGCCGAAGACTGATATTCTGATGCGCATCACGCTCAAGCAGGCCGATCTAAAGC
>CAZPIK010000502.1:0-1836 GCA_964586185.1 uncultured Candidatus Sumerlaeota bacterium | reverse complement strand
TCTTGATGGGCGCTTATTTCATTCTTACTCCCGATGGCTTGGTCGCCGTCGCAACGGATGGACGCAAACTTGGCAAGTCCATTGCCGAGCCGGTTGAAACCAAAGGCAAATCAAAAAAAGAAGTCAGCGCGATTATTCCGCGAAACGTCCTCATCGAAGTGGATAAAGCCATCGGAGATGAAGGCGAGATCGAAATTGCGCTCACCGAAAGACAAGCCATCTTTTCGATCACCAATCTGACTTACCTCTGCGCATTGATCGAAGGGAGCTTCCCGAAATACGAGACGGTCATCCCTGCGACCTTTAAGAAGAAGATCGAGCTTCCCAAGGCTTTACTCACCGACGCGATCAGCCGCGCCGCCATTCTTGCCGAACGGAAATTCAATTCTATCGTCCTCGCCTTCTCGCGCAACAATCTCGAAATCAGCGCGCAGTCATTCGAGGATGGTTCTTACGAAGGGCAGATCGAAATCAATTATGCCGACGAACCCTTCAAGATCGCATTTAGTCATCAATACCTAACGGAAGTCCTGCGCAACATGCCCGACGCCATCATCCGCATGAAAGTTAAAGACAGCGCCGCACCGGTTGTATTCGAGTGCGATTCCGATCCCACTTCGCTTTTTCTCGTCATGCCCGTTCGCATGGCCGATCTCGAATACGGCGATGGCGATTCCGGCGGCGATGAAGAGGCCGAAGACGCCTGATAAGCGCGCTTGACGTGGTAGAAATTGTCTGTGGCACGGGTGTCATCGCCCGTGATTAGATTTGGAATTTTTCCATCCATGCCCGAAGCCGTTACAACCGAAAACCGAACAACCTCCTCGCAGTCTCCAGCGCAGATTCGCAAAATTGCGCTCATCATCGTCGGCGGCTTTGTGTTCGTTTGCGCGCTGATCGTCATCGGCTCGTGGTCGGGATTTCAATTGCGCCGTCACGTTAGAGCGGTTGACGTCGCGATTGCCGAAAAGGATTTCGCTGGAGCGATTCCTCATTTGCTCTATCTCATCGAGCGCAATCCGAAGGATTGGACCCGGCTCACGCAACTCGGCGATTGCTACCTTGAAATCGAAAAGCCCGATGAGGCCATCGCTCAGTTCGATTCTTCCCTGAAGCTCGCGCCCGAGCAAGACCTCACCGCGCGGCTCGGACGCGCCTATTACCTCCAGGGCAAAACCGAAGACGCGATGAAGATTTTTCGCGATACGCTAAGAGAAAACCCCGCCGATCCCTACGCGAACTTCTATCTCGCTCTCATCAATATGAAGCAGAAAAATTATGCTAAGGCGGCATTTTTCTTTCTCGGAGCAGGCGCCGATCCGGCGCTTTATGAACGTTCGAAGCCCTATCTCGAAGAGATTAAACAGAACTTGCTTGGCGATTAAGCATGAATAACGTTTCAGACATTCGGCGCGATCCCATCACCGGAATTTGGGTGATCATTGCCGAAGGTCGCGCCGCCCGCCCCGTTGAATACCGCAGCAATGAAGTCGAACATTTGCGCGCGAACGTGGTTTGTCCGTTCTGTCCGGGTCATGAACATCTGACTCCTCCGGCGGTGTATGTTCTTCCCGCCGATGCAGCCACTCCGAATGGCTCGTCCTGGGATTTGCGCGTTGTGCCAAACAGTTTTGCCGCGCTACAAATGGCGGCCTCATCCGTTGTTGCCGCATCCCCGCCTCTCGAATCTAAACCCGCAGTGGGACAGCACGAGGTCGTAATTGAAACACCGGAACACGGTGTCCGCATGGATAAATATGATCCGATTCGGATGGCCAAGGTGTTCACCGTTTACCGCGATCGAATTCGCTTCCTCTCCGAAAATTCTGCAATTCG
>CAZPIK010000501.1:0-2160 GCA_964586185.1 uncultured Candidatus Sumerlaeota bacterium | reverse complement strand
CTTTGGAAGCGAGAATCGTTTCGTCCGCGCCTCCAAAAAATTCCTGCCAGCGGAAACCATCCCAAGTGACGACAACGACGTTTTCGGTCTTGGGTTTATCTGCGCTTACACCAGATGTGAGTAAAGCACAACCAATCATCAGGCCGACGATTAGAAAACGTTTCATGAATATTCTCCTCGAATCACGAACACACATTCCGTAAAGGGATACCCCGCATACATAAACTACGCAAGTAAGAAGACAATGATTTCAGCGACAAAAAAGCTATTCTCATTCCGACACGCACTCCTAACTACCACTCCAACTCCTACTCTTGCTTATTCTCTTTGATCGAGAGTAGGAGGGCCAGTGAGAGGATGATCTAGATTCCTTGTTGCGTTGACATCCCCGTGAGGGAGATATACCCTTCTATTGGACGGGATTTGCCTCTGCGGCGGATCGCGCTGATCGGGGCAACGGGCTTTGGGATTTTGTAAACCTTTGAATAACCTAAACTTTCGCCATTTTGATATGCGAGTCGAATCGAAATGACCCAAGTCAATTTCAATAGCCGAAGAATGCAATGGAGTCGCGTTGGTTATACCGCTGTTGAAATGATCGCGGCAATTGCAATTGCGATGGTTGTCTCTGTAATTGGTATGTCGGGTTATCGAATTTTCACCAAAGAACAAGTTGTTGAGAGTGTGGCGATTCGGCTCAGCCATGTCCTTTCATCGGCGCGATCCTACGCCATCGCACGTAATGGTTTTTTTCGGGTAACGCTCGATCTGGATAATCGCAATTTCTGGATTGATGAGATCGCCGATCCAACCGATCCGGTCGCAACGCCAATTCCGGGCGGAGCCAAATTGGTCACGCCCGAAGCCATTGATCATCGTGTGCTCGTGGATGGAGTGCAATATCCCACCGGACCGCCAGCGACAACGGGTTTGCAGTTTTTTATTTTCGGGCCGGACGGCAGCGCGAACAATGACGCCCGAATCTTCCTATACGAACTCGGGAAGGATCCGGTTCCCGACGACAATATTTATACGGTCAAGCTTTACGCCACGACCGGAACGCCTAAAGTGCTGGCGCACAGGCGGTAGAGAATGTTCCACATGCAGTTCAATTCCAAACAACTCTCGCTTCGGGGATTCACATTGCTTGAAGTCTTGATCGGCATGGGAATCCTCACGGCGGGCGTCATTTCGGTGATGTGGATGTATCCGAGCACGATGAAAGCCAACGAGATGGCTGAATTGCGAACGCTCGGCGCGATGTTGGCGATGTCGAAGGTCGAGGAAATCCGTCGGGATAATGATGAACTGGATAAGTTGATCAATGGAATCAAGAACATGACGGCTCCCAGTTCGCTCATCACATTTCCGATGGAACCCAGGCTCGCCTATGCGTTCAGCGCGCGAAGCGAGCTTTATATCAACCGCGATAATGCTGGCATGGTGATTGACGATCCGACCGATCCTCGCGACAATCCGGGCATCCCGAGAGTTCATATTTATATTTCGCCGACCTTCCGAGGCGGTCAGAAGGTGAATTTCTATGGCCGCCTTCAGCCGATTGACGAATACATGTTTGATAAGTAATCGAATGAAGTTATCGCGCGCGCCACTTTCCCTCGTTCGATTCCGTCGGTTCCGGCGGGCGGGATTTACGTTTCTTGAAGTCTTGACGGCCATTGCGATTGCGATGACATTTCTTGCCGCGGTCTATACCAGTTTCATTCAAATGATCCGAACTTCAGATGAGAATTCGGCGCGACTCGAAGCTTTACGCGGCGGCATGACGGCGATGACCATCATGACCGATGAATTCAAAGGAATGACATTCTCTGGGAGCTTCGTGCCTAATTTAATTGCGCTCGACGCTGTCGCTCCGAATGGCGATGGCATTGACAACGATGATGACGGCGCCACGGATGAAGAGCCACTCGACGGTCGCGATAATGACGCGGATTGGAACGGCGCGAGCGACGACTTCCAATTCCACGCGCAGATTGTTGGCGGAGCGACTCCCATCTACGAACGGTATCAAAATTCTGTGCAGCCTCCCTTTGGCGCTCTCTATCCCGGTCCGCAAGACGATATGGGCGATCTTCATGTGGACGAGGATTTGCGCTTTGGTCGCGATATCATAGTATTCCGCCTCGTTCCGACCGT
>CAZPIK010000500.1:0-2160 GCA_964586185.1 uncultured Candidatus Sumerlaeota bacterium | reverse complement strand
GTTTCCGCCGTCGCTCCCGCGTATTGGTTGGAGGAAAGGAGTTCGATCCCCGGCGCGGACCCAAGCGCGGCGAGAAACCCTTTTTCGCGCTCCATCGTGCTGGCCGAACCTTCTTGATAACGAAGAAGGATGGCTTTGCCTTTGCCGCCCATCACTTCGATGAGCCGCTTTCCGCCAAGTTCGCCCGCCTTAAAATTATCGGTCGCAACGAACGCGGAGTAATCCTTCCCTTGCAATCCTGAGTCAATGATGACAACGGGGATTTTCTTTTTCATTGCGTCTGAAGCGGGACGAACGAGCGCTTTATCATCGAGCGGAGCCAAGACGATGGCGTTCACTTTTCGGCTAATGAAATCTTCAACGACCTGGATTTGCATTTCGCGGTCGTCCTCGCGCTGGGGACCTTTCCAGATGATCTCCACGCCAAGTTCGCGACCGGCCTTGACGGCTCCTGCGTGAATGGATTTCCAAAACTCGTGAGTTGTGCCTTTGGGAATGACGGCGATGGCGAACTTGGTTTCGGCGGCTTGGGCTGAAGTCGGAGCAACGCCAAATCCGAGGATCGCCACCAAGAGCAGAGCGAGGATGAGGTCGAAGCGTTGAGATGACAATCGTAAGAAATCAACGCAAAGACGCAAAGGAGCAATGACGCAGAGACAGAGAATAGAATTGTAGAATGTTCGATGATGGAGATAGCGCTCCCAAGAATAAAATAACCTCTTTGCGCCTCTGCATCTTTGCGTCTTTGCGTTAGTTTCTTCGGCAATTTGAAGGTTCATTTTATCCGTCCCGGCTTACGATTTTTTTCGGCCTTTTAAATTATAGAAATTCGCGATACCGCGATAGCGAGCGACTCCGCCCAATTCTTCCTCGATACGGAGGAGTTGATTATACTTGGCAATCCGGTCGGTGCGGCTCATCGAACCAGTCTTGATCTGTCCCGCGTTCGTCGCGACGACGATATCCGCAATGGTGCTATCCTCCGATTCGCCCGAGCGATGGCTGACGATTGCAGTGTAACCCGCTTTCTTCGCCATTTCGATTGCGTCAAAGGTTTCGCTGAGCGTCCCGATCTGATTGACCTTGATCAAGATCGAGTTGCAGACCGACTCGGCGATTCCGCGTTCAAGGAATTTAATGTTGGTAACAAAGAGATCGTCGCCGACCAATTGAACCCGTTCGCCGAGCACCTTTGTAAGTTTTGCAAAACCTTCCCAATCCTCCTCGTGGAGCGCGTCCTCGATGGAAATAATCGGATACTTTTTGCAGAGCGCATCGTAGTAACCAATCATCTCTTCGGTCGGTTTCTTCGGCTTGTTCTCGGCTCCGAGTTCGTAAACTTTTTCTTCCTTATTCCAAAATTCGCTGGCGGCGGCGTCGAGCGCGAGAAAGACGTCCTTGCCGGGGGTATAGCCCGCTTTCGTGATCGCCTGAAGGATAAACTCCGCGCCCTCGCTGTTGCTTTTCAGGCTCGGCGCAAATCCACCTTCATCGCCAACACCAGTGCTGAGACCCTTCTCGTGAAGCAATCCCTTAAGCTTATGAAAAATTTCCGCGCCCATCCGAAGGGCCTCGGAAAAACTCGAAGCGCCGACCGGCATGATCATGAATTCTTGGAAGTCGAGATTGTTGTCCGCGTGCGCGCCGCCGTTGATGATGTTCATCATCGGAACGGGCATTTCTCGCGCGCCGATTCCGCCCAAGTATTGATAGAGCGGAAGTCCGAGGTCTTCGGCGGCGGCGCGGGCGGCAGCCATCGAAACTCCGAGCAACGCATTCGCGCCGAGATTTGATTTCGTCTCCGTTCCATCCAAAGCGATGAGCAACTGATCGAGCGCGGCTTGATCGGTGACGTCGAAGCCGACGAGTTCGGGAGCGATTCTCTCGCGGACGTTGGCAACGGCGGTGAGAACGCCTTTGCCGCCGTAACGCTTCTCGTCTTTATCGCGCAGTTCGAGCGCCTCGTGGGTTCCGGTCGAAGCTCCTGAGGGGACGATGGCGCGGCCAATCGCACCCGATTCGGTGGCGATCTCAACCTCGACGGTCGGGTTACCGCGCGAATCCAAAACCTCGCGGGCGTGAACATTCAAAATAGCAGTCATAATTTGGGACGGCTCCTCCTCCAAAAAGCGCGAAAAGTCGCCCCTTTTCTATCGGCTG
>CAZPIK010000499.1:0-2213 GCA_964586185.1 uncultured Candidatus Sumerlaeota bacterium | reverse complement strand
ATTGGCAGAAAAACCGTATCACCGGGGGCGCTTCCATGCAAGCCCGCCTCCATATTCCGTTACCATCGTTGCAGAATGCTCCCACGAATCATCATGGACTTTAGGACTGGAATGGTGCAAAAAAGCGGGCGGCCCATGCCCGATTCAATCCGCAGGACGGATTGAATTAAAACGAAAGGACAACATCATGGCTCTCAACCTCGAAGCCGTCGGTCAAGTGTTTGGCCCGGAGACATGCGAATACGATCAAGACGACGTCATCCTTTATGCGCTTGGAATCGGCGCAGAGACAAACGAGCTCCAATTCCTCTATGAGAACGGGCTTCAGGTTCTCCCCACATTTGCGGTCATCCCCGTGCGATTCGGCAAGCTCAACCCCTTCGCCACGCTCAAAGTGGATTTGATGAAGGTGCTGCACGGCGAGAATCGTATCGAGGTTCCAAAGCCTCTGCCGGTCAAGGCCAAGCTCTCGGCGACGGCGACGATTAAGGCGGTGTACGACAAGGGCAAAGGGGCCGTTGTGGTGACCGAAACTGAAGCCAAGGACGAAAAAGGGGAATTGGTGTTTAAGAACATCGCCAGCATCTTCGTCCGGGGCGAGGGAAATTTCGGCGGGGATCGCGGTCCCTCCGGCGCCAAGAACGAACCGCCCAGCCGTCCTCCCGACGCCGTCATCGCCATGAAAACCCGCGATAATCAGGCACAACTTTACCGACTTTCCGGCGACAAGAATCCGCTCCATGTTGATCCCCGGTTCGCGAAGCTGGCGGGATTCGATACGCCGATTCTCCACGGGCTTTGCACTTACGGCCATTGCGCGCGGGCGGTCATGAAGGCTTTCTGCGATAACAAACCGGAGAAGATCAAGGCGTTCGAGGTTCGGTTTTCGGGCGTCGTCTATCCCGGCGAAACGATCACGACTGAAATGTGGAAAGAAGGAGACAATAAAGTCATCTTCCGCGCTTTCACGAAAGAAGGAAACTACGTAATTTCCAACGCCGCGGCGGAGTTGGGGTAACATTTAGGAGTAACAAGATGTACGACAATAT
Source organism: uncultured Candidatus Sumerlaeota bacterium (assembly GCA_964586185.1). Taxonomy (GTDB): domain Bacteria; phylum Sumerlaeota; class Sumerlaeia; order MVZB01; family JAJFLK01; genus CAZPIK01. The sequence continues at coordinate 1,164 of CAZPIK010000499.1, read as the reverse complement.
TTACGAAGAAGACCACCGAATTTTCCGCGAGTCGGTGCGCAAATTCGTCCAGGACGAAATCGCGCCTCACCACGAGCAGTGGGAAAAGGACGGAATGATCTCGACCGAAGTCTGGAAGAAGGCCGGAGCGGCGGGATTGCTCTCGTTCGAAGCGCCGGAGGAATACGGCGGCCCGGGGCTCAAGGATTTCCGCTACAACATGGTCGTTAACGAGGAGTTGATCCGCGTCGGGGCATCGGGCGTCGGATTCGCCCTCCAGAGCGACGTCGTGCTCCCCTACGTCGTCAAAATTGCCAATGACGAACAGAAGAAACGCTGGCTTCCGGGTTTGGTCAGCGGCGAGATCATCTCCGCCATCGCCATGAGCGAGCCGAATACCGGCAGCGACCTCGCGGGCATTCAGACGTACGCGGAAAAGCGCGGCGACCATTACGTCCTGAACGGTCAGAAAACTTTCATCACCAATGGCTGCCTCAACAATTTCGTCATCGTCGTCGCCAAGACCGACCGCGATCCGAAGAACCGTCATGGCGCGTTCAGCTTGCTCGTCGTCGAGCGCGGAATGGAAGGTTATATGCCCTCCAAGAAGCTCCATAAGATCGGGATGCACGCGCAGGATACCGCCGAGCTTTTCTTTCAGGACGTGAAAGTCCCGGCGGCGAACTTGCTCGGCAAAGAGGGACAGGGTTTCTACTACTTGATCCAGAATCTCCCGCAGGAGCGGCTCACAATTGCCGTAAGCGCCGTCGTTGCCAGTGAGTGGGCTTTGGAGGAGACGATCAAATACTGCAAGGATCGCAAGGCGTTTGGGCGACCCATCGGCACGTTCCAGAATTCGCGGTTCAAGCTCGCCGAGATGAAAACCGAAATCCTGATCGCGCGCATTTTCCTGAATCGCTGCGTCATGCTGCACAACGAGGGAAAGCTGACCGTCGAAGAAGCCGCAATGGCCAAATGGTGGACGACCGAACTGCAAAAGAAGGTCGTGGACACCTGCCTGCAACTTCACGGCGGCTACGGCTACATGATGGAATACCCCATCGCGAAGGCCTACATTGACTCCCGCGCGCAGACGATCAACGGCGGCTCGACCGAAAACATGAAGGAAAACATCGGCAAGGCGATGGGGTTCTGAAGTACATCCGCAGATTTCACAGATTCCGC
>CAZPIK010000498.1:0-2216 GCA_964586185.1 uncultured Candidatus Sumerlaeota bacterium | reverse complement strand
CATTTCCCGAACGCATGGAACAAAGAGTTGAATCCTTGTGAAGTGGACGGCATGATACCGACTGGCCGCGCGCCTGAAAGGTAAGTCATGAAGGATTTCCTCGATCTTTTTCTGAATCTCGACACCAAGTTGGAAGAACTGGTTGGGAACTATCCCGTCGCGATCTACGGCATTCTGTTCGGCATTGTCTTTGTCGAAACGGGCATTGTGATCATGCCGTTCTTGCCGGGTGATTCGCTCCTCTTTGCCGTCGGGGCGCTCGCCGCCCGCGGATATTTCGATGTCACCTTGGTTACGGTGCTGATGATCGTGGCCGCCGTCTTGGGCGATGCGCTCAATTACCACATCGGAAAATGGATCGGCCCCCGCGTATTCCGCATGGATGAATCCGAAGCGAGCACGGGAGCAAAGGGATGGCTCATCAAATTGCTCAACCGCAAACACTTGGATCGCGCTCACGAGTTTTTCGAGCATTACGGTGGCAAGGCGATCATCCTTGCGCGTTTCGTGCCCATTGTCCGCACGTTCGTGCCTTTCGTCGCAGGCGCCGGAACGATGACGTACAGCAAATTCTTCGTCTATAACGTGGTGGGCGGCGTTGCGTGGGTGAGCATCTGCATTATTGCCGGGTTCATGTTCGGGAATATCGAGTTTGTCAAAAAGCATTTTGAGTTGGTCATCATCGGAATCATCGTGGTCTCGGTGATACCCGTGGTTATTGAAGTGCTTAAGGGTCGCAAGAAATCGGTTTAACGGATGGCGGGACGGGCGTTCTATGGCCGACGTGTTATCACCGCAGCGGCGTGATGACGAAAGCGAAGTCGCCGAGACTTCGCTGCGACCGCAACGTTGCGCCGAATTCATCGGTCAACGCGATCTGCTCGATCAATTGGAACTCGCCATTGAGGCGGCGAAGAAGCGGGGAGAAGCGCTCGATCACGTTTTGCTTTCCGGTCCGCCCGGACTCGGAAAAACCACACTTGCCAACATTATCGCCGCCGAGATGGGCGGAAACTTGAAGTCCACTTCGGGTCCCGTCATCGAGCGGAAGGACGATCTCGCCGCGCTTTTGACCGATCTCCGCAAAGGCGACGTCCTTTTTATTGACGAAATCCACCGCCTGAACCGCGTGGTCGAGGAATGTCTGTATCCCGCCGTCGAGGATTACAAATTCGACATCCTGATCGGCGAAGGGGCGCACGCGAAATCCATAAAGCTTTCGCTCGAACCCTTTACGCTCGTCGGCGCGACGACGCGGACGGGAATGCTCACCGCCCCGATGCGGACGCGGTTCGGGCTTTTCTTTCGTCTCGGATTTTATTCGCCCGAGGATTTATCGAAGATCGTGATTCGTTCTGCCGGGATCATGCAGGTCGCGATAGATCCCGACGGCGCGCTCGAAATCGCCAAGCGCGCGCGTGGAACGCCTCGCATCGCGAACCGATTGCTCCGACGCGTGCGTGATTGGGCGGAGGTGAAAGGCGACGGACGAGTGACGGCGGCTTCTGCGCGGGCGGCTCTTGATTTGCTGCAAGTGGATTCGCTCGGATTGGATCCTGTGGATCGGTTATTCCTGGAAGCGCTGATCGTAAAATTCGGCGGCGGTCCAGTGGGGATCAACACGCTCGCCGTCGCAACGGGCGAAACCGAAGACACGATCATGGACGTGATCGAACCGTTCCTGATTCAGATCGGTTTTTTGCTCCGCACGACGCGGGGACGGATCGCGACGCCGAGGGCGTTTGAGCTTTTGGGTCGGAAGGCTCCGGCACGACAAGCCGATTTGGTCGGTGAAATGTTCGGCGTGGAAGAATAGAATAAAAAAGGAAAAAGAAATTAACGCAACGGCGCAAAGACGCAGAGGCGCAAGGGGCGTGTTTGAGTAGGTGGTGCGCATTGCGGGAAGCGCATTGGCTCTCGACAGCCCTTGCCCTCGCGTGGCATGATCAGCGGGTTTGATCGCCTTGGGCGATTTCACTTCTAGCTGCTTTAGGCAGGGAATATGTCCTCTTCACGAAGCACCGACTCGACCAAACGCTATAATCGGCGTTCGACTTTGAGACTCCGGAGGCGTCGTTATCGCCAACGCGAGCTTTCCCAATGTCCGTCCGCTCCGGTGACAGAATCGTCAGGCGTCCCGGAGGCCGAAGTCTCAGAACTGAAGGCCGCCGCAGAAAAAATCAAAGATCAGCACGTCAGATTGCAAGCGGAGTTTG
>CAZPIK010000497.1:0-2234 GCA_964586185.1 uncultured Candidatus Sumerlaeota bacterium | reverse complement strand
ACCATCACCGGGGTAGGGGAGGTTCTGAAGGCCAAGAAGCCCTCCGTTAAGATGATCGCCATCGAACCGGAGACCTCGCAGGTTCTCGCGGGAAAGCCCCCCGGACCCCACCGCTTGCAGGGTATCGGCGCGGGATTCGTCCCGGCCATTCTTGACACCAAAATCATTGACGAGATCATCGCCGTGAAGGAATCCGACGCTGAAGCCGTGAATCACAAAATCACGACGCAGGAAGGCATTCCCATTGGCATCAGCAGCGGTGCAATAGCCTGGGCGGCGCTTGAAGTAGCAAAGCGCCCCGAAAACAAGGGCAAGATGATTGTCGCGATCATTCCGTCCTGCTCGGAACGCTACCTGTCGTCCTGGGTTTACGCCAACGTCGGTATCGAAAGCGACGCGGTCTAAGTTTGACCCAAAGCTACTGTTTCTTTCGATCGTCCCGGGGCGCGCGTGTCCCCACGCGCATTTAGATCGAACCCCAGAACCCGTTTTTTCGAGTTCTGGGGTTTTGTTTTAGCATTTGAATTCAAAAGCTTGCTTCTCCGCATCTTCGTTAAATGTAAATTTAACGAAGATATACAGCAAGCCGATAACAACAACCCGATTGAGCTGATTTACATAGAGTTGCGCTCCATTTTATTCAATATTAGTTTAATGATTTATCTAAATCGAATGGTGATAAATATGGAAATTGGGAAATTCGGGGACACGAAATTCGGGAAATTCGGGGACAGGTTATTCTATTCGGAACCTGCGAAAGCTCCGCATCTCTCCTTGCCTCTCCGCGCCTTTGCGCCTCTGCGTGAACTTCTTCCCTCTTACTCCCTCACCCACACCCGATCTCGATTCCAATTCCGTTTCAGAATCTGATCCCAATTTCGAATCCGATCCGGAATATGTCACATCTGTCGCATCCGTCCCATCCGTCCCATCTTCTGAGAGCGGCTTCTCGACCCGGCTGCAGCCCATCTCTTCCATCCAAACAATCCCAAAACCACGCGACCACTACGGATGACAATCCACCCGCGCGTCGCACGCGACCTATCTCAATTAAATAAAATCTATTCGCAACGCGATCCGAGCAATTACATGTGCCCGATGATCTCTTTTCCGAACTGAGAGCAGCCCACCAGCTTCGCGCCTTCCATGAGACGTTCGAAATCATAGGTGACCGTCTTCGCTCCAATGGCGCCGTCCATCCCCTTGATGATGAGATCGGCGGCCTCGGTCCAGCCCATGTAGCGGAGCATCATCTCGCCCGACAGAATCACCGAACCGGGATTGACCTTATCGAGGTTGGCATATTTGGGCGCGGTGCCGTGTGTGGCCTCGAAGATCGCGTGGCCAGTGACGTAATTGATATTCGCGCCGGGAGCGATACCGATGCCGCCGACCTGCGCCGCGAGCGCGTCGGAAAGGTAATCGCCGTTTAGGTTGAGCGTCGCGATCACGTCAAAATCCTTCGGACGCGTCAGCACCTGCTGAAGCGTAATGTCGGCAATGGAATCCTTGATCATGAGCTTGGCCTTCCACTTGCCGTCGCCGTGAGTCGGCCAAAGAGCCAGCGCCGTCTCGACTTCCTTGACGATCTTTTCGCGTTGCGCGGGGACCATCATCTCAAAGCCGGGATCAATCGCGCGGGCGTTCGCCTCGGCGGTGATGTTCGCGTCCTTCTCTTTGTTGGCAAGAATCCAGCTCTCGCGTTCGGTGACGGTTTCGGCGCGGAAGAAGTCGCGGGCGACCTTGTAGCCCCACTCGCGGAATCCCCCCTCGGTAAACTTCATGATGTTGCCCTTGTGGACAAGCGTCACCGATTTGCGCTTCTCGCGAAGAGCGTAACTGATCGCCGAATGAACGAGCCGCTCCGTGCCGAGTTGAGAGACCGGCTTGAAACCGATGCCGACCTGCACTGTTCCTTCGCGTTTGGGACCGCCGACCGCCGCAAGCGCATCGCACCAATCCTGCGAAGCCTTCTGTGTGCCGAACCGAACTTTGCCAAATTCCTTCGGAAATTCCTTGGCGAGAAAATCGAGAACCTTTTGCGAGTCGGGCGAACCGGCCGCGTATTCGATGCCCGCGTAAATGTCCTCAGTGTTCTCGCGGAAGATCACCATCTCGCAATCCTGCGGACGCTTGACGGGCGACGGAACGCCTTTGAACCAACGAACAGGACGAAGACAAACATAGAGATCGAGAAGTTGTCGCAACGCGACTTTGATCGAACGAATGCCGCC
>CAZPIK010000496.1:0-2237 GCA_964586185.1 uncultured Candidatus Sumerlaeota bacterium | reverse complement strand
CTAAGAGGACTAATAGGGCGAACAGGATGGATGAAGTTTGGTGGCTGGGCCTAAGCGCGCGCCGAAGAGAAGCTGGAATCGCGAAGTCGAACATAAGCCCCCTCCAGAAATTTTAGTTTTCGGTTCCGCGTTTTTTATTCTCGATCCACTCTTTCATGTGCGACTCGAGCACCTCCATCGGGATTGCGCCGTTTTCGAGGAGAGCGTCGTGAAATTCGCGGATGTCGAACTTCTCGCCGAGTTCTTTTGTCGCGAGCGCGCGGAGTTCTTTCATCTTGAGTTCGCCGATTTTGTAAGCGAGCGCCTGGCCCGGCCAGACAATGTAGCGATCGATCTCGACCGTGATGTCGTGCTCGGCTTTGCCGCTATTCTCGATGAAGAAGTCGATCGCTTGCTGGCGCGACCAGCCGAGCGAATGCATGCCGGTATCGACGACGAGCCGCACGGCGCGCCACATTTCATAGGTGAGCTGGCCGAATTTCGAGTAGGGATCGCGGTAGAAACCCATCTCTTCGCCGAGGCTTTCGGAATAGAGGCCCCAGCCTTCGACGAAAGCGGTCGGACCGCCGTGTTTGCGGAATTCGGGGAGGCTTTCCATCTCCTGAGCGAGCGAGATTTGGAGGTGATGGCCGGGGACGGCTTCGTGGATTGTAAGCGCTTCCATTTCCCACTTGGGGCGGGATTTCAGATCGTAAGTGTTAGCGTAGAAGTATCCGGCTCGGCCCGCGGCGGGCGAGCCGGGATAGTAATAGGCCGTCGTTTGCGCTTTTTCGGAGTATTCGGGAATGGGGAGCACGCCATAGGGAAGACGCGGCAGGCGGCCGAAGAGTTTCGGCAGTTCAGGATCGATCCGCTTGGCGATGTCGCGGTAGGCCATAAGCAGATCTTCTTTTTCGGTAAAGAAAAATTGTGGATCGGTGCGGAGGAATTCGGTGAATTCCTTGAAGGTGCCCTTAAATCCCGATTGCTCGATGACCTTGTCCATCTCGGCGCGGATGCGTTTCACTTCGCTCTGACCGAGGTCGTGGATTTCCTGCGGCGTTTTGTTCGTCGTCGTCATCACGCGGACGTTGTAGGCATACCACTCCCGGCCGTTGGGGAGATCGATCGCGGCGATCGTATCGCGGGCGGTGGGGACGTAGGCGATCTCGAGGTAATCGGCGAGTTTGGTGAAAGCAGAGGCGACTTTCGACTTGTAGATTTCCGCGGCCTCGTCGGCGAGCCGCTTGCGGTCGGCCTCGGCAATTTCTTTGGGGAATGAGGTGAAGGGCTTGAGCACGGGCGCCTTCAAAGGGTCATCGACCACCTGATTTCGCGTTTGCTGAGTGACCTCGCGAAGCGTGATTTGTGGAGGGGTTACGCCCTCCTCGATGCCGCGTTCGAGCAGCGCGAGGTTTTGGTCAATGAGCGCCGGGATCGCGTTGAGCCGCGCGAGGGTGTCTTCGTAATCCTTGAGATTGGCGGCTGGCATCATCGCGATCGTCTGCGCGAGGTCTTGCTGGGGGCCGCCCTTCTGCGTGACGGCGAGGTATTCGCCGGGGAATTTCGCGCCTTCGATGTCGAGCTCGAGCTCGCGGCGGAAGAGATCGTAATTGAGTTTGTCGGCTTCGTTCAGTTTTTCGCGGTCGATCGAAAGCAGCGCGCGGTGCGGGTCCTGCAAATCTTTCTTGCGGCGCTCGATGGCCTCGAAGGACATGTCCGTCCATCGATCATTCTGGCCGGGGTAACCGGTGTAAGTCGCGCTCTCGGGGAATTCGTGCATTCGATATTCCCAGGCGATTTTGAAAATTTCGTGAAGTCGCTGAGCATCACTCGCGCCTGATTTGTTTTCGATGACGCTCGTATAACGTGATTTGAAATTTTCCTGCGATTGCGCAAAGCCCATGCCGAGACCCGCGAGAAAGAGAACGATAAGAGACAGTCCGGGTTTGAAGATCGAATTCATCGAATTCACTTCCTTATTCTGATTTGCTTCTGTGGCGCGTTGTTTAAATGAAGCGGAATTTTTAGGTCAGCCATTAATTTAAGAATCTCGGGTTCGAGATAGAGGAATCCCCAGCCATTCATTACGTTAGACGGAATGATTGTGCAGGCCAGACAGCAATCGTATCTGCGCCGAAGTTTTTGAAGTTGGAGCCGAAGTGCTTGATTCGTTTCGCCGCGAATATGGTTACGCCGAAGAGCTGTTTTCCAAGTTGCAACCAAACGGCAAAGGCCACATCAATCTGAATTTGGCG
>CAZPIK010000495.1:0-2263 GCA_964586185.1 uncultured Candidatus Sumerlaeota bacterium | reverse complement strand
GACGCTGACCCCGGCGCCGTAACGACGAAAGCGAAACCTACCGAATGACGGGAAGGCCGCTCCGATTCCAGGGCGGCCTTTCGGTTTGACGGGAAAATCGCCAAGTCAATCCGCCGCCAGCCGCCTGAGTGTCGCGAGGTTCATTCGATCTTCTTCGAGCGTTTCGTCCTTGGGCGTTTCCATGATGTGAGGGATTTTTGCGAATCGCGCGTCGCGCATGAAACACCGGAACCCTTCCTCGCCGATGAATCCCTTTCCGATATGCTCATGGCGATCCACCCGCGATCCCAAGGGCTTCTTTGAATCATTAACGTGAAACGCGCGGATCGCGTCGAGACCGATTACGCGGTCGAATTCCTTGAATGTCGCGTCGTAGGTTTCAGAGGTTCGGATATCGTAACCCGCCGCAAAGATGTGGCAGGTATCCACGCAAACTCCGATCCGCGCGCGATCTTTGATCCCGTCCATGATGTCGCGAATATGCTCGAACCGATGGCCGATACAGGAGCCTTGGCCTGCCGTCGTTTCCAAATAGATCGAAACGCGGCTCGGCGCGGACTTATCAAGCAAGATATTGATCTGCTTGGCGATCTGCCGAATTCCTTTTGCTTCGCCCTCGCCCAGATGCGCGCCGGGATGCGTGACGATGCCGGGAACGCCCAACATTTCCGCGCGCTTTAGATCGTCCTGCATGTTGTCCATGGACTTCTTAAGGAGATCGGCTTTGGGACTGGCGAGATTGACGAGGTAGCCGTTGTGAGCGATGGGCTTGCCTAAGTCACCGACGGCGACTGCCTTGCGCCAGCGCTCCAGGACCTCCTCGTCATAGGGCTTGCCCATCCATTGATTGTTGTTCTTCAAAAAAACTTGGACGGCGGTGCAACCCGCCGATCGCGCGCGTTCCAGAGCGAGATCCATGCCTCCCGCAACTGACATGTGCGCGCCCAAGGGAGGAAGAGAAATCGAGCTTTTCCGTTTCATGCGTTTCCCATTCGACCGAATAAATTAGCGTCGCGAGAGAAAAGAAGCCAAAGAATCATTGCGTAAGGACTTGGCGTTCGGGGGACGTTGCAGTATAGATTGCGTGTCTTGGAGCAAGCGGCAATGCAACTCACGCCGGAATTTAAAAGGCTTCTTGAAAAACTCGGCGTCAACGTGACGCGGCTTGAGTGGCGTCTGCACGAACGTGAAAAAAGAAAGCAGGAAGGCCGCAAGCCATCGCTCCCCCCGGGACTCCAATGGACGAGTTATAAACATAAATTTTGCCCGAATTGCAACGCGCTGCTCGACGGCTCCGACGAGCGATGTGGAAGGTGTGGCGCGTCCGTCCCTTCGGCGAGGGTGTATAAGGTCATGCGGGCAGCGGGGTTGGCTCGGAGTGAATCATCCGCGCCCGTCGTCTCCGCCTTCCTCGCGGTTATGGCGGCGCTGTATGTCCTCTCGATCCTTTCGCAGGGGCCCTCGGCGATCCTGCTTCCTTCAGATGAAACATTAATGCGATTCGGTCTGCTCTACCCTTTTGCGTTAAACGAGACAGGGGAATACTGGCGGTTTTTGGGCTTCGGACTTTTTCATTTTGGCCTGATCCACATCGGTTTCAACGCCACCGCGCTTATGCAGATCGGACCCTTTATCGAACAACAGATCGGCCCCAAGCGGATGCTCGTTCTTATTACGGTCGGGCAACTCGGCAGCGCGTATGCTGCATTTGGCTGGACTTCAGGTGCGGTCGGTGCGTCGGGTTGGCTTTTCGGATTGCTGGGATTTGGCGTCACCTATTTCCACCGAGTCGGACCGCGCGGATACGATATTCGCAATCAGATTTTCCAATGGCTTGTCTATGCGCTCGTCGCCGGATATCTGATGCGGGTGAATACGGCCGCGCACGTTGGGGGGATGATTGGAGGTCTTGTGCTGGGTTGGATCGCCGATCTTACACCCGCAAGGCGCACAATCTGGACTGCACTCTGGGAAACGCTGGCGTGGCCGTCGCTCTTCCTCTGGATCGCGACGCTTGTGTTTATGGCGCGTTCGATTTTAGACCGTTGAGTTTTATGGCAGATTCCGATGCGAGCCGTCGCAGAACGGCTTCGTGTTAGAATGTTTACAGCCGCACCACGCGACGACTTTGGTTTCGGTGATTTCCACTTTCATGGGAGCCATCCCTGTTCCGCGATGCGAGCCGTCGCAATAGGGCTGCGACTTCGAGTGGCCACAGGCGCACCAGAACACATTGCCGGGATGCTGCTCGATTTTGTAGGGA
>CAZPIK010000494.1:0-2271 GCA_964586185.1 uncultured Candidatus Sumerlaeota bacterium | reverse complement strand
AGCCCCATGACGGCGGTGCGATTCGGATCGGCATTTTCGAGCGAGAGGAGTAAATCGAGTCCGCGTTTGAGTGAAAGATAAAATGGCGCGATGCCGCTTGTTCCGCAGAGATCGAGTTGATTCATTCGCCCGTGCTCGAATCCGCTCACGCGCATTTCACCCATTCCGAACCAATCGCAATTGAGCGCGATCATGCCGCGTTTGGCTTGGTTGATGCAGCGATATTGGGTCGGCGGAGAAGCCTTGCCGAGCGGATCGTGTCCGCTGACGTTGAGGATTACGGGTACCTTTCCAGAAATCTTGTCAGGCATATAAAGTAACGACGGAATCCAAACCCCGGGAAGCGCTTCATATCTCAATTTCTTAATCGAATAACCGTGCGAGGTTGGAATCGTTTCGAGCCATTCAACTTTGGTTTCGGCATCTCTCCACGATTTTGCTTCGCCCCGATAAATGACGTTTTCCAAAACGTTCTCTCGTATGCATGCGGCTACGGTTTCCCATTCCGTAACTGAAATGATCTCGGGCATAGCGAGTATGCGCGGTTTACAATAAGCCGTAATCTCGCGACTGGTTTGACCCGGTTCGAGGATTGGTTCTTTTAAAATTGCAGACCAATCGGGCGGGGCTTGCGCAAACAAAATCAGGGCGTGAGCGCAAAGGCAGATTGTAAGAATGGCGATTCGGCGCAAGTGGTTTTGATGCATCGTCAAGCGTCCCTTCCTAAGTCGTTCGATTTAATCGGTTCGCAATCCGATTGTCCATTGCGTCCATAAGTTCCGGGAGGCAATTCGCAATTCATTGACGTACGGATTCGAGTGCGGCATGATCCGGGCAATGAGCGAGGTTCGGGTATGGGCAAGCGCATAAGCAAGGCGACGGGGCATCCTGTTTTCAATCGAACAAACGGAACGGCGACGATTGCGCCTTCCATCCTGAGCGCGGATTTTGCGGCGATGGGTAACGAGATCGCAAAATGTCGTCGCGCTCAAACTCCTTGGATTCACATTGACGCCATGGACGGCGCGTTCGTGCCGAACATTACGTTTGGCCCGCCGCTCGTGAAGTCGTGGCGCTCTGCCGAGCCGAAAGTCTTTTTTGACGTTCACCTTATGATCGAAAAGCCGATGGCGTTTGCGCAAGCGTTTATGGAGGCGGGGACGGAACTACTGACGTTTCACGCGGAAGTTTCAAAGAATCCCAAGCGCGATATCAAAGCCATCCATGAGATGGGGATGAAAGCGGGAATTGCGATCAAACCGGGCACTTCCATTCAGGCGATTAAAGATTGCCTTGAGACCGCCGACTTAATTCTCGTGATGACCGTCGAGCCGGGCTTTGGCGGGCAGCCGCTCATTCCGAAGACGCTCAACAAGGTGCGCGAACTTGATCTGATCCGGCGCACGCACGGACACAAATATCGTCTTCAGGTGGATGGGGGAATAAACCGAACGACCGCGCCGCTCGCCGTAGCTGCGGGAGCCGACGTTCTCGTGGCCGGTTCGGCGGTATTCGGCGGTGGCAAAAGCGTTGCGGAGAATTTGGCTGCGCTGAATGATGCTATGGGGGTATCGGCGACACGTAGGGCGACTAAGTCAAAGAAGTCGCGGTAATGCCGAAGTACTCTTGCCATTGAGCAAGAACACGTATTGTCATGCTCATTATCCCGCGTCGATCCACGGATTCAGAATCTTCGCCCCTGAAGAGCGCATATCAGCTTCGTTTCTAGTAATGAAAGTCATTCCATGCACGAGTGCCGTCGCGGCCAGCAATCCGTCAATGACAGGTAGGGTATTTCCACCGCGAGCCGATTGCGCTGTGATTTCTCCCCATCGTTCGGCGATTTCTTCATCCAAGGGAATCCAGCGTCCGTAAAAGCGTGGTTTTAGTTCCTCCTCCATCCAAGTTTTCAGGCGCGCTTGCCGTTGCCCGGAAGGTAAGAGCGCAATTCCTTTAGATAATTCGCCTAGTGTCAAGATGCTTAAGTAAAGCCGTTCTTCGGGCTGTCGGCCCAACCAATCAAGAACCCGTTCCACAGGTTTCGGCTTTATGAATTCGGAGACAACGCAGGTATCGAGCAAAAACCTCATAACTCGATGTTTCGTCCCTTGTCCGAATCACGTTTGAATATGTGCGAAGGCAAGCCGCGTAGAGGAGAATTACGAAAGAATGCAACCAGATTGTCCTTTCCTCCTCGTCGGGCCATTCGGCGATAGTCCTCAACGGCGATGACGACAACGGCGTCCTCGCCCCGACGGGAAACGAATTGGG
>CAZPIK010000493.1:0-2278 GCA_964586185.1 uncultured Candidatus Sumerlaeota bacterium | reverse complement strand
GGAGTTCACGCCCATCGCTTCGGCGGCATCGGCAACGCCATGCGCGAGAATCCGTTTTCCGTTCGCGATCAGAATTTCGATGACGTCGGTAAGGTAATACTCCCCCTGCGCGTTCTTGTTCGTGACGCGCTTGAGTGCCGCAAAGAGCGCGTGACTGCGAAACGCATACGCCCCGCTATTCACTTCGCAAATTCGAGCTTCGTCCTCCGACGCGTCCTTCTGTTCGACGATCTTCCGCACGTCCCCTTTGGCATCGCGAACGATCCGTCCATAGCCCTTGGGATTATCGAGCCGCATTGTTAAAACGACGCCGCTGATCGAAGGATCGCGCATGAGCGATTGAGTTTCACGAAGCGTCTCGGCGCGCCAGAGAGGCGTATCGCCACACACGATCATGACGATCCCTTCGAATCCCTTGAGCGAAGCCTCGGCCTGCATGACGGCGTGACCCGTGCCGAGCTGTTGTTCCTGAGTGACGCATGGCGCGCGCGAACCCAAATGCGCTTTTACTTGCGCTTCGCCATGACCCGTGATGACGACGACCCGATTGACTCCCGATTCGCTGAGGACGTCCAAGACGTGATCAATCATTGGTCGTCCGCCAACCTCGTGAAGCACCTTTGCAAGCGAAGTGCGCATCCGCTTGCCTTGTCCGGCAGCAAGAACAATCGCGGCGGTCTCGGGCGCGTTCGTTGGCGTCGGCTGATTCATCCCCAAAGTGCCTCTCGAATCTTGGGATAGACTTCCCGCTCCGCCCGCGTAAGGTCGTGCGGATAATCAATCTCCGTCCAAGGCGCGTCGCCGATGGGGAGCGCGTAGAAAGCCATTTCCTCACGCAAGAAATGGATGCCGTCCGGAACCAATCGGATGCGAGGATCGCGGTCGCGCGACCGGCTTAGGTCGAGCATCCGCCGCGCCGCTTTGGAGCCGAGTTTCAAAACACCGAGATTCTCCGCGTTGGCCGCGTGGGGATCAATCGTCTTGCTGATGTGCGTGACTCGCTTTTCCGAATCCACAACGATCTTCATTTCCTCTTCGCCCATTCCATCTCGAAAATCGGCGAGCAGAACGTTGGGGCGAGGATCGTCAAGCAAACGCCGAATCAATTCGGGATGGAAAAGCACATCGGAATTGAGAATGAGTAACCCGCTCTCACCCACCTCAAGCGTCGAGCAGCCGAGTGAATCGAAGGAATTGGTCGTATCAAATTCGGCATTGTGCGCGTAGCTGACGAAGCCGTTGGCACTTTCGTGAACTTTTTTCTCGCCATGACCCGTGACGACTTGGATGTCTTCAATCCCGGAGAGCTTCAGCGCTCGCGTTTGGTGATCGAGCAGTGTTTTGCCGCCGACTTCCATCAGGCATTTGGGACGATCTTCGGTGAGCGGCAGGAGTCTATTGCCTCGCCCGGCGGCGAGAATGACGGCGGGAGGAGGATGAAGGGAACGGTCTTTTGATTGCGTCATCAGATGGGATCCCGCGCACGGGATTCCATCTACAGTGCCATTATCTCCGCCGCGAATCAAGTCTGCGGACGCACCTGCGAGTTGATCGTCTGCGCATTTCTTGCAAGCCGATCTGGACTTATTGCAACATGCCTGCGCACGGGTTACCGCGCAAATCCCGCCACCACGTCAGGGGACCATGACTGAACTTCCCCGCATTCCTCTTCTCGGATTCACGCTTGCGAATTGCCGCGCGAACGAGTGGATGGCTTGGGTCGCTGACTCGGCGCGCGAGAAGCAGAAGTCCACGCGAATCGCGTATCTGAACGCCGCGACCTTCAATCTCGCCCACGACGATCCCGAATACGCGCGACTCTTACTGGCGATGGACGCGCTTTATGCAGATGGCATGTCGGTGGTCTGGGCGGCACGGCGCACGGGACATCCGCTTCCCGAACGCCTCAGCGCAGCCGATTTTATCGAGATTTTTTTTCGGAAGTGCGCTGCTGCAAATCTTTCCGTCGCGCTCGTCGGCGGGCGCGAGGGTGAAGCCGCAGCATTTGCGCAGGCGATGTCGGCGAGAGTTGCGGGTATTCGATTCGTCCTCATTGAACAAGGATGGTTTCAAGATTCCGAAGCTGCGGCGATCCGCTCCCGAATCGAAGCAGCGAATCCCGATATCGTGTTGCTCGGTATGGGATCGTCCAAACAAGAACGGTATGCCCTGGAATGGTCGGAAGGGGGAACGCCGCGAGTGTGGTGGTGCGTGGGCGCGCTCTTCGAATATTTTTCGGGGGCTCGACGCCGCGCGCCGAAGTGGATGCGCCTCGCGG
>CAZPIK010000492.1:0-2280 GCA_964586185.1 uncultured Candidatus Sumerlaeota bacterium | reverse complement strand
GAGGGTTCGACATCTCTTATTTTTTTTCGCATCTCGTCCCAGATCTGGGCCAATTGCTCTGAACGATACTCGTCACGAATATCGACCTTCACGATCGACAACCCGGGACGCGAAATCGAATAGACGTTCTTGATTTGGGTCATCTGTTGAATCGCGAGTTCAATTCGATCGGTGACCTCTTGCTCGACTTCTTCGGGGCTCGCGCCAGGGTACGACGTTGTGATGGAAGCTGTCTTCACCGTGAATGTCGGATCTTCGAGCTGCCCCAGCGAGAAGAAGCTGAAGATTCCCGCGATGGAGAACACAGCGGTCATGAAGATTGTCAGCGTCTTTTTGTCGATTGCCGATTTTGTGAGGTTCACTGGGAGCCCTCCTCGGAATTAGGCGCCGAAGCGGATTCGGGCGACTGAGGTTGCTCATAACTGGGAATGGAAACCTTCTGTCCCTCCGCAAGGTAGTTGACACCTGCCGTCACAATCCACTCGCCGGTCTTCAGCCCGTTAACGCGCACACCAAGCGGCGTTAGCTCGCCCACCTGCACTTCGCGCTTCGTCACCATCATCGCGGGCTCGGTGACGATCCAAACGTAACTCTTGCCGCTCTTGTCAGAAAATACCGCTGATGTTGGAATGATCGGGCCGGATTGGTCCTCTGGAGCAGGTTCGACTTCACCAGCCCGCGCTTCGCCCGCCATTCCGGGTAAAATCTTCACGCCCTCGGGCGGCTGCATCGCGAGCGTCACCGGATACGTGCGTGTCGCCTCGCGAGCCTCGGTGCCGACCTCCTTGATGGTCGCTCGAATCTCCGCATCGGGAATCGCCTCAAACTTAACGATGACGTCCTTGACTCGCGGAACGAGCCCGATGACACCTTCCGGAATGTCCACGATCATCTCGATGATCGTGCTGTCGAGCAGCCTTACGACCGGCTGGCGAGCCTGAACGGTCTGGAAGTTATCGACGTACTTGGTGGCAATGGTGCCGGCAAAAGGGGCTTTGAGGATGGTGTAGTTCAATTGGTCGCGCGTCGCATCGGCCGATGCCTCGAGCGAGGCAATTTCGGCTTTCTTCGCGGAAATATCTTCTTCGCGCGCGCCGCTTTTTCCGATTTCCAACTCTTTCTCGGCCTGCGTCAATTCGGTTTTCTTCTGATCGAGACGCAACTTTCGGCGATCAACATCAATCTGGGCCGCGGCGTTCGCCGCTAACAATTCCGAATACCGATTGAAATCCAACTGCGCATCGTCGAGCTCGGCCTTTACTCGCGTTACGGTCGCCTCAAGCTTGACCAAATCCTCGGGACGTGCGCCCTTCTGCATCGCAGCAAGCTCCGAACGCGCCCGGTCCACTTGGCCTTCGATGTTTCTTAGGCTGACCTCGAAGTCGCGCGGATCGAGCTTCGCGACGATCTGATCCTTCTCGATCTTGTCGCCGACGTTTACTGGAAATGTCAGTAGCGTTCCGCCGACGCGGAAAGAGAGATCGACTTCGTCGGCCGCTTTGGCCGTGCCGGGATAAGTGCGCAGCATCATTCGCTCGGTGTCGTCCACTTTAATCGCGCGGACAGGACGGACAATTTCAACGGCGGCTTCCTCTTCCTTGCAGCCGAGCGTTGCGAGCACGGCGACCGCCGTCGCGACCGCAAAGACCCGCCGGCTCCCGCACGAGATTCGATCCAATGTTTTTATCCGCATGTTTACGCCCTTTCTCCTCCGCCTCGCGATGCTGCCTGCAAGTCAATCGAAACTGGAACTCTCCGCCGCGACGCCCATGAAAGCAAGCTCATGCCGCTAATCGCCGCCAGAGATGATGAAAGAAGAATTCCGACCTTTGCCGCGCTTAATGCATCGCCCTCCATCGCGAGCCCGGCCACGAATAACGCCATCGTGAATCCGATACCTCCGAGGATTCCGCCGCCGAGCAAAATGGGCCAGGTAACTCCCTCGGGCAGACGCGAGATTCTCAACTTCACGGCCAGCCAAATGAACGAGAATATTCCCAACGGTTTGCCGATTAACAGCCCCGCACCCACAGCGATCGCCACGGGACTGCGGATCTCGGATAAGGAAAGAGGCACTCCCGCGTTGGCAAGGGCGAAGATCGGCATGATCAGGAACGCCACCCAAGGATGAAGCGTGGTTTCCAAGTATTCGAGAGGTGAAATGATCTCCCGCGTTGCGCGCTGAAAACGCCTCACTTTGACGGCCTTCTCGGGTTCCGATTCCCAATCTCCCGAAATCACCTCTTGCGCGCGTGTGAGCGCCTCCCCAAATAGAGTGGT
>CAZPIK010000491.1:0-2322 GCA_964586185.1 uncultured Candidatus Sumerlaeota bacterium | reverse complement strand
TCAGAAATGAAAACATCAATCCTATTCCAATTCGTTGCCTCTGTCTTCCTGGCTATTATTTCAATAAATGCGGAAGGCGCAGAATCAAAACTGAATCAGAGAGTAGATTCCGAATTGGAGAAAATTGCCGCCGCTGCAGCGTCTGAGACGGAATGGCGTAGAATTCCTGAGCGGATGAACAGTTTGCTGGAATCAAAACAACCCAGTGACGCTGAATTGCACCATGCGATCATGCTCCGGTGCGCTCAACATGGAGACGCTAGAGTAAGAGCTTTGGGATTGTCCGGTTTGGCTTTTGGCGTAAGTATGTCCTCGATCCCTATGGCGGACGATGCGAGAAACACTGTAACACTTCGGTTTCTCAGCGCCATAGAGGAGGAGCAATCATCCGAACCTATACAGGCCATTGCCTTTACAATTCATTTACTAAAGCTTTCACCCGATGACTTGCGAAAGTTACTGCGGGCCGCATTTGCGCTCGAAACACGCCTTCCAACTATCGCACAAGACTGTTTAGGCACCAAATCCATGTTGGTTAAGGGCGCAATTCAGGCGACTGGTGATCAAGCCTACACCGTAGTTATAAGCGAAGCGGAAACAATTCCCGCCTTAAAACGGTGGCTGGATCGCGACCCGGCATCGCTGTTCGGTGGCATCGACAATCCGAAAGTTGCAAAAGCAATTTTTGATAAGCTTAAAGCGAGGGATACCACACGCTCCAATAACGCCCCGCTTGAAATTAATGCACTGACTGATTATGTCTTGCTGCAACTAAAGAAGAAAGATTTAGATCCGGCAGCAATTGCTTTTTGCGATCAAGTATTTGACTTCTTAATAAAGTCATCCGTGGACGAATCCACCAACTCAGTGTTCCGTAAAGTCTGTATCAGAAATCTTTTGTATATTGGAAGACAGTCACCCAAGTACTCAGAACGATCATATGAGGTCGCGTCGGGGACGGCTTCCTTCTGGTCCAAAACAAGCGAAGCACGTATGATCGAAGGGCTGGCAAATGACGTTTATCTCTCACTCAACGCCCGAAGCGGGAATATGCAAGATTGAGAGCAACTAGCGGGTAAAGGATACGTCGTTTACGAAAGCAATATTCGAAGGCGGAGGAAACTACAGCATGAGAAGCAGTAGAAACGTGTGTGTCCGGCTTAATTTAATCCGAACCTCCGTTCTCGTTCCGTTAATCTGGGTATCGGTGCGTGCGTTTTCGACCCAATCTACAGACCCGCAACCCTTCATCCCCCAGATTAACCACCGTCGGCTGAACATGAACGAGACGCGGGATGAGGCGCTGTATCGTCGGCTTTGCGAGTGGTTCCGGTGCGACGACGCGTGCGGGCCGATTGCATCGTGCATTCCACATCTCGAAGCGGCGTTTGCGCCCGAAGCCTCCCGCCGACTCGTGTTGCAGTTGGTCGCGATTTCCGACGATCCGACGATCCTCGCCGCGATCTCCGAAGTGCCCAACGAGGCGAAAAAATTGATGAAACTGCTTGAAAAAGAGAAGCAGAAAGACGAGGAAAAGGAGCCGGTGAAGAAGTTCCTTCTGAAGGAAATCCCGAAGTTGCTGGGCGACTCGAATCCCGAAACCACGGCGGCCTTTCTGCGCGCGATCGAAGCGATGACCGAACAGCAAGTCCGCGACCTTCTGGAATTCCTAATGAACCTTTCGACCGAATCTACGCTGGGCCTTTTCGACCGTGCGCGAATATCCCTGCTCCGCTCGGTCGGGGCGATTTAATCTCTAACTGTAGTTTCCGTTACCGCGTTTTGTTCCCAACCTTCATCGGCTGAAGGGGCAAGGCCTTGGCGGTTTGGAATCGGAGCGTAAAAGGGGTGTTCGCAAGCGACTGTCCGGATTTCGTCTTAATCTTGCGTGGAAAAATGACTTGGTATTTTGTATCGGACTGCCAAAGGGATTGGATTTGAACCGATGACCATCCCGTCTTGGGGTCAATGGTGGTGTTGACGGTTGGGATTCCCACAAGACTGGGTCGAATCTTGATGTCGCGGGCGTCAATGGAATGTTCGTCGAGCGCAGCATTGACGTGAAACACCACAGGAATTCCGGGATTGATCGCCGCGCTCGAAGAGCCGTTTTCAGGCATCGTAGCAATGATCATGGCCTTTCCCAGACGAAATCCAAACTCGTAGGGGCCTTTCATCTGGAGGCCGTCGTAATCCTCGGCGGTTTCGGCGATTGTAATTTTAAACGCCGTATCATACAGAACCGGACGTTCGGTCGAGCCGCCGTCAATCAAGATGTAGAGAAGATCGAAATCGGATTGGGCGTGCTCTCTGCCCGCGTAA
>CAZPIK010000490.1:0-2331 GCA_964586185.1 uncultured Candidatus Sumerlaeota bacterium | reverse complement strand
CACAAGGATTTCGGATGCGCGGACCGGGGGAACTTGAACCAGAAGGTGGCCCCTCCGTCTGAATTGTTTCGCCCGCCGATCTCCCCGCCCTGCATTTGAATCATCTTTTTGCAGATGGCAAGCCCGAGTCCGGAGCTCTTCTCGCCTCCTGTGGGTTTGTTGCTGAGCCGCGCATACTTCACGAACAACAACTGCATTTCGTCTTCTCTCAGACCGGGACCCCAATCTCTGACTTCAAAAAAGACAAAATCCTCCGCCAGGCGCGTGCAGATTTTCACCCGGCTCTCCTTGCCGCTAAATTTAATCGCATTGCCGAGGAGGTTATCGATGACTTGGCCGATGCGTGATCCGTCGGCGTGGATTTCAGGAAGATTTTCCGGGAGATCCGCCTCAAGAGTAATGTTCTTTTCCCTCGCGTGCCCCGCGTTTTGTTCGAGCGCCCTGCATGCCATGACATTCAGATCGATGGATTCAAGATTGAAATTGACCTGGCCATCCTCCAACGCCTGGTAATCGAGAAAATCCCTGATAATCCTTTGCATGGTTCGGGAATTATGGGTGATGCGTGAAAGCATCTGGTGGATTTCGTTCGTCATCACCGCCCCAGGCTTGATGGAAGACTCGATAATCGAGGTGAACCCGAGGATGCACGTTAAAGGATTCTTAAGGTCATGACTCGCGATTCGAAGAAATTCATCTTTCTGCTCGCCCAACTTGGAAAGCTTCTCGAAACTTTCGGCGAGCAGCGCGTTCTTCGCCTCGAGCGCCTTTTCGGCCTGCCTGCGTTCGGTGATATCTTCGATTGCCAGCAGAATGAGTTCGGATTGGTTTCCATGCAGGTTGATGCGCCGCGCGTTGAGCAGCATCGTCCGAGGACCGATGTCCTCAAAAGTATGTTCCACTTCAAAGTCATTGAACTGATTGTTTTGCGGCAGTATTTCTTCCAGCAAAGTTCGCAAACGCGGAATATTCCATTGCCCGTTGCCCAAAGTGTATAAAAGTTGGTTCTCGGTCTCGGCGGGATTGACCTTAAAGGATTCATAGAACGCGCGACTTGCCGTTTTCACCCGCAGGTCCTGCCCCAGGATGACGAGCGGCTCCCGAACCGTTTCAATGATGCTCTCGGCGTAAGCGATATGGTCCTGAATAAGCTGTTCGGCGCGCGTGCGCTCGGTGATATCCCGCAGGACGAGCACGACGCCATCGATATTCCCCATCTCATCATGAATTTCGGATCCCCTCGCTTCGACGCGAACCTGCTCCCCGCCCTTTTTGACGAGTAGCGCATGAGCGGGGGTTTCGCCGACAATGCCTTCGCGCACGACACGGCTAAGAGGATTCTCAATTGCCTCGCGGGTTAACTCGTCGATGAGGCAAAACACGGGGGCGAGATCTTTTCCCAACGCTTCCTCATCCCAACCGGTGATGGACTGCGAGGCCGGGTTCATAAAGACGATACGGCCGTTGCGGTCCGTCACAATCACCGCATCGCCGATACTGGAGAGCACGACCTCGAACCACCCGGCAGTTTCCATTGGGTTGACCACCGATCGCGCTTGCCGCGGGAATCGATTGAAACGATAAAACGCCCCCGCGTTACCAGCTCGGCGCGGGGGCGCTCTAAAACGTGCTCCTGAAGCGCTTAGCTCAGTCGGGCTTCGATATCGTCGAGAATCTCTCGCGACAAGGCTTCATCGCCAAAGACTCCGACGCGAATGGAGATATGGCTCAGATTCTTCTCTACGCGGTCGAGCTTGATGATCAAGTCGTGCTTATTCTCGGCGCCCTCGGCGGGGATGTTCGCCTCGATCCGGCCTGAAGTAACGCCGATATTTTTTCCCGTCACCGTGTAACCGCGCTTCTCCATTGCGAGCACCGAAGCGTTATAAACGCTATCGATGTCGTTCTCAAAATCCGCTTCTAGATCCCCCTTGAAGTAATATACGGTCGCAACGCCGCCGGCCACCGCCGCTCCCACGCCCACCGTCGTTAATACTTCCCGCATGCTGCAGCCGGTCACCGCGACCGTGAGTAGCAAGGCGCATATCGCTCTGATTGCTCTTTTCATATCGGTACTCGTCCTTTGTACTTAATCGCAAATCGATGTTTCATGCTTCTCTGGTCAAGCGCCACCACTCCGCTGGTTGGCCCCGCCGGAATTTCGAAGTCACATCCGCCTTCGCAGCTACAACCGGCCCATCAGCACCAGGATCAACACAATCACGAGGATGACGCCCAGAAGTCCCGATGGCCCGTAGCCATAACGATGGTATCCCCATTTGGGTAATCCTCCGAAGACGAGGATCAGCAGAACGATCAGTACGATAATCC
>CAZPIK010000489.1:0-2339 GCA_964586185.1 uncultured Candidatus Sumerlaeota bacterium | reverse complement strand
GTCATATCGTGGAACCCACGCTTGCGCTGCTTGCCTTGTGTTTCATCGGCTATTTCTTGCTGGCGCCGCTCTTTGCGCTCATCAACGCCGCGCAAGCACGCCGCGAAACCGAGAAAATCCGCGAGCGGATGTATCTGCTCGAAAAGAAGCTCGACCAATTGCAGCGGGGAACGATGGATGCGGTTCCTCTGAAATCGGAGTCGGTTAGCGTTCCGGTCGAAACGCCTGTGCCGCAGGCCCATACCGCTCAAGATCTGATTACGGCGCGGTTGGCCGAACGCCGGGCGCAAGAGCAAGAGATGAAAGTTCCCGCAGAATCTCCTGCGATCCCGACTATCGAGACGCCGCCACCACCTCCTTCACCGGAAATTGACGCGCGTATTGAATCCCCGCTCGAACCGCCAACCCTCCCGCCGATCATTCTTGAAAAACCTGTTGAACAACCCGTCGAGATCCTGTCGCAACGGGAAGTCACGGACGACGAAACGACGCCCAACAGCGAAATGGGTCTCGAAGCTCGCGTCGGTAAAGTTTGGGCTTCGCGCGTTGCGCTGGTGCTTATCTCTATCGCCACTGCATATTTCGCTCGCCTCATTGCTCCACAGCTTACCCCCGCGATGAAGACCGGCCTTGCCTATTTGGGCGCACTGGGATTGTTCGGTCTTGGCAAGTATTTCGAAAGGAAGATGAAATCTTTCGCACGGCCCGTCATGGCCGGTGGACTGGCCATCGGTTTCTTTGTTTCCTACGCTGCGCATTTCATTAAGCCCATGGCCTGTATTCCGATGTCCGCGTCACTCGCATGGATGCTCGCGGGTGTCGGCGTTCTCTTTTGGCAATCGGAGCGGTGGAAATCACAGACGACGGCGGGGCTTGCGATCTTTCTGGGGCACGTCGCGGCTTACGTTTCTGCGCAAGACGCCGAATCGTTTTCGCTCGTCGTAATCGCATTTCTCTCGCTCGCCGCCGTGCTGATGATGCTCCGAAACGATTGGCCACCCCTCTCGGTTTTCGGAGCCATCGCCGCCTACGCCTCGCACCTCCTCTGGATGGGAGTTGATCCAAATCACCGCGAGCATCCTGCTGTCTCGTTTTGGATCAACTTCATTTTTCTCTCGTCGTACTATGTGATTTTCCTCGCCTCCGATTTGTTCTGGTGGTCGAGGATGTCACGCGCGGCGGAACCAGAATCGCGAAAACCGATCCTCGCTTCCGCGCGTCTCGTCGCTCCGGTCAATCTCATTGCCTACGTTTCAATCGTCTCGCTGCTATACGTCAGCCGCCAGATTTACTACCCGGACATCCATTGGTTCTTCTTCGGTCTCGCGGCGGTGCAGGGAGCGCTCGGTTGGGCGCATCGTCGAATCGGAAACAAAGATTGGGCGTTCTATCCTGCGCTGGCGGTGATCTTCTTCACGCTCGGTTGCTTCACAAAATTTGAGAGCCTGACGCTAAATCTTGTTCTCGCGGCTGAGGCGTTGATCCTTCTGATCGCCGCGCACAAAACACGACTCTGGATTTTCCACGGCCTCGCGCAGGTCGCTCTCGCACTCAACTTCATGCACTATTGGGGTTTCCAAGATCCGTTTGAAGTACCGACATGGGGATCGTTCATCGGTTCGATGCTTGTCGTCGCGGTCTATTTCGTCAAATCGCAGCTTGAAGAAATTTGGTACGGCGGCGAAGCGCGATTCGAATGGCAAGGTGGCGGACGCGCGGGGTTCATCACCAGCCGATTGTGGTCGGCGTTTGATGAACTTTACTCCGCTATCGCCCCCGCACTGGCGCATCTCCATGCCATTGGCGGAGCAATACTGTTCGTTCATGGCGTCCGTGATTTCTTTGGTTTGGCTGATGCGTCACTGATCGTTTGCCTTGCCCTACCCACATTGGCCGCGTGCGCGCTCTTCCGTTTGAGCATACCGCTGATCTTCGGTGCGGTGGCATTACAGTTTGGATTGGTTGCCTATCTTGGCGCAGAAATGTTCCGAGAATTGCGTGGAAGCGCTGAACAGTGGCGATTCCTGCTGATTCCCGAAGTAAGTTGGATCACGTCGTTGGGATTCGTCATTACGTCGCACCTGCGTTTTTCCGCGCCAACAAAATTGAAGTGGCCGCTCATAGCTTCACAAGCCGGATTATGGCTTGGGCTTATTGGGGCTGCATTCTTTATCCCGGGAACAATCTCGGACAAAGGATTTAACGCAGTATATCCTGGATGGCTCATTGCGATTGCAATCGTGTTTGCGCTTCGTGATTTCATGCGTCGCTTCGACGGTCAGTTGAGCGGAAGCGCGCTGGATCTAAAGAAACAGCTTTCTGTGTCCTGCGGTTTCGGA
>CAZPIK010000488.1:1939-2347 GCA_964586185.1 uncultured Candidatus Sumerlaeota bacterium | reverse complement strand
CCCGCGATAGACATCGAACAAGCGGACGTGTGTCACGGTCTTTCCGCCGGTCTGCCTGATCAGGCTTTCGACGCGTTCCGCCGCCACCGACTCTTCCACAATGACAGCGATATCTTCGAACACCGGCGGAAACTCAGACACCGGCACAATGCCGTACGTGGGTGTTGCGTTTCGCAAGGCGTCCAAATCAAATTCAGCGACAATGACCGGCGAATCTCCGAAATCATATTTATCTTTCACCAGCGGATGCAACTCACCGAACACGCCAACAGTCTGTCCGTTCACTTTGACTTCAGCGGCTTTGCCGGGGTGCAGATATGCCGCGCTGAGCGGAGGGTTGAGAAGCCCGTGCTTGTCGGGCGTATCGAAACCCGAAGACGAAGCGTGCGGCGCCGCCTGGGATTCGCC
>CAZPIK010000488.1:0-1929 GCA_964586185.1 uncultured Candidatus Sumerlaeota bacterium | reverse complement strand
TGGGGTGTAGGAAACGCCGCTCAGGCGGAGTCCGCTCAACAGGAGTTCGATACGTCCTTTCATGTCAAAGAAGTCAAACGAGGCAGATTCTTTCACATCCCATGCAGAAGCGAGGCGAGTCCCCGTCATTGCCATGGCGAGTTTGCGCGGCTCGTTTGGCAGGTCGTTTTTATTGGGCTCAAAAACTGACCCAATCTCAAACATCGCCACGGATTCTGCGCGCGCATTCTTTTCGACATTTTCCAAAAGCGAGGCGAGCAAACTGCGGCGCATGACCCGGCGCTCAGGCGTGATAGGATTTGCAATTACAACATAATCATCATACGCAACAAGTCGGTTCTCGCGTTCTGGTGACGTCATGCGATAACTGACGACCTCCTGCAAACCGAGGCTGACGAGAATATCGCAGGCGCGTTCCTCCCACTCATATGCCGGGTTGCCGATTTGCGGTGGGAGCGAATCAGCCATGCGCGTTTCGGGGATGCGATCGTAGCCGTAGACGCGTGCAACTTCTTCAAGCACATCCGCAAGACCGACAACACCTTCGCCAATATCGAGGCGATGCGGAGGCGTTTTGGCTTTGACAGAATTTTTATCGATCGTGCATTTGAATTCGAGCCGCGTGAGCAACTCCGCGATTTGTTTCGCGGTAAGGTTAATGCCGAGCAAGCGTTTCACATCGTTTGGCGTGACGGTGATCGTCGGGTCTTTCGGCTTGAGCGGATATTCGTCCACAAGTCCGGGCGCGATCTGACCGCCTGACCACTCCGCCATGAATTGAAGTCCGCGCTTCACGCCCTGCTCTGCCATCGCGGGATGCACGCCACGCGAAAAACGGAACGATGCTTCAGACGGAAGGTTGTGTTGTCCTGCTGTTTTGCGAATGTTGATCGGATTCCAAGCCGCGCCTTCGAGGAGGATCGTGGTCGTCTTGTCGGTCACTTCAGACTCGGCGCCGCCCATCACACCTGCCAGTGCAAGCGAGCCATTCTCGTCGCAAACAAGAACATTGGCAGAAGTTAGTGTTCGCTCTGTGCCGTCGAGTGTAGTGAGTTTCTCACCATCCTTCGCGGAACGTGTAATGATCTTCACGTTTTTCTTGCCCGCACGCGATTTCAACACATCGTAATCGAACGCGTGCAGAGGCTGACCGAGATCGAGCATGGCGTAGTTCGTAGCATCCACGATATTGTTGATCGGGCGCATGCCCGCCAATCGCAATCGCCGCTGAATATGATACGGGCTGGGTTTGATCTCCACGTTGCGGATCAATCCCGCCACGAAGCGCGGATTGAGTTCGGGTTCGGTGATTTCGATGGAAACCAAATCTTCCACCGAATCGCCTTTTCCCCCTCTCCCACTGGGAGAGGGGAACTTGATGGTCGGTTTCTTGAGTTCGCGCCCAGTTAACGCGGCAAGTTCGCGTGCAATGCCAAACACGTTCGCGTTGCGCGCCATGTTCGGCACAATGGAAATATCCAACACAGCATCGCCCATGTAATCAGCGAGAGGCATACCAGTAGGCGCATCGTCATCGAGAAGGATGATGCCCTCATGTTCCTCGGAAATGCCAAGTTCCTTTTCGGAGCACACCATCGAATAGGATTCGACGCCGCGAATCTTCGTCCGCTTGAGGGTCATCAACTGCAAGCCCTCGGCGTGACCGTCGTAGAGGGTCGTCCCCTCTTTAGCATATGCGGCTTTGATGGGCTTGTCGAGTTTACCTATCCCTTTCAAGTGGAAGATATTCGGCGCGCCCGTGAGCACTGTTTGATTCTCTTTGCCATCGAACAAGTCGAGCAGAGTCAACCTGTCCGCGTTGGGATGCGGCCTCACCTCGCGGATTTCGGCTACGACAAGTTTTTCTTTGTCCCACGCGATGCCGTTGGTCTTGAACTCGTGCTTCTCACCATCTTTATATTCGGGCAT
>CAZPIK010000487.1:0-2354 GCA_964586185.1 uncultured Candidatus Sumerlaeota bacterium | reverse complement strand
GAGCCTTGGTTGATTTCTTTTTTGAAGTCGAGGGCTTCTTGGAAGTCGTGGACTTCTTGGAAGAGGAAGTTGCCGTGCTTTTTTTTGTCGAGCTGGTTTTGGATTTTGTGGATTTGGAAGTTTTAGTGCTGGCCGCAAGGACATCGTTCGGCGGGAATCCGGCAAACACGATTCCGAGCGCGCAAACGAAAACGCAGAATGACCGGAACCATGAAGTTCGCGAATGGATGAATTGCGGGTGAAGCCGGGCCAATGGAATCAACGGGAAACTCCCCAAGTGGGATCGGAACGGGTGGATGGCCGGTGAGAAGGAGGGAAAACGCGCAGGCCAAAGTTGATCCCGCACATCCCTTGGCTTTTTCTACACGATTTACAGGGGGCAACGCAAAGAAATTAACGCAAAGTCGCAAAGACGCGGAGACGCAAAGAAGACAAGAATTTATGGTAGATCGCCCCATGGATCGTCGCGTTCGGCAAAAAACCACTTAGTGGCCAATTTCCGCCGTGTGCGATACCAGACGTAGATGTACGAACCGACGCCAATAGCAAAGATTAAAAACGATCTTAAGATGTGTGGATCTTCGGGCAGAACAAGTCGCGCGATCCTGCTGATACCAAGTCCAACGGCAGATATAAAAACAAAGGTAAGAAGATAAGCAACAAGCGACAACTTCAAAGCGCTCGTTCCTTTCGGCGCTTGCCATGTGGCAACAGCAAGCATTGCTCCCACTAGTCCCAAATGAGTCAAGAACGGCGCAAGCAAATATTCCGGTCGGGAGAAACCCCATTGTTCGACCGTCGGCCAATCAATAAGGATTTGCACAAGCACAAAAAAAGCCGCAAGTCCGATGCTGAATCGTTGCGCACGAGGAATAAACTCGCGATCAAAATTCAGCCAAGCTTCTTCTGAATTCGAGCCGCGACACCCATTTCGGACGGATTCGATGCTTTGCCGAATTGCGCGACTATAAACAAACACGACGCTGAAATAACCCAGCGTGAGGCAGAGCAGCAAGACCATTAATCCGATGGCGTGAAGGAACGTGAAAGTCATCTGGCGCTCCTCGTCTTCGCTTTGCTCATTTGGCTATCCTGATCTCAACGGAAATTCACAGGAAGTCTCGGAATTGTTCTTCCGTCAGTCCGGCGTCCTTCAATATGGAGGCCATCGTGGTTCTTTTGAGATCGCGCGAATGCATGGGAACGACCGCGCGTCGTCCGTTTTCATGCTTGAGGATGAGATGTGATCCGGTTTGCCGTCGAGGTTCAAATCCCGCTCGCCGCAGGGCTGCAACTAATTCGGCGGAGCGGAGGGTTGGCAATCGGCTCATGCCAACGCGGCCAGTTGAACTTGAACCGGCAGATCCATGATGTGCCTCGGATTCGCCTCAGTCGGAACAGCCTCGCCGTCTTCGATCAATGATTCCACATACAATCGAATGGCATCGCGGGCCATTTCGATGGCCTCTTCGTACGTGTCGCCCTCGGTGACGCAGCCCGGAAGCGCGGGCACTGTCACGGTATAGCCCCCTTCTTCGGCTTCTTCCAAATGGATCGTGTAGGTCAACGTTTTCATTGTAGGTTAGTTTCGCGCGTCTGGTTCATCGAGTCAAGAGGCAGCGTGTAACTCAAGAGATCATTTCTTCCCGCCTTTACGTTGATTCTTATTCTTCCCCTGCACCGATGCCCATGCCTTGATCCTTAGACCTTGCAGTCTTAGGAATCCGCCTGCGTCGGCTTGGTTGTAGGCTCCGGCGTCGTCTTCCATCGTCGCGATGGCGGGGTTGTAGAGCGAGACAGGCGATTTGCGCCCCTGCGTCACGATGTTTCCCTTGTAGAGTTTGAGTCGCGCCGTGCCGCTGACGTTTTGCTGCGATTCGGAGACGAACGCCTGAAGCGCGAGCCGTTCGGGGGCGTACCAGAATCCGTAATAGACCAATTCCGCGTAGCGCGGGATGAGGCCGTCGCGCAGATGCATGACCTCGCGATCCATCGTGATCGTCTCGACCTGCCGATGCGCGAAGTGGAGGATCGCGCCGCCGGGAGTTTCGTAAACGCCGCGCGATTTCATCCCGACGAATCGGTTCTCGACCATATCCACGCGACCGACGCCGTGCTTGCCGCCGAGTTTGTTTAGTTCCTTCATCATCGCCGAGGGTTTCAGGTACTTCATCGCGCCTGAACCGATCTTGAGTCCGATGGCGTTTCCTTTTTCAAATTCGACTTCGATGATCTCGGCCTTGTCCGGAGCTTTTTCCGGCGAAACCGAAAGCAGAAACATATCGTCGGGAGGAGCGGCCCAAGGGTCTTCGAGAATCCCCGACTCGAACGAAATGTGGAGAAGGTTGCGGTCG
>CAZPIK010000486.1:0-2355 GCA_964586185.1 uncultured Candidatus Sumerlaeota bacterium | reverse complement strand
GGCAGCGCGGATTCCGGCTTGCCGTTCGTAAAGGAGGTCTCGTATTTGCCCGTGATCTTGTAGGCAAAACCAATTTTTTCGTTGCCGGGAACATAATCACGCTTCAAGCCTTCGAGATCGGGACTGCTCGTCATGGACATCATCTTGATTTTGAAGGCATCCATCGCCATCGCCTGATCAGACGACTCGACAAGCGTGGTGATTTTATGTTTGGCGTCGGATTTCTTTTTAAGCACACCCGCCGTTCCGATCAGCAATTGCTCCAAATTGGCCGAAATGATTTCCTCCTGATTGCAGTTCTCTTTTTTGAAAAGAAGGAACGCGAGGTAATCCTGTGGCGCGCCGTTACCGACGTTAACTTTTGCCGCGTGGGCGATATCGGTTAGGATTTTGTCTTTGGTCAATTCCAATCCGAGCGCAGGAAGGACTTTAGGGAGGTTTGAGTCATATTGTTCCTGAAACCGCGCGGACGGATTGGGGTTGCGCGAATTTCGCATGTCATTCTCGCATTCCGCATCCACGAGAATAATCGCCTTGCCGCCTTTCACAAGGTACTGGTCAATCGCATATTCGGTCTGTTCAGGAAGCTTCTTTGGATGAATGACGAAAAGAAGATCAATTTCCGGATCAATGACCGAGACCGTCGGCTCAATCTCTTTCATGTTATAGCTTTGTTTAAGTTCGGCCATGATCGCCCAAGGTTCGGCCTGCGGCTGTCCTTGCATCCGTGCCATGGGATCATTACCGCCCAAAGGCTTTAATGTGGAAAGGACTCCAATGGTTTGCTTTTCGGGATGCGAAAGAGCAGAGATTAGGCTTGCGATATCGTACTCAAGAAAGGATTCGCGGCTGGGATCGAGGAAAGGGATCGCGCGCTCGGTTCCCGTTTCGCTTGACGCGGCAAGTCCCAAATAAATGGGCTCGTCCTCGGTCGGGACAGAACGCAAACCGCTCTTGATAGCCCATTCTTCTTCTTCGGTGTCGGGGCGCGGCTCAATCACCTCGACGGAAAGCTTTCCTTTGCTTGCGCCTTGGAACTGGCGAAGCAATTCAATCGCGCGATCGGCATAGGCCTTGACGGCTGGAACAGCCGCGGCAGGTTTCTTAGAATAATAAAGCTTGAGCGTGACGCTTTCGTCGAGCTTGCCCAGCATCGTTTTGGAACCGGGCGCGAGCGTGTAAAGCTTATCCTCGGTCAGGTCGAATTTAATGTTGCGCAGAACGACGGTGGACATGAGGTTGATCGCAAGCAGCATGACGCATGCAATCCCCAAGGCCATTCCGACGCCGATATCCCTTTTGAACATGACCGATACTCCTCCGGGCAACTCTTTGCGATCAATCCGCCTTCTTGGCTTCGAGCATGACCGAGCAGGCAAAGAGCCACGCTACAATCAACGAAGCAAAGAAAACCAAATCCTTAAACTCGACGACGCCACGTTGAATGGCGTTATAGTGACTCGAAAAACTCACGTTGTTGACTGAATCCACGAGCCACTGCGGCGCCCAACCGGTGAACCAATCCATGACGGCAGGGAATCCGGCGAGAAGAAAGAGAAAGCAGATCACAACAGAGATGATGAAGCTGATGACCTGACTTTTTGTCGAAGCGGAGATGCAGCAGCCGATGGCGAGATAGGCCCCGGCCATAAGAAACGAACCCAAATACCCGGCCACGATTACGCCGAAATCGGGTTCGCCCAAATAATAAACCGTAAGAACCATTGGAAAGGTCAGCGCGAGAGCCGCGCCGATGAAGACCCACGCTGCAAGGAATTTTCCGATAACCGCGCTCGGTAGCGAAATCGGAAGCGTCATCAGCAACTCGACGGTTCCGCTGCGACGCTCTTCAGCCCAAAGGCGCATCGAGACGGCTGGAATTAAGAACAGATAGAGCCAAGGATGCCAAGTGAAGAATGAACCCAAATCAGCTTGACGGCTTTCAAAGAATCCGCCGAGCGAGAAAGTAAAGATACCGGTCAGGAACAGGAAAATTGCGATAAAGACGTAAGCGACGGGAGTGGAAAAATACCCGCCCAACTCGCGCTTGAACACGGCCAACATGCGGCTCATGATTTGGCCCCTCCCTCAGGTGTGCGGGTAAGGTCGCGAAAGACCTCGTCCAGATGTCCTTGCTCGACGTGAAATTCATCCAAATCCCATTTTTTCGCGCGGGCGACTTCCGTGATTCCCGCCGCGATGGATTTTCCACGCATGGGAAAGATTCGGAATCTTTTTGATTCCGGTTCCAATCCTGCGCCGTTCAGCTCTTCGACTTTTTCAACATGCGGAACTACATCGCGCGCGCTTTTGACGACACCCGATTCTACGGACTTTAGCTTCTTCGTAACCGCG
>CAZPIK010000485.1:0-2365 GCA_964586185.1 uncultured Candidatus Sumerlaeota bacterium | reverse complement strand
ACTTGCGTTTCCTTGAACAGTTCTAGGAGGCAGAGTGAAAATACCTCTTTCGTGGCTAGGAGACTACATCGACCTCGACGGACTCACCGTCGAGTATATTGCCCGCAAGTTGACTCTGGCTGGGCTCGAAGTGGACGAGATCAAATACGCAGGCTTGCCAATGCCTGAATACAAAGACGGCGAGAAGCACGAGTTCAAGACCAGCGGTATTTCTTGGGATCGCGAAAAACTTGTCGTGGCAGAGATACGCGAAGTGATGCCGCATCCCAACGCAGACCGGCTGACACTTCTCGATCTGTTCGATGGCAAAGA
This sequence comes from uncultured Candidatus Sumerlaeota bacterium, assembly GCA_964586185.1. Classification (GTDB taxonomy): domain Bacteria; phylum Sumerlaeota; class Sumerlaeia; order MVZB01; family JAJFLK01; genus CAZPIK01. The sequence goes on along the minus strand of CAZPIK010000485.1, from coordinate 2,053 downwards.
GAATCAAACCGTATTGACCGGCGCGCCGAACATCTTCCACTTGAAAGGCACTGGCAAACTTGCCAAGCCGATCAAAGCCGCGTACGCAAAAGAGGGGACAACTCTCTATGACGGTCACGTGGACGGTTTGCAGTTGATGACTCTCAAACGGACGAAGATTCGCGGTGTGGAGTCGTACTCGATGGTGTGTTCCGAAAAGGAACTTGGCATCTCTGAAGAACATGAAGGCATCATCCTGCTCGATGATGATGCACCTGTCGGTATGCCGCTTGTCGATTACATGGGCGACGCAGTGCTGGATATTTCGATTTTGCCAAACATGGCGCGCAATGCCAATGTGATCGGTATCGCGCGTGAACTCGCCGCGTTGACCGGGCGTGAACTGCGGAAACACTTAAACAGGGAAACACGTAAACAAGGAAAACACGCCGTGCGTGGTATACAGCAACCTGTGACGGAGGTTGTTGAGATCGAAATTGCAAATCCCGAACTCAATCCGCGCTTCGTGGCTGGATTGATCTGTGATATCGAAATCAAGCCAAGTCCGTATCACATTCAGCGACGGTTGAGGCTGGCGGGGATGCGTCCCATCAACAACATCGTGGACGCGACCAACTATGCCATGCTCGATCTGGGTCAACCTTTACACGCGTTCGATTTTGATGTATTGAAGTCGAGGGCGGGGAAGAAGAATGTCAGAATTATCACGCGTACGGCAAAAGATGGAGAGAAACTCACCACGCTGGACGGTAACGAACGCGTACTCACCTCCACGAACGTGCTGGTCTGCGATGAGAACGGTTCGCTTGGGCTGGCGGGGATCATGGGCGGTGCCGAGTCGGAGGTCACAGAAAAGACGCGTAATGTCCTGCTCGAAGGCGCGGCGTGGAATCCGATGAACATCCGCAAGACAGCGGGACAACACAATTTGCCGTCCGAGGCATCCTACCGCTTTTCACGAGGTGTGCATCCTGCCATGGCGGAGCAGGGTGTGAAGCGCGGGCTTCAACTCATGGCAGAGTGGTCGGGTGGAAACATCGCGCCGGGACTCGTGGATGTCTATCCCATCAAGTTGAAAGACCCGACGATTGCTGTCACGCCAAAGGATGTGAAGCGCTTGCTCGGCATCGATCTCACCGCGAAACATATTGTTGAACTGCTCACGAGGCTTGAATTCAAATGCACCGTCGAGAAAAATGTTGTCAAAGCCAAAACGCCGCCGCATCGACTTGATATTGGCGAAGGTGCGATCGGTCTCGCAGATGTGCTCGAGGAAGTCGCGCGGGTTTATGGCTATGATCGCATTCCCGAAACGCGCATGTCCGATTCGCTCCCGCCTCAAATGGGCAACCCCAAACACGAGTGGGAGGAACATGCCCGCGATATCCTCGTCACGATTGGCTTGCAGGAGGTCGTCAGTTATCGCATGACTTCGCCTGAGCGTGAGGGTCGTCTCGTTATGCACGATGAATATGTTGTGCTTGCAAATCCCATCGCGCCAGAACGTCGCGTAATGCGCCGCAGTCTGCTCGCCTCCGTTCTTGATATCGCGGAAAAGAACATGCGTGGTGAATCCATATCGCTGTTCGAGATCGGCTCGGTCTTCACGCCCAAAAAGAATGACCTGCCGGACGAGCCGCGAAAACTAGCCATGGTGATGACCGGGACTCGTCTTGCCTCCGCGTGGGATGTGAAGGACTCACCAACGCTGGATTTCTACGACATGAAGGGGCGCATCGAACTCCTGTTGAGCGGACTGCGCCTAAGCAGCGTTTCCTACACCCCAGCCGAATCTGCCTCCTTCCTTCACCCCGGCAAAGCCGCCGAAGTGAAGGTGAACGGAAAAACCGTCGGCATGTTTGGTGAATTGCATCCGCTGGTGAAGGATAAATATGAATTCGGCGAGTCGGCGGTCATTGTTGCCGAGTTTGATTTGGATGCCTTGCGCGATGCAACCCCGACCTATGGCATCACTCCCGTCTCTGAGTTCCCGCCGGTCTTCGAGGATATCGCGGTCAGTGTGGATGAGTCAGTGGCGGCATCACGCGTCGAA
>CAZPIK010000484.1:0-2385 GCA_964586185.1 uncultured Candidatus Sumerlaeota bacterium | reverse complement strand
TCGCGCGAAGAAAGCTTGAGTAAATTCGGCGAATCGCCGAGCGTCGCCTCACCCGAAGTCGCCTCGATCAGCCGGATGAGCAACCGCCCGAGCGTGGTTTTTCCGCACCCGCTCTCGCCGACCAAGCCGAGCGTCTCACCGCGATATACGTCAAGCGATACGCCATCCACCGCCTTGAGGGTCTGCGTGGACTTACCGAACCAACCCCCGCCCAAACCGAAATGCTTGACCACGTTGCGGATGGAGAGCAGCGGTTTAGAAACGCTCGGCGCAGTTGAAGTCTGTTGGGGAATTTCTAACGTGGACATAAAATGTTAAACATTCTCGACTCAGTCCTGCCGACGCATTGCACCTGCTTTCGACCGAATTATCAATAGAGTTAACGTCACGGAATTCCAGATATCCGGGTCAAAGGTCGTCCGGTTCTAAGCCTGTCCGTTTCGCGATTCGCGCGAGCATTCGAGGTCCGATTTCGTCCCTCTCATGAAAAGCAAAAACAAAATCCGGCCAGCCATCGCGCTCAAGAATTTTGTGCGAACCGCTTTGGCGTTTGACGACCCAGCCCACGCGCAGGAGTGCGGCAAGAACTTGCCGTGCGCGAGTTGCAGACCACGACTTCACGCGGATACCGCGAAGAGCCTGGCAATATCCGGTATCTCCTCGCCGTGATCAAGTCGGTCGGCGAGGACGCGGAGCGCCAACGCCTCGGCTTTCGCCACAGCGTCCATTCTCGTCGTTCCGTAGGTCATGACTCCGGGAAGATCTGGTACTTCCGCAACCCAACGGCCATCTTCCTCGCGTTCGATTTCGATTTTCATGATGCGCCCTCTCGCCTCGATCATGTGGGTCGCGTTGCCCGGGCATCTACCCCACGGACGAATTCTATCCCCTATCGCCGCAAGACTCAAGACGTCGCTCATCAATCCGCGTCTGCATGCCGCTTGAGCCAAACAAGGAACGCAGCGCAACCTATCACGAATAGTGGAAGCATCGTCGCGCCTGCACCGACGCATACCCAGTAAATCACGGGACTGTGTATCCCTGTTGGACCAAGAAAAAAAAGCACGGGATTGAATAACATTGCCGGAAAAAGAATACCGATCCGTTCAACATCCACTTGGCTTCGCGAAAGAACATTGTACTTGGGAGGATGCGAGTCGTATTCGTTGAGTAAATTGATACAGTAAATAGAAAGTCCGAAGTTTGCCATCCAGAGGATGACCCCTAAAAGCAGCCAATTTATGCGCGAGGAATGCGCCTGAGATTCTGAGTTCATAGGACTATTGATAGTTGATTGATTCGACATTTACACGGTCTCATCATTCTTCCGTGTTTTCACTATAAAAGGTATATGTGATAAACGTTTGGGCTACGATCACAGCGTTGAACTTTTCCTCTTTGCGTCGCATCTTAAGTTCTGTTCAATTTTTTCTCTCGTAAAGTTGCCTTCTTATGGAAATCCTAATCACAGGCGCTGCCGGATTCCTTGGCACTCGTCTCACCGAGATCGCTCTTGAGCGCTCGCATCGTGTGCGCGTTTTCGTCCGCCGTCCCGAGACCGCCCCGCGCGGCATCGAACAGGATAAAGTTTTCGTCGGTGATATGGCGAAACCCGAGACGATGAGCACAGCAGTCGCAGGCGTGGATGCCATCATCCATTGTGCCGCCGCGACCTCCATCGGCATTCCCAATTACGAGCAGAGCCGCCATATTAACGTCGAGGGGACGGCCGCGCTCATCGCCGCCGCGCGCCTGCACGGCCAACCGCGATGGATTCAAATTAGTTCCATGTCTGCCCATCCGGGTTCGACGAGCGTCTATGGCCGCACAAAATACGAAGCTGATCAGGTCGTCCATTCCGCCAATCTTCCTTGGACGATTCTCCGCCCAGGTCTGATTTATGGTCCCGGCCATCGCGGCCTCGTCGCGAAAACGGTGGCCTTCATGCGCAAGCTCCCGGTGATTCCCGTCGTGGGATCAGGTCGTCAAAAAATACGCCCCATCTTTATTGATGATATGGCCTGCGCCGTGCTCGATTGCATCGCCTTGCCACAGACCATAGGAAAAACCTACATGCTCGGCGGCGCGGACGAACTGGAGTTCAACGAATTCCTCCGCCAGCTTGCCCACGCTCACGGACTCAAACGCGCGCCCATTAATCTGCCCATTCCTTTGGCGATGCTGATCGCGCGCACCTTGGCGATGCTTACCCCCAATCCGCCTATCACGGTGGACAATGTTTTGGGGGTCAAAGAAGCTCAGCCTCTCGAGAACGACGCCGCGATAGGTGATTTTGGATTTAGTCCGAGAACTTTTGCCGAGGGCTTGAAGTTTATCGTCGCTCCGAAAGCTTAATTGCTTTCGGGCACCGTGCTCAAAATTTCC
>CAZPIK010000483.1:1218-2397 GCA_964586185.1 uncultured Candidatus Sumerlaeota bacterium | reverse complement strand
TACGCAAAGGAGATGGGATTCACCCATGTCGAGTTGCTTCCGATAATGGAACATCCCTACGCGCCTTCGTGGGGTTATCAGACGACCGGGTACTTCGCTCCGACGAGTCGCTTTGGGACGCCACAGGATTTCATGTTTCTCGTGGACCAACTGCACAAAAACGGAATCGGCGTTATCCTCGATTGGGTTCCTTCACACTTTCCGACCGACGGTCACGGCCTTGCCTATTTCGACGGCACGCACCTCTTCGAACACGCCGACTCGCGGCAGGGGTTTCATCCCGATTGGAAGTCGGCGATTTTCAATTTCGGCCGGAACGAAGTCCGAAGTTTTCTCATGAGTTCCGCGCTGTTCTGGCTGGATTATTATCATGTGGATGGAATTCGTGTGGATGCCGTCGCTTCGATGCTTTACCTCGATTATTCGCGCGCCGAGGGTGAATGGATTCCGAACCGCCACGGAGGGCGCGAAAATCTCGATGCCATTTCGTTTCTTCAGACGCTCAATACTGAGGTTTATCGCCGATTTCCCGATGTCCAAATGATCGCGGAGGAATCCACGGCATGGGGCGGCGTTGCGCGACCCGTCGAATCCGGCGGACTCGGCTTCGGCATGAAGTGGGACATGGGTTGGATGCACGACACCTTGGAATACATGGCCAAGGACCCCGCGCATCGCAAATGGCATCACGGCGAGCTGACGTTTCGAATGCTCTATGCCTTCAATGAAAATTTTGTTCTGCCCCTTTCGCATGACGAAGTTGTTCATGGAAAGGGTTCTCTGCTTAAAAAGTTGCCCGGAGACGATTGGCGGAAGTTCGCGAATCTCCGCCTCCTCTACGGCTATATGTTTGCCTCGCCGGGGAAAAAATTGCTCTTCATGGGAGACGAATTCGGCCAGTGGAACGAGTGGAACCACGAGCAAAGCCTCGATTGGCATCTGCTCCAATTCGCTCCGCACGTCGGAATGAAAAAGTGGGTCGAGGATTTGAACCGATTTTATCGCGCCGAGACCGCTCTGCACGAACTCGATTTTGACGCGGCCGGTTTCGAGTGGATTGACTGCAATGACGCGGATCAAAGTGTGATCACGTTCATCCGGAAGGATCGTTCGGGCGAAAATATGCTGCTTGCCGCGCTCAATTTCACTCCCGTTCCGCGAACCGAATATCGCGTCGGC
>CAZPIK010000483.1:0-1208 GCA_964586185.1 uncultured Candidatus Sumerlaeota bacterium | reverse complement strand
CGTCGGCGTTCCGAGATACGGTTTTTGGAAGGAAGTTCTAAACAGCGACGCGCCCATTTACGGCGGCAGCGGTTACGGAAATTTGGGCGGCGGTGAACCCGAACCGATCCCTTGCCATGGACGACCCGATTCGTTGCGACTGACTCTACCTCCACTCGGCGTGGTCATCATGAAATGCCTGCCAACGATTGTTTATTCTTGAATAACTACAATGTTTACAATGGTATTCAGGGTACTTGTAATTCCTCCATGATTGATGCAACTGGGTGATGTCCTATTAGAGTGTTGCTGATTCCCGGATCAATTCCTCAATCGTCCAAATATGATCCGCAACTCCGCTTTCCATCGCAGGGGTGCAACGGATGGCCGAATGAACCCAGCATAGGTTGTAATAAGCGAAATGCAAGGCAAGCGCGGCCTGTAGGTTTTCCCACTTCTTTGAGAATGACAGCGTGAGCCGTGCGAAACGCTTCACAAAGGTTCGGAGCGTGAGATTCTTCCGTTCGACATGGGACGTGCAGATAAACTTCTCATCGGGTTCGCCCCAAGCCTTTTCTTTGGACGCCTTTACTACTACGGGCGGCGAATAGCGTTGTTCGCCTTCGGTTGGGTTGGCGTAGGTCTTTACAACGACGCCATGACCCACGCGAACGCCAAGCGCGGTATGAATCGCATCGGGATAGGCTCCGAATCCATCGGTTGAAATCTGAAACTCGCCTTCGGTCGCTTGATCCACCTTATCAATGAACGCCGTGGTTGCGGCCTGACTCCGCTTTCCAAGATGCCACGCGACAACCGCCTTAGTATTGCGTTCGATTCCGATGAAGCAATAGGCGTCGCCGATTTGATCGTCCTTGATGCCCTTTTTCTTTTTAGTCTTTTCCTTCATCCCGACGAATGACCAAATTTCGTCCGCTTGAACGTCTTTAACGGTGACGCCCTTAAACAAGTTCGACATGAGCTTTTCGCATCGTTCGCCGATGAGAACTAGGAGCTTCAAGATAGAATCTCGGTGAAGTCCGGTTAAGCGTTCAGCACTACGAATGCTTGATCCTTCAACCAACAACTTGAGCGCAAGGACGGCCTTTTCCTCGCGGATACGCATATCCCCAAGCGGCCTTTCGTGCTCCTCTAAGAACGTCTTGCCGCAGTTCCGGCATCGGAACCGTTGGGTTCCCCGTACGTCGCGGCCATGCCGTTTGGCATTT
>CAZPIK010000482.1:0-2397 GCA_964586185.1 uncultured Candidatus Sumerlaeota bacterium | reverse complement strand
CGGTAGGCTCAAGATGCACCAGAGGTCGCATTCGTCGAGAAGTTTGCGCTTGGTTTGAACAAATGCGATTTCATTCGTTCGGAAAAGAACCCCCTCATCCAAAACGATTCCGCAACGTCCACCGGGTTTTAGGGAATCAATGACGTGCTGCAAGAAAAGTATCTGCGTTGCGCCGGTCTTATAGGCGAACCGGGTTTGGGCCTCCTTACCCTCCTTCCCACCAAACGGGGGATTGGTGAGAACCACGTCAAAAAGGCTTGGGGCGTCCTGAAAGAGTCCGCCGTAAATCTCTTGTCCGGTGAGGGCGTTACCATGCCAAAGGTTCGGTTGATCTATCCCATGCAGGATAAGATTGGCGAGCGCAATCGGATAGATGAGGTTTTCCTTTTCGCGCCCGAAGAACGTCCGGTGCTTTAGGATTTCAAATTGATCGGGCGTCTTGATCTTTGAATTTGCCGTTCCGGTCATGTGTTCATAGGCTTGCGCGAGAAATCCGCCCGTCCCGCAACATGGGTCATAAACCGTTTCGCCAATCTTGGGATCAATCGCACGGACTAATTGGCGGATGATCTCGCGGGGCGTGAAGAATTGCCCGCCGTCGTTACCCTTCTCCCCCATCTTGAGAAGCAACCCCTCATAGACTTGGGACAGAGTGAAAACATGCGTCGGGTCCACGTCTTCAGCGGTGATTGCATGAACCTTGTCGAGCACGTCGAGGAAGTTGCGCTCGGTGTCAATCCGCGTCCGCTCAACGCCCGACATGATCTCGCTAATGACTTTTTGTCGCGCCGATGCGCCCGGATGATTCTTCAAATCCTTTAGATGCGGAAGCAAGTCTCCGTTGACGAATGCAAAGAACGCTTGAAGTGTCCCGCTTTCGAGTTCAACTCGCTTGGGTCCGCCCGGCGCGGCCCAATCCTGCCAACGATAGGGAGCGGAAAGCGAGGGCTTGAATCTCGACCCGACCGCTTTCGCCTCTTCGACTTCGCGCGCTTCGCGTTCCGAAAGGATTCGGAGAAACAAAATCCATGTCAATTCGGGGACGTATTGCATCGCGCCAGCGCAATTGGATCGGCGCATTATGTTGCAAATGGATTTGATTTCCGAGTTTACGGATTGCTGGGTCGCAAGGCGCTTGCCGTTACCATTCGAGCCGTCCGCGCCAGCGCGCTTTCCCTTGGACATCACTTGGCCTCGGCCTCTACTCGATCTGCAAACTCTTTGAGATTGTCTCTTTCAACCACATTAACTTTATGATCTTTGAGTACTGTATGAATGCGATTTCTCCACGCGGAATTCGGAACTTGATATGCAGAAACGACAACGAGTTTGCATTCAAGTATTCCCGATGATTCTACGGGCTTAGCCAAGTACTCACCGCACACCGCCAGCTTACTAGCGGCATTCATTGATTCGTCCTCACCTGTGAAAACTTGAGGATAAACCAGATTCTTGACGCCATTACGATACGAAAAGGATGACTCCAATTTGAGTCCGACCGTAGGAACTTCCACTTTATCGTTCCAAGTTATCTTCTGCGCCAATGCTTTTCGTCCTTGGAATTCAGTTTTCATTTCTGCGCGCAAACTTCGTAGAAGGGTATCGCGGCGTTGCGCTCGTGGATGAGTTTCAGGATGTTCTTCCCCCACGTATTCGGCAAATAGCCGCTCCGCGTCCATCTTGGGTTCATTCAATCGAATCGCCCGCAGAGGGGTAAGGATTATGTCATTCGCGAGCGTTCCCGCAAACTTTTGGAAGTCCTCTTCCGACCGGGGAGCATCGCGTTTAAGCAGTGTGACAATTCCCTCTTTCGATTCATTCAGGAATTCAGCGTCGAAGGTATGAGCGCCGAAAACCTTCCTTGCCCGGTGATTGTCTTCGGAAAGTTTCGCCTCGACCAAACCTTGGTCGGGCTTAACGACCACCACGCCGACGTTAGCAACTTCGGCTCGCCCGGCGTCCGGGCGATACTGCACAAGACTGTAAAAGCCCCAAGGTGTGCTCATAGCGTCTCGTCCTCCATCCATCCCCATTCAGGCAGTCCGGGAAAGCTCGCTTTTCAACAAGCCCACGATGTTTCCGGCAACAAATTCAGCGCGTCTGACAACCAACTCGATCAAGGCCTCAGCGGCCTCCGCAGAAACTTGCCATTCCTTGGGAATGGTCGCCACTATTTTACGCACAGTCTCCACTCCTAACGCAAGGAGGGCTTTGGACGCCACTTCGGCCACGCTCAATCGGATAAGGGGGCGGAAGCCCGGAAAAAGGCCATAAATACGGGGGTCTTGCCAATGGTCAATCTTGGCAAGATGACTATCTAGGTCCCGCCCACAATTGAACGCATGAGTGTGATCCATCGCGATGAGAACCCGCCGCTTACCGCGATGGGCGATATAG
>CAZPIK010000481.1:0-2401 GCA_964586185.1 uncultured Candidatus Sumerlaeota bacterium | reverse complement strand
GTATGGGCGCGAAGCAATTGCGCCGTTTCCTTTAGTATTTCATCGCCGTAAACATGCCCGAAACGGTCGTTGATCTTCTTGAACTCCGCGACGTCAATCATCATCAGAGAGAGTGGAACATCCTGACGCTTGAGTCTGGACTTTTCCATTTCGAGCACGCGGTTCAGGAATCGCCGGTTGTATAGACCCGTGAGCGAATCGGTAAAGGCGAGTTCCTCGGATTGCGCGCGCAAGGCGTGGCTTTCGAGCGCGGCGGTTGCGAGCCGGGCAAATATATCCACGGCTTCGGGCGCGAGAAAGACATCAAAACTCTCGCTTTTGTCCGCGTAAATGAGTCCGACCAATCGGTCGGCGATCTTGAGCGGTATGAGCGCCGTTCCGCCTTGCCCCGCTTGACCTGCAAACAACACGACTTCGGGTTGATCCGTTTTATCGCTGAGGCAAAGACGCGGTTTGCCATCCTGAATTGTTTGGAGCGCAGATTCCTCCAGAAATCCCACGGTATGCGTCATGGGAATTTTGAGCGGTATCGTCGGCGGATCAAAACCGACGCAAGATTCACGATGGAGCGCGCCGGTAAACGGGTGATATTCCATCACCACGGAACGAGTGAACCCCAGCTCGGTTTTGAGCGTCGTATGGAGACTTTCGAGAAGCGCGCTTTTGCTCGAAGCGATCATCGCGTTGAAGAGCGATTGGCCTACGGTATGGCACAGCTCGGATTTGAGTCGCCACGTTTCCCGCTCGACCCATACGGGCGCCAGTTCCAGAATTGCCTTCAGGTTGGTAATGAGAGGATGAACATCCGCCTCCGAAACTTGGACGCCACTCGTAAACGCCGCATGAAGCGCAAGGCTTTGACCGAAATCGGAGCGAACGTGAAGGCATAGATTGTGCGATGCATCCGCATGATCTGCTTCGCGGATCAAAAGAGATGAGAATTCCAGACATTCCTTGAGGGATCGCTGCATGACGGATCCCGATTCCGTTTGATCGAGCCACTCGCAAAACATGGGGGTCAATTTGGCAATACGAACGGAATTTTCGGGCTGTCGTGTCCAGACCCAAGCCAGCGGAGTTGTTCCCTGTATGGGAATGACCACCGACCATTCAACGGCTGAATGGGACGATAGCGACGAAAGCGCGCGCTCGGCCTCGGCGCACCGTGCAGACAATTGGCTCTCAAGAACGGAAGCAATCGGAGCGGGAGAGGAGTGCGTCGGTATTAAGTGCATATCCCCAATCCCCGGAGTCAAGAAGCCGTTTGGCAAAATCGTTGACCAGTTCAATGAACCAAAGAAAGCACGAATCCCGTTCCGGGGCAAGTTGAATCAAGAACTTTGTCAGCTTGAAACGGAAACTTTCTTCCGCTATTGACGCTCGTACGGGATTACTGAAAGATGGGACATCGGCAAGGCGACTCGAAGCCGAGGTTTCGTCCAAATTTGGAAAGGTAGCTATTATGCGAAAATTGATTCCCATGTTGATCCTTTGCGCGGCGATTGCCGGATGTTCGCTCACGGATAAGGCGCGCAGGAGCGTCTTTCTCAAACAGAATCCCAAGACGACTGAGGAAGTGAGCAATGCGATCAAGAAAGGCGAACTCCTAAACGGCATGTCCACCAAGGAGGTCGAGGCCGCTTGGGGGGAACCGGCGAGCAAACGCAACAACGTGGATGGCGACGAACATTTGGTCGAATGGAATTTCGGCAAACGGAAGATTTCCGCTGCGGGTCTCACGGCGGACGAAGGAAAGAAAGTCCTCTTCCGCGACGGCAAGGTCATCAAGTTCGATCCCTGACCATAAAATTGAAAAGTGTGGCACAGCCACCCTCGGCTATGCGCATTCTCCTAAATGACCAAGGAGTTGAAGAATCATGTCAACGAACACCATCCGACTTCATCGCGTGTTGAAGGCGAAACCCGAAAGGGTTTATCGGGCGTTTCTCGATCCGGACGCTATGGTCAAGTGGCTTCCGCCGAACGGATTCACCGCCAAGATTCACTCGATGGACGCTCGAGTCGGAGGCGGATACAAAATGTCGTTTACGAACTTCACGACGGGAAGCAGCCATTCGTTCGGCGGAAACTACGTCGAGCTAAAGCCTAACGAGCGGATTCGGTACACGGACAAGTTCGATGACCCGAACCTGCCGGGCGAGATGCAGGTCACGATCACGCTGCGCGAAGTCATGGGCGGAACCGACCTCCAAATCACTCAAGAAGGCGTGCCTGCGGTGATTCCCCCCGAGATGTGTTATCTCGGCTGGCAGGAGTCGCTTGTGCTGTTGGCGAAACTCGTCGAACCCGAAATCCCGGACGGGGCTTGAGACAGCAGAGCCGCTTATAAATGCCCTGCAAGGGCTAGGGAACAAAGCCCAAGGCAACGCCTTGGGTAAGA
>CAZPIK010000480.1:1516-2403 GCA_964586185.1 uncultured Candidatus Sumerlaeota bacterium | reverse complement strand
GCGTGTATCGCTTCAAGGAGGGACTCGGCGGGCAGGTCGTCCGCACCCTCGGCGCGTGGGATTACGCTCCCAGCCCGCTTTGGTATAAAATGTACTCTGATGTGATGCCGCGACTATTGGATGTGATGCGTTCGAGAGGCAAGGCGAAGACGAAACAGAATTTGGGGGCGTAGTTTTAAAAGCAATTCCGATGGTTGAGTAGCGAGCGGTTGTTGCGAGCGTATCGAAACCATCAGCTGACAGAAAGTACTTTTATTACGGGGTGGTCTCGATACAGGCTTCGCCTTACTCGACCACCGTTGACAGGAAAGAAGAGAAAATATGAATGCTACCTCTCGCCTCCACTTTGCCCACCTGCCGACCCCAATTGAAGAACTCCCGCGCCTATCGGACCATTTTGGCGGACCGCGCCTCATCGTCAAACGCGACGACCAGACGGGACTCGCCTTCGGCGGCAACAAGACTCGCAAATTGGAATTTCTCGTCGCGGAGGCGCTTGAGCAAGGCGCGAAGACTTTAATTTCAGGCGGCGCGTTGCAATCGAATCATTGCCGTCAGACCGCCGCGGCGGCGGCAAAGTACGGTCTGGATTGTGTGTTGGTGTTGAATGGGGAAGTGCCCGATCAGCCCTCCGCGAATTTATTGCTAGATAATTTATTTGGCGCGGAGGTGTTGATTATCCCTGACCGAAAAGAGCGCGATCGAATTTTGCAGGAAACATTCGATAAAGCCGTTGCGAATGGACGCAAGCCTTATCTCGTTCCCTACGGCGGATCAAGCCCAACCGGGGCTTTGGGGTATGCGTTTGCGATGGAAGAATTGATCAATCAAAATGTGAAACCAGAGTGGATAGTATTCGGTACTTCGTCAGGCGGAACGCACGCGGG
>CAZPIK010000480.1:0-1506 GCA_964586185.1 uncultured Candidatus Sumerlaeota bacterium | reverse complement strand
AAGTGCTGGGCATTAGCATAGACGAGCCTGAACAATGGTTGAAGGATCATGTTTCCAAACTTGCTTCCGATGCGAGTGAAAAGCTGGGGGAGCGGATCGAGTTTGGTCCCGCCGACGTGTTGGCAAATGCTGACTACTGCCGAGCAGGTTATGGCGTCCTGACAGATGCGGAGCGCGAAGCGGTCATTCTATTTGCAAAGAATGAAGGTCTTTTACTCGACCCCGTCTACACGGGACGCGCCGCGGCGGGGATGATTGACCTCATCCGCAAGGGATTTTTCAAGAAGGATGAAACTGTGCTTTTCTGGCACACAGGCGGACAGCCTGCGCTGTTTGCTGAAAAGTACGCGAATAAAATCGTTACGGCTTCGGATGCTTGAGAAAGAAATCCCAAAACAGATCAGCCGCATCAATACCTGCGCGGTTATCCGCGCCGTCAGGGTACACGTGGAATAATCCTTTGAGCATTAAGAAGATATATTCATTCCCCGCACTAACCGGGCTGTCTTGAAAAGTAAATCGCGTGTACGTGTTATCCGCTTCAACCGTGTATGACATATTCAAGTTGAGCAGCGTTACGGTCTTTTCGAGCATGCCGTAAAAGATCGGGTCTGCCACGATTTCTTGCTCGGTGAGCGGGAACGGCGTGGGGATTCCCAGCCCCTCGCTAATCTTGTTATCGTTCGTTCCCAAAATACTGTAAAGCGATACGCTTACTTGCCCGGGTACACCTATCGTCTCTCCCACGCCGAATAATCCCATGCCTACAGTTGAATATGCCGCGAACACATCGTTCATCTGCGGGATGAGGCGGGTGAGCACAAAGCCTCCGCCGTTGGAAAAGCCCGAAGCAAAAATGCGCTTGTCGTCAACGTTGAACGAGACTCGCAGGCTGTCGAGGATCGTCCGCATGAACTTCACATCGTCTTCGAGTTCCGTGCCGGGCACAACGATCTGCTCGGTGCCGGGCGTGTTCCATTTGTCTTCGATGCGGTTCGCTTCAGTGGTGCGATACTTCCAACTGGTGGGGTAGACGATGATGATGGTCTCTTCGTCCGCTTTGCGCGCCCAATGCGTGTTTTCGAACATGATCTTCCCGCTTTGGTTACTGCCGTGGATCATGTACACAACGGGAGTCGGAGCATTCGGATCGTAGCCAGCGGGCACGTAGATAATGAACTCGCGCGGCTTGCCATCCACATCTACGACATAATCATTTCGCCCGATGGAAAATTGCAATGCTTGGAATTGCGGCTCGGACGTGACCGCTGGAGCGGATGTCGGCGGATTCGGCTCGCCGGTCGGATTCCCGCCTCTCGCGTCGGGACGGTTGAATCGGCATGATGTGAGCAGAATCGCCGCGATCAGCAGGGAAAAGAAGCTGGTTTTGTTTTTCATCAATCCTCGTTTTTCAAGAAATAAAAACCTGACAGGTCTCCGCGAGTACGTGCCTAACAAGAACAACTACCCTGCGATTGTCTTGACTTTCAAGATAGTTCCCGTGAG
>CAZPIK010000479.1:0-2404 GCA_964586185.1 uncultured Candidatus Sumerlaeota bacterium | reverse complement strand
GGTTGAGGAGCGTATTGAGCGCAGCTTCATCGGGGATTTGGACGGTCATTTTAATGATTGCCGTCGCGGTCTTGGGATTGCTCTGCACCTGCGCATTGTTGATGTTTGCTCCGAATTGCGTGACTGATTGCGAAATATCCTGAAGAAGCCCCGTGCGATCCTGACAGAGGACTCGGATCGTCGCGGTGAGCATCGGGCGGTGGCGGCCGTCGCTCCAATCCACATGAACAACGCGGTTGGGCGAATCGGCGTTTAACCAGCGGTGGCGTTGGAACGACGCGCAATCGGCGCGATGCACCGAGATGCCGCGTCCTTGCGTAATGAAGCCGATAATCGGTTCGCCCGGTTTGGGAGAGCAACAATGCGCCATGCGAGTGATTGCTCCCGGCATTCCTTCGACGAGAATCGAATCCTTTTTCTCCGCGCCTGTCGGCAATCGCTTGGGAATCGGCATTGCCGAAGGCGAAACAGGCACGGGATGATCGCCCGCGAGGAATCGCGCGATGACCGCGCCGGGGCGGACCGAACCAAATCCAATTTCGATGATCACGTCCTCCGCGTTTGCACAGGAGAACTGCTGGGCAATCGCGCCGATCTTTTCCATCGCCTCGGCAGGACTGAGTTCGGGGGCTTTCAGCCGCAGCGCATCGGCAAGCAGCGTTCGCCCTCGACCCAGATATAAATCCCGGTCGTGGGTTTTCAGCCAATGACGAATCTTATTTTTCGAGCGGTTGCTGTTGGCGATCTGCAACCAATCGGGCGTCGGATGAGAATTTTTTGCAGTGATGATCTCAACAATGTCGCCCGTCTTCAGCACGGTTCGGAGCGGAACCATTTTCTGATTTACCTTCGCTCCCGAACAGCGATGCCCAATTTCCGTGTGAATACGATAGGCGAAATCGAGTACCGTCGCCCCTTTGGGCATTTCAATGACGTCGCCCTTGGGCGTGTAACAAAAGGCCGAAGTCGCAAAAACGTCCTGCTTGACCGCCGCCATAAACTCCTGCGGATCGTGAATATCGGAGAGCCAATCCACAAGTTGACGCAGCCACGCGAGTTTATTTGCCTCGTCGGTGCGAGATGTCTTGGTCGAGCCGACTTCCTTATATTGCCAGTGCGCGGCGACCCCCATCTCGGCCAGCGTGTGCATCTCTTTTGTGCGAATCTGGATTTCCATGATTTCGCCGCCGACGCCGATGACCGTCGTGTGGAGCGATTGATAGCCGTTTGGTTTGGGATTGCCGATGTAATCCTTGAATTTTCCCTCGACCGGTTTCCATCGAGAGTGGATGAGTCCGAGCGTCTCATAAACTTTCGAGACGTTTTCCGTCACGATTCGCATGGCGATGAGATCGTGAATTTCGTCGAGCGTGAGACCATTGCGCATCATCTTTTTGTAGATGCTAAAGACATGTTTAACACGGCCATAAACCATCGCCGGGATATGGGCTTTGGTGAGCGCGGCGTCAATCGCGGTCTTTGCCTTTTCGATAATCGAAGCGTAATGGGCGCGATTGCGCTCGAGGTGTGCGTTTAGGCGTTCATAAACCAGTGGCTGAGTGTGAAGCAGCGCAAGGTCCTCAAGTTCCGAACTTATTCTTTGAATGCCGAGACGTTTGGCGAGCGGCGCATAAATCTCGACCGTCGAGGTCGCGACCTTCATCTGCTTATCGGGATCGAGGTATCCGAGCGTGCGCATATTATGCAGCCGGTCGCACAGCTTGATAATGACCACCCGCACGTCGCGCGCCATCGCGAGGATCATCTTGCGGAGGTTCTCGGCCTGCCGCTCGCGATCGGAAGTGAAATGAATCTTGGAAATTTTCGTCACGCCGTCCACAAGTTCGGCGACGGGCGAGGGAAGCTCGGCTTGGATGTCCTTCACGGTAAGGCCGCAATCTTCGATCGTGTCGTGAAGCAAAGCGGCGGCCAGCGTCGGCGGATCGGAAACATAATCGGCGAGAATTTCGGTCACGCCCACGCAATGGGAGAAATAAGGCTCTCCCGAACGGCGCTTTTGTCCCGCGTGCGCGGCTTCGGCCATTGCATACGCTTTTCGAATCAGTTCGGCGCCTTCTTCGGGCAGCGGGGAGTGAATGCGGGCGAGGAGGTCTTCGACCGTCGCGTAGCTTTTGGGAGGTGCGGCGGTCATCGGGGTCATGTGGGCGCGAGCCGTTTCTCCCGCGCTTTTAAAAGTTGATTGAGAGAGCGACTCAGCAACGCGCGTTTGACCTTGCCCATTCGCTCAATAAAAAGAATTCCGTTCAGATGATCCACTTCGTGCTGAATGCAGCGCGCCAGTAATCCTTCGCAATCCATCACGCGTTCTCGCCCATTGAGGTCTAAGTACCGGACTTTGATTTTGGTTGGCCGCCAAACATCGCCGAGAATTCCCGGCATGGAG
>CAZPIK010000478.1:0-2409 GCA_964586185.1 uncultured Candidatus Sumerlaeota bacterium | reverse complement strand
TTCAGCTATCCAAGCGCGCCGAGCGCCGTCCATGGGTCCTTGCGCGATTCCATCGCGCCCACGGAAAGTACATAATCCTCTCCCGTAATTTCTTGCGCTGCATTAGACCTATTGCTCCCATCAGTCCTATTCCTCCCACATTTCCCACCCCCGAACAATTCCAACGGCGTTCGTCCGGCTTCCGGCACAATTCGAACCTTATTAGCAGCCCTCGGAAAGCATCTTGAAAAATCTGACCCTGCCGCACGACTCGGAACGATAATCCGATCCGCATGTCTCGCCGCGCCTCGAATTCGCCATCGCATATAAGCGCCGAACTTCCACGAATAATCTTCCGGTCTGTTGAAAACTCCAAGATCGTGGATCGTTACGACGCGCGGAAAAGTCTGACTTCCGCCCGGAATTGAAAACGCGGGGCCGTGATATATTTCATCGTGCTCGACGAGATGCGGGATGCCGAATCGCAGATACCAATCTCCGGACGGATGTGATTCGTAATCGCTATCGGTCTCGATCCATTCGATGGGAGCATCGCGGAGCACACGATGCAATTCAATTTTGGAACTTCGAAGAGCGAGCGCGCGAATTTTCGGCGGGTCGGAAAGTTCGCCCAAAGCTTTCAGCAATTCAAACGCGCACCGACCCACTCCGGTCATTCCCGGACGAATCGTGCGGGCGTCGTAAAAAATCTTCATCCGCAGATTTCACAGATTGCGCTGATTGAATTATAGCCCCAATGTTATCGTGCGCCACATGAGGGCGCGGCCTCATTTTCTGAAACTTGATCTGTGGGAGGCTCCTCGATTGTGAACCCCATATCCTCGATCATCTTCCATGCCTCTTCCGCCCCTTGCCCCGGTTCGGTTCAGTATCCGCGCACAAAAATCGAATTAGCCGGGTAAAGTCCGAGCGGTTGAAGCGAACGCAAATGAACCTCGCGTCCTCCGGCGATTCGAATCTCCGAAGAGGGGTTCAGAAATCTAACAAGACACAAAATTTTCAGACAACGCACGGGCGAAAGTCCCGTCTTAAGTTGGCCGAACGGCGTCCCGTCAATCGTGATGAGAAAATTGATCGGAATGGATTCCATCCCGACGCGCCGAAAATCGCGGCAGAGATCAATGATGTCGCGGTCGGTCTCCCCTTGCCCAAAAATCGCGCCCGAGCAGAGTTCCAAACCGGCTTCGCGGCAGACTCGCAACGTCTCCATCCGATCACGATACGTGTGCGTCGTGCAGATTTCGGGATAATGCCGTTCGCTCGTGTTGAGGTTGTGGTTGATGCGATCCACTCCAGCGGCTTTGAATTTTTCGGCCTGCGCGGGATCGAGCAATCCGACCGAACAGCAGATATCCAAATCCATTTCCGACTTGATGCGTCGCGTTGCCTCACAAAGGATATCCACCTCACGTTCATTCGGTCCGCGCGCGCTGATGACCATGCAGTATCGCCGCGCTTTGGCCGCATTCGCTCGCCGCGCGGACTCCAATAACTCTTCGACTTTCATCAAGGGATAACGATCAATCCCCGCCGTCGAAACCGAAGACTGCGAACAATAATGGCAATCCTCAGGACATAGGCCGCTTTTGGCGTTGGTCAGAACGTGAAGCTGAACGGTGTTGCCCCAAAATTTCCGTCGAACTCGATACGCGGCATGAAGTAGGCCAAGAACGTCTTCGTCCGGCGCAAAGAGCGCGCGCTCGCATTGCGCGTCGTTAAGTTCACCGCCGGAAAGCGCGATTTCGGCTAGTTCTTCATAATGTGTTGAATTCATCATCTCTTCACCCACTTTTGCCGCTCTACCTTGCCAAATCTCCGCGCCGTTGTCTCCCCAAATCAATTCGCGTCTTCAAAAAGCGATGAGAGTCGCTCAAATTCCTCCTTTGAAATCAGCCCCTTCGCGTAGAGCTGATCCAAGTCTTTGACCTTCCCCTCTTGCGGCGCGGCGGATTTCGCCTTCTTGGCAATTTTCGGATCGGAAAGCGGATCGCCCGGATTGATCGCCGGTGATTCCGGCTTCAATTGCGCGAGTTCCTGTTGAAGTTTCTGCGCGCGTGGAGAAAGACCACCGGGAGCAGTTCCCAACTCCGACGCAACTGCAGGCGTGGTGGGCGCGGGCTTCACATTTTCTTGAGCGGACTTCTGTGACTTTGCCTTCTCTGCTTCAAGATCAATCAACACGCGTGCG
The DNA here is from genome assembly GCA_964586185.1 of uncultured Candidatus Sumerlaeota bacterium. Classification (GTDB taxonomy): domain Bacteria; phylum Sumerlaeota; class Sumerlaeia; order MVZB01; family JAJFLK01; genus CAZPIK01. The sequence goes on along the minus strand of CAZPIK010000478.1, from coordinate 221 downwards.
GCGAGCGGATTCTTTTCGAAGTTGGCAAGCATCTGCGCGCTGGCCTTGGCCTCTTCCGCTTCTTTCATCTTTTGCACTTGGCGTTCGGCCATCCGATGACGCATCTCCTTGTATTCGTCCTCGGAAATCAGGCCGCGCTTCCTCATCGAATCCAAATCCATGAAACCCATACTTTCCTCGCCGATGGATTGAACCCGCTTGTTGACAAGCGCCCGCAATAG
>CAZPIK010000477.1:0-2413 GCA_964586185.1 uncultured Candidatus Sumerlaeota bacterium | reverse complement strand
GGACTCATCAATCGCGTTTCGCTGTAGATTCTCGTCGGCTGTCTCGCGCAAATCGGGCGGCTCCGAATTCAGTAACGTCCTCAGCCCATTTTCCGGTTTCGATAAATTGCGCGACGCGATGGGCGGTGATCGGAGCCAACAGGACTCCATTCCTAAAATGCCCCGTCGCGAGTAGCAATCCCTCCATCGGACTCGAACCAATAACGGGCCGTCGGTCGGGTGTTCCGGGGCGCAACCCCGCCCAGCTATCCACAAGCTGGCTCTTTTCGATGGCCGGAACGAGCCGCATCGCACGAGCGAGCAAATCGCCAACCGCTCCTGCCTCGACCGTCTTGTCGAAACCCGCCTCGTGTTCTTCCGTCGCGCCGATAACGATCCGCCCATCCAACCTTGGAACCAAATAAATTCCGACCGTGTGGATTGTGCGACTGAGCAATCCCGGACGATCCTGCACGAGCGCCATCTGACCTTTGACCGGATAAGTTGGAAGCGAGAATTCAAGATCGGGAATAAGTCCTGACCAACATCCGCTCGTCAGAATCGTCCATCGCGCCGTGTATCGCACACCCGCCGCTTCGATTCCTTCGACTCGTCCTTCGTTTTTTAAGAGCCGCGTAACGGGCGCATACTCAATCAATTTCGCGCCGAGTTTCCGCGCGGCGATGGCGTATCCCCGCGTCATGAGGCGCGGATCGAGCGAGTGATCCTCCGCAAAGTGCATCACGAACTGAAAATCGGGCGCAAGCGACGGCTCCTCCGCAAGCGCAACCTCGCGCGCAATTTCATGGACGCCAAGTCCGAGTGGCTTTTGCCACGCCGCGCGTTCGCGTAACGTCCGCGCCGTCTCATCATCTGCGGCAAGGTAGTACATCCCCTCGCGGCGATGCTGAGGATCAATCCCCGACGCCTCCCGGATCCGCGCAGTTTCTTCATCATAAAGTCGGCGTGATGCAAGACAGAACTCGAAGTAAGAACCCGGTTCCGGCATCTCGGATTGCGGTGCGAGCATTCCCGCCGCCGCCCACGAGGCTTCGCGACCAATGATCCCCCGCTCCAGCAACGTCGTTTGTAGCCCCGCTCGCGCAAGCCGCTCCGCCATCGCGCAACCGACAATCCCCCCGCCGATAATCAGGACATCCGAGGTTTTGGAAGAGGCACTTGTAGTCGTCGAATTCATATCAAGTCTGATTTTCATCGGCGTGAATCGGCGTTCATCGACGGTTGAAACTATTCCGAAAGCAACTTCTTAATTTTCTCGGCTCCGTATCCAAACAGCAATTCCGAAACGGCGGCCATATCGCGCGGGATGGGACTCATCGCTTTAATTAGCGCTCCGGTCACCGGATGTTTGAATTCCAGTTCCACCGCGTGAAGCATTTGCCGACCCGGCCAGATCGCACCAAGTTCCGAACGCACATGCGGATCAGCCACCATCAGCGTTCGCGATTTCGTCCATCCGTACGTGCCATCGCACAAAACCGGATGCCCGACTGATTGGAGATGCACGCGAATCTGATGCGTACGCCCCGTATGAAGTCTAAGCGAGAGGAGGCTCATTCCGAAAGCTTCTGATAGAACCTGCCATCGTGTAATCGCCTCACGTCCATCGGCGACGATCCCCATCTGCTTGCGATCCGATCTCCGCCGCCCAATCGGCTTATTGATCGTTCCTTCACTCGTCTCGAACCTTCCGAGCGCGATGCCGAGATATCGCCGCTTGATTTCACGTTCGGCAAGTTCCGCAGTAAGCGCGGAATGAACTCCATCGCTCTTGGCGACGAGCAGCAAACCCGAAGTGTCCTTATCAAGTCGGTGAACAATCCCGCAACGATCTTCCCCACCGACATTTCGGATAGCTTCGCCGTATTTCCCAAGGAGCGCGTTGACCAACGTTCCACGCTCGTGTCCCGGCGCGGGCATCACAACGAGACCCACGGGCTTGTCCACGATCAGAAGATGCTCGTCCTCATAAACGACTTCGAGCGGAATGGTTTCGGCACTCGCTTCGGATTGGGACGGCGCAGGTTGCTCCGCGCTCTCTTCCCATTCAATGACGTCGCCCGCGCTCGGACGATAGCTCGCCAGCCGCGCGCGACCATTGACGCGAACCCCATTCTTTTTGATTTCGGTTTGAATCTTGGTGCGCGACCACCCCGGACATTGCCGCGCCAGCCACTGGTCCAATCGCCCAGCGTCACTCTCATCTCCGACAACTCGCTTCATTCTGATTCCTTGATTGAATCCGCTTTCGATTGATCTCAAACCCGATCTCAAAAGTTTTTCTGATGTTGCAGGTTGGCTCGAGCCATTGTCGGACTCTAAATCGCCTGTGTCTAAAAGTTTCGAGTTGGATTCTTTCGGCATCCCGAAGGGATCGGCAGCCATTAGCCGGGGGTTGAGGCCGTTAGGCCGA
>CAZPIK010000476.1:0-2470 GCA_964586185.1 uncultured Candidatus Sumerlaeota bacterium | reverse complement strand
TACATCGCCAAGTCATTAGTGGAACATCCCGATGAAGTGCAGGTGACGCAATCGGGGACCGGTTCGCGCGTGCGGATCGAATTGAGCGTGTCGAAAGACGATATGGGACGCGTCATTGGCAAGGGCGGCAAGGTCGCCAATTCCATCCGCACGTTGTTGCGAGTGGCGGCGGAACGCGAAGGCAAGCAAGCCACGCTCGATGTGGTCGAGCCAGAATAATGGCTGAGAAGAAAAACACAGGCTCGCCGAAAGGCGAGCCGCTTTATTTGAGCGTGGGTTTTTTACGGCGTCCTCACGGGTTGCAGGGCGAGATCATCATGGACTTGCATACCGACTTCCCTGAACGCATGAAAAGCGGTAGAAAACTTTTCGTCGGTGACGAACACAAGCCAATGACCCTTACCAGCGTACGCCCTCATCAATCGGGGTTGCTTGTAAAATTCAAGGGCATTGAAACATCCGACGATGCCGGGAAGTTTCGCAATCAATGGGTTTTTATCAAAGCGAAAGACGCCCCGCCTTTGCCGGAAGGTCAAATCTATCAGCACGAATTAATTGGATTCAAAATTGTGGATGAGAGTGACAATCCGCTTGGCGAGTTGGTCGAAATTTTGGAAACAGGCGCGAATGACGTGTACGTGGTGCGTGACGACACAGGCAAGGAGATTCTTCTCCCCGCGATTCCCTCGGTCATTCTGGACGTGGAGGCTGATTCGCGCACCATGCGCGTTCACGTGCTCGAAGGATTATGACGGTGGTCGAGTAGGGCGGAGCCCATATCGGGACCACCACGCAGTAAAGCAATTCTCGTTGCAAGATTTCTTTTGAACATGGTTGGTCTCGATACGACAGCGGAACATCGCCGCCGTCTACTCGACCAACGAGTTAGAATATTTATGGACGATAAAAAATACTGGGTCGGCTTCAACTTGATCAAAGGCATCGGCGCGGTGCGAATGCAGGGACTGGTCGCGTACTTTGGCGATTTGGAGTCTGCATGGAAAGCGTCACCTGCTGACTTGGCAGGATCAGGACTTGGGGCGAAAGTGATCGAGCGAGTCGTACAGGCGCGTGAAACGGTTGACCTGGATAAAGTCTGGGAAAAAATCGAAAAGCAGGGAATCAAAATCCTAACGTGGCAGGACGAAACATATCCACAACGATTAAAGGAGATTGACCAGCCTCCACCCGTCTTGTATATTCGCGGCGAGTACCTGCCCGATGATTTGTTTGCAGTTGCCATTGTCGGCACGCGGCGCGTCACGCCGTATGGCAGGCAGATCACCGAGGAACTTTCCCACTTCCTTTCCGCGAACGGAATGACCGTTATTAGCGGACTTGCGCGCGGCGTCGACGCGGTCGCTCATCAAGCGACGCTGAAAGCAGGCGGACGAACGATTGCAGTGCTTGGTTCGGGTGTGGATAAGATATATCCGCCCGAACATCGCACCCTGGCGGAGCAAATGATGGAGCGCGGCGCCCTTATAAGCGATTATGCTCCGGGGACGCCACCAGACGCGTCAAATTTTCCGCCGCGGAATCGAATTATTTCCGGTTTATCCTTGGCGGTCGTCGTCGTGGAAGCAGGCGAGACCAGCGGAGCGCTGATCACAGCCGAGTTTGCCGCGGAACAAGGGCGCGAGGTTTTTGCCGTGCCCGGTAGTATACTTGCCCCGCAAAGCAAGGGGACGAACAAGTTGATTCAGAAAGGCGCGCTCCCATTGTTAAGCGTCAACGATCTGATGCAGGCGCTCGACATCACGCGCGTAGGCGAGCAGAAAGCCGCACGTAAGATTATGCCGGCCGACACGATCGAAGCGAAGCTATTGAACGTTTTGACCAGCGAACCGATGCAAATCGACGAGATCCGCAATCAGGCAGATCTACCGATCGAAAAAGTGTCCGCTTCGCTGGCACTCATGGAACTGAAAGGAATGGTGCGGCAGGTTGGTGGTATGAATTACGTCGCGGTGCGTGAGGAACAATCGGAATACAAGACAGGATAAAGTTATTGTGAGGAAAACGGATATGACGCGCTACTGCTCCGCTCGCAATGACATATGCTAACCCATGACCCACCATACATATGCAGTCATCATGGCTGGGGGCGGCGGGACCCGCCTCTGGCCTTTCTCGAGAAAAGAAAAACCAAAACAGCTTCTTCCACTGCTGGGACCTGAAACGCTTTTTCAAAGCACGGTTTCGCGTCTTGAGGCGCTATTTCCACCGGAGAGGATATTGATCGTCACGGTTGCCGAACAGGCGCGTGAAATGAAAGATCAGGCTCCCTCCATCCCTGAAGCGAACTACCTGATCGAACCCGCACCGCGAGGCACGGCATCTGTGGTAGCATTGGCGGCGGCTGTTCTACAACAACGCGATCCGCAGGCGGTGATGGTCATTCAAACCGCCGATCATCATATCCGTGACGCGAATCTTTTCGGAAATTTGATCCGTACGGCGATGGAGG
>CAZPIK010000475.1:0-2471 GCA_964586185.1 uncultured Candidatus Sumerlaeota bacterium | reverse complement strand
GGCGTGCTGCTGTGCGGCGATTCCGTCGAGGCCTATCAAGCGTGGTCATGCTGGATCAACGAAACGCGCGACAACGGAAAGACATGGACCCGGCGCGGACCGATCACGCTGCCCGATACCGCGTATGGCATCATCCAGCCCGTCCTTTATTGGGGCGATCACGAGGGAAAAACGATCAAGCTTTTAGCTCGCGGCTCGACTCCCGTGGGGTGTTTATGCGAGGCGGTCTCCAACGATGGCGGCGTTTCGTGGAGCGCAGCGCGTCGTGTCAGTGCGCTCCCCAATCCAAATTCCGCGATTGATATTCAGTCGCTGCCGGATGGACGAATCGCGCTCTTCCACAACGACCACGCGACGAGCAAGAGCGTTTTGAGCGTCAGCATCAGCGCCGACCGCGGACAGACTTGGAAACGCTCGCTCGATTTCGCCCGCGACGAAAACGGCGAATGCCTTTATCCCTACGCCGTTCTGGATCGCGATGAATTAATTCACGTAGTCTATACTTGGAACAAAAAGAAGATCGGCTACGTCGTCATGGATCCTGCGAAGATTTGAATCAAACCAATCTCATTCCTGAAAGTACTTCTTCGTCCCGCCCGCTTCGATGGCTTCCGCAATTTTTGCCAGCGCGTGGATATACGCCGCCGTGCGCAGCGAACACCCCTTGGCCGCGCGGATATCTTCGATCCGCCCAAACGCCTCGACCATGATCTGCTCCAACTTCTGATGAACTTCGGCGAGCGGCCAATAGTAGCCGATCTTGTTTTGCACCCACTCAAAATAGGAAACGGTGACGCCGCCGCTATTGGCGAGAACGTCCGGAATGACCTCGATCCCGCGCGAATGGAGAATCGGGTCGGCGTCGCTCGTTGTGGGTCCGTTCGCGAGTTCGAGAATCCATTTCGCGCGGACCTTTTCGGCGTTTGCCGTCGTAATTTGGTTCTCCATCGCAGCGGGGATCAGAACGTCAACGTCCAGCTCCAGCAATTCGGCATTGGTCAGCTTGCCGTTGTGACAGAGAGCGGCGACGCCGTCCCGCGAATAAATGTCGTAAAGCTGCTTCGAATCGTCGCGCGCTTTGATGAGCACTGGAATGTCAATTCCCTCCGCGCAATAAATCCCCCCTTGAATATCGGAAACAGCAACAATCTTGAATCCGTTTTCATGCAGGATACGCGCCGCGTTCATGCCGACGTTACCGAACCCTTGAATCGCGACGGTCGTTTCCTCTGGCCTGCGCCCGCGCCGTTTCAAAAACTCGCGCAGTACGTAGAAACCGCCCCGTCCCGTTGCGTCGTCGCGCCCGAGCGATCCGCCGAGCGAAAGCGGCTTGCCCGTGATGACCGCCGGATTGTGCTGCCGGGTGATGATCGAGTATTCGTCCATCATCCAGCCCATGATGGTCGCGTTCGTGTAAACGTCAGGCGCGGGAATATCCCGTTCGGGACCGATGAAATCGGCGAACGCGCGAATATAACCCCGCGAGAGCCGCTCGAGTTCCTGATGGCTGAGTTCCTTGGGATCCACGACGACCCCGCCCTTTGCGCCACCGTAGGGCAACCCCACAACCGCACACTTGATCGTCATCCAAAACGCGAGAGCAGTGACTTCGTCTTGATTCGCCAAGGGATGGTATCGAATCCCCCCCTTCGTCGGCCCGCGCGTGTCGTCGTAACGACAGCGATAGCCTTTGAAAACCTTGAGCGAACCGTCGTCCATCCGCACCGGAATGGACGCAATAAGAAGCGCTTTGGGATAGCGCAGTCGCTCAACAACATCATCGCTGAAACTCAAGTGAGCGCGAGCTTCGTCGAGGCGCTGCTTGGCGTCCTCGAAAAGCCCGACCAACTTCGAGGACGCATCGGCATCCTTGGATTCGCTCACGTCAACCTCCAGCCATCGGATTACTCGTCATGGCTTAAAAGATTCTGTCGTTTGCTCAAACGCACCCTTCGTAACTCTGGCCGCGCACGAGACGGAACTCGAATTCCGACGTGATCGCGCCCTGCGGTTTGCACTCCGAACTCGCGAAATGAACCGTGATGACGCGCCGATGTCGGTCTGACGTGCTCCCGCCGGTCTTGTGCAAAAGTCGCGCATGAAAGAAAAGACAATCGCCCGCCTTCATTTCACAAATCATCTCGTCGGGATGGTCGTCAAATCCTTCGACTCCAAATATCCCCTTGTTCAGATTTTCTTCTTTCGGAAGTTTGTGCGGAAGATAGCCGAGTTTGTGCGAGCCGGGGATAACCCGCATCGTGCCATTGCTCTCGTCAACGTCATCGAGCGGCAACCAAGTCCCGATCACTTTTTCGTGCGGGCCAAAATTGAAATACAGCCCGTCCTGATGGTAGTGGTGGACGGCGTTCAAGCCCGGCGGCTTATAAATGAACATCGTGAGAAACGATTTGATGTCGGGTCCGATGATTCCTTCGAGCACATCGAGCAACTTCGGCGTATTCGAAAAGTCG
>CAZPIK010000474.1:0-2493 GCA_964586185.1 uncultured Candidatus Sumerlaeota bacterium | reverse complement strand
CAGGTCACGGCGATCAACAGCGCCATCCACGGCAAGTGGCCGACGGCGACGATCACCAACGTCTCTTACGATCCGACTCGCGAACTCTACAAGGAATTCAACGAATCGTTCGCCAAGAAGTGGCTGAAGGAAAAAGGTCAGGTCGTGACGATTCAACAATCGCACGGCGGTGCAGGAAAACAGGCGCGGGCGATTATTGACGGACTCGAAGCCGACGTGGCGACTCTGGCACTTTCGTACGATATTGACGCTATTGCCAAGACCGCAAAACTTTTCCCCGAGAACTGGCAATCGCGGCTTCCAGAGAACAGCTCACCCTATACCTCAACGATAGTGTTTTTGGTCCGGAAGGGAAATCCCAAGGGAATCAAAGATTGGGGCGATCTATTGAAGCCGGGTGTTTCGATCATCACGCCGAATCCGAAGACCTCAGGTGGGGCGCGGTGGAACTACCTTGCGGCGTGGGGATACGTTCTGAATAAAGAACTCGGCGGTTTTGCCAAATTGAAAGACCCAGCCGCCGCGAAAGAAGTCGAAGCGGCTCAAAAGAAGGCGAAGGATTTCATTACCACGCTTTACAAAAACGTTCCTGTGCTTGATTCCGGAGCACGGGGATCCACGACGACTTTTGCACAGCGCGAAATCGGCGACGTGTTTCTTTCGTGGGAGAACGAGGCCTTTCTATCGCTCAAGGAATTCGGCGCGGATCGCTTCGAGATTGTCGTCCCTTCGATCAGTATTTTGGCCGAGCCGCCAGTGACCGTTGTGGATAAGAACGTGGATAAGCACGGAACGCGCGAGGCAGCGGAAGCGTATTTGAATCATCTGTACTCGGTTGAGGGACAGGAAATCATCGCCAAGAACTTTTATCGTCCTCGGAATGAAGAAATCGCGGCGAAATACTCGGCGAAATTCCCGAAGGTCAACTTGTTCACAATTGATGAGGCGTTCGACGGATGGCAAAAAGCGCAGAAGGCGCACTTCGATGATGGTGGCATATTTGATCAGATTTATAAGCCGTAAGGTGGGAAGAAGAGAGTAGGAGTAGGAGCAAGAGTAAGAGTAAGTGTAAGAGCTAAAGATGAAGATAAAGCAGCATAGTGTCCTTCCCGGTTTTGGATTGACGCTGGGTTATACGCTTCTTTACCTGAGCATAATCGTGCTTCTGCCTTTATCGGCGCTATTCTTCAAGACGGCGACGCTTTCGTGGAGTGACTTTTGGAACAACGTGACGAATGATCGAGTTGTCGCGGCTTACAAAATCACCTTCGGGGCGTCGCTCGTCGGCGCACTCATCAACGCCGTGTTTGGCTTGATCGTTGCGTGGACACTCGTGCGCTATTCCTTCCCCGGAAAAAAGTTCGTGGACGCCATTGTGGATTTGCCGTTCGCGCTTCCGACGGCGGTATCCGGCATCGCGCTGACGACGATCTATTCTCCGAAAGGATGGATCGGGCAATATCTTGAGCCGATGGGAATTAAAGGCGCGTTTTCGCCGCTCGGCGTCACAATCGCGCTGACGTTCATCGGATTGCCGTTCGTCGTTCGGACGCTGCAACCCGCGATTGAAGATTTGGAGGCTGAGTCTGAAGAGGCGTCGGCGAGTCTCGGCGCGAACCGACTCCAAACATTCTTGCGCGTGATCCTGCCGACTCTCATGCCCGCGCTGCTGACGGGATTTGCGCTTTCATTCGCGCGGGCGCTCGGCGAATACGGTTCGGTCATTTTCATCGCGGGCAACATTCCGATGAAAACCGAAATCGCATCGCTGCTCATCATCACGAAACTCGAGCAATACGATTACGCGGGGGCGACCTCCATCGCGATGGTCATGCTGCTCTTTTCGTTCGTGATTCTATTCTTCATCAACGCGCTGCAATGGTGGAGCAACCGCCGATTGCGGACGGGGAGTTGACGAATATGGCTGGCTCAACTTCCCCCCGTTCACGAGCTTCGCTTGAGCCATTATGGTTGCGAGTTTTATTGATCGGCGTGACGTTTTCGTTTCTTGGCTTGTTTCTCTTTCTCCCGCTCGTAGCGGTTTTTACTGAGGCGCTGCGAAAGGGCTTCTCAGCATATTGGGAAAACATCCGCGATCCCGATGCGCTGGCTTCGATCCGCCTGACGCTGCTCGTCAGCGCGATTGTTCTTCCGTGCAATTTGGTTTTTGGGCTCGCCGCGGCATGGGCGGTCGCCAAGTTCCATTTCAAGGGGAAGAGTTTTCTCATCACGCTCATTGACCTGCCCTTCGCCGTTTCGCCGGTTATTTCCGGCTTGATTTACGTTCTCATGTTCGGTTTGCAGGGATGGTTCGGACCGTGGCTTTCAGAGCACAACATCAAGATTATTTTCGCAATTCCCGGCGTCGTTCTCTCGACGATCTTCGTGACGTTTCCGTTCATCGCGCGCGAGCTAATCCCGCTCATGCAGGAACAAGGAACCGACGAAGAACAGGCGGCTCTTGCGCTCGGCGCGAGCGGATTTCAGACCTTC
>CAZPIK010000473.1:0-2513 GCA_964586185.1 uncultured Candidatus Sumerlaeota bacterium | reverse complement strand
CATCGTAGCCCAGCCGATCCAGATGCTCGACCAATTCCAGATCGCGATGGATGGCCGCTGTGGGATTTTCTTCTACGGGGTGGAACGGCGCCAGAAAGATGCCGAATCGAAGAGGAGTTTGAACCATTTGCCGAAAACTCAATTCTTCGCTGCGGGTTGGGGACGATTCTCATCCAACCCTTTTTGATGAAAGAAATCGGCATCTTTGTTGATGTTGATTTTGCCCATGTCCACCGCTTGGAGCAATCGCGGATGCGGCTGGGTTTGCGCGTCGGGGAATTTGCCCGCGACGCGACCATTCTCGATTTTAAGGCCGAGTTTTTCGTCCGCGATGACGCAGTGCGACCAAGCATTCAGCATTTCGTCGGTCGTCCAAGGGCCGTTCTTCACGGTCGCTTTCGGATCAGGGTTGTTCGGATTCCCTTCAGAATTATCATAATGAGCGACCGTGCGCAGAAGCGAACCCTTCGGCGCGCGAACCGGTTCGGCGAGCCAGTAATTCGACTGCCAGTTGAAGTCATACTTCGGAACCGTTGTCACAAGTTTCGTTGTTCCGTCGGGGAAGACGGCGTCCGTCGTATAATTCTTGCCTCGAAGGTGCATGTGCGCGCCGCTGCTGAGGACGAGTGTGTCGTAGAGAAACTTGGCTTGCCCCGCCAGTTGGTAATTCGGTTCGCCGGGGGGGATGTTGATGTCGCCATCCACGCCAAAAAGTCCGACGATTCGAACCTGCTTATCCACCCGACCTTTGGCAAACTTCACGCCGAACATAAGGTGATTCTTAACTTCCTTTTCCTTGCCGACGTAATGCACTTGGATGCCGAGAAAAGATCCTTTGGGAAGCTTGACGGCTGTTCCTTCGGGATAAGTCATGGGGCGGCACCCGGGCAAATAGCTGCCAATGTAGTCGCCACCCGTGAGGACGGCGTGCGGGATGATATTGCCCGAAAGAACTCCCTCATAAGACTTCATCGCGTAGGCGAGGTTCGCGTGATGCACGACGCCAAGTTCGGAAGGCCGAATTTCCCAAGCGGAAATGTAAATGTCCTCGGTCAATGCCGAGGTGTCGAACGTGACTGCTTGATATTCGATCTCGGTGGCATTGGCGGGAACCGTAAAATCGGTCGTCGCGTGGAAAATCATATCAGGTTCGCCCATCGCCCACGTTGGATTGAACGTCGGAGGCGCGGGCATTTCTTTGGGATCGCCCTCGACCGCGCCTTGATCCACCCACTTCACGATGGTTTCAATCGCCTCAGGACTCAGGCTCAAGTCATTGGAATACTTTACCTGCGAAGTATCGGCGCTGAAGGGAGGCATGGTCTTTCCCGTCACCGACTTCTTAATGGACTTCGCATAAGGCCGCGACGAGTTGTAATCCATGAGCGACATAGGACCGATCTCGCCGGGATGATGGCATGAAACGCAGTTCTTCATGAAGATGGGCGCGACATCGCGACTGAACGTAACGACTTTGGCGGCGTCATCCGCTTGAGCGCTGGCGACCATCAGGATCATGGCGCTGATGGAGTGTTTGAGTTTCATGATGTTTTCTCCCCGTTTTGTCCCATTGCTGCAAAATCATAATCCGATTCTTTGAGGCGACGCAAGAGTCGTCGGTAACGCAGCGTGCTATAGCCCCAGTTGTTAGTGATGCGCCCCGCCTCGTTCTTGTACCAACTCGAGCAACCCGTCGCCCAGACGGTTTTGGCCAGCCTTGTTTGCAGCCTCTGGTTGAAGTCCGCCATTATATCGCGTTTGACTTCAATACTTCGTGCGGACTTTGCATTCGCGCGCTCAATACACTGAAGAATGTATCCAATCTGGCACTCGAGCATGAAGATAATCGAATTGTGGCTGAGGTTGGTATTGGGGCCATATAGCATGAAGAGGTTTGGAAAACCATGAACCGCGACGCCCAGATAAGCCTCTGCCCCCTCTTTCCATGCCGCCTGCAGCGTCGTGTTGTTCTTGCCGATGATTCTGATAGGCGCGAGAAAATCGGTCGTCTCGAATCCTGTTCCAAAAATGACGGCGTCAACGTCAAATGACCGCCCATCTTTGGTATGGATGGAATGGGCATCAACTCGAGCGATCGGATCGGAAATGACTTCGGCGTTTTCCCGCTCCAAGGCAGGATAATAGTCATTCGATTGCAGAATTCGACGGCATCCGAGCGGATAATCGGGTGTAAGCGTTTTGCGCATCTCCGGATCGGCGATCTGCCCCTCGAAATCGCGGGCGACTTTTCCTGCGATCCAGCGACCGGGACGGCTCTTGGCAAAGAAAAGCGGCCACCGCGATTCAAATTGAAGGTAGATGAAACCGCGATAAATCTTCGCCGCGATCGGAAAACGGCGAAAGAATCCCTTCTCTTTGATCGTGTATTCGTGATCGGGTTTGGGCACGACCCAGTTCGCGCTGCGTTGAAAAAGGAAAAGCTTTTCAACTTTCTGCACGATAGCCGGAACGAACTGAATTGCGCTTGCGCCATTACCGATGACCGCGACGCG
>CAZPIK010000472.1:0-2516 GCA_964586185.1 uncultured Candidatus Sumerlaeota bacterium | reverse complement strand
GCACCGCCGTCATGGGGCTTTCGGGCGGCGGATGGCAGACCATATTCTTTAGCTCGCTTGATGAGCGCGTCACGTTTTCAAATCCCGTCGCCGGATATTCGAGCTTTCTGACTCGCGCGGATCACTTCTCCGATCTGGGCGACTCCGAACAAACCCCCGATGATCTCGCGCTTTATGCCGATTACACACACCTGACCGCTCTGCGCGCGCCTCGGCCCACATTGCTAACCTTCAATCTTAAAGACGAATGCTGCTTTGCTTCCGGTCACGCGCTGCAACCGCTCGTGGACGCGGCGATGCCGATCTATAAATTGTACGGCAAGGAGACTTCGCTCCGAACGCACGTCAACGACGATCCGGGCACGCACAACTTCGAACGCGAAAACCGCGAAATGGCGTACCGGATGATGGGTGACTTCTTTCATGTCGGTGATCAGTCCTACGACTCCAAGGAAATTCCTTCCGACGACGAAATCCTCTCGCCTGAAGCGCTCAAGGTTGGTTTGCCCGAAAGTTATGAGACCTTCCATTCTCTTGCGCTGAAATTAAGCGCCGATCTCCCTCGCGTGACCCAAACGGATTCCAGCCCCGAAGAACTTCGGACGCATTTACGAAAAGTTCTTGGGGTTCCGCACCTTGAACTAAATGCTCTGACACCTGGCGAAATAGTTAGGCAGCAGCAAATGGGTGACTATTTTGTAGTAATCACGCGCTTGAAGTTCGGATACGACTGGACCGCTCCCGCCATTACCGCTGAAAAGGGAGATTCAAAAACGATCGTCCTTCTTATTGCTGACGAAGGTCGAAAGTCGCTCGGCGATGCGATAAGCAAGGAAGCTAGCCAAGGATTCGCTGTTTTGGATCCCGTTTACTACGGTGAATCGCATCCCGCAGAACGTGATTATCTGCACGCCTTAATACTTTTGACTACTGGCGAAAACCTCCTTGGAATTCAAACGGCGCAGTTGGCGGCCACCGTTCGCGCAATAAAGAGAGAATCGCCCGACGCTGCGGTTACGTTAAAAGCCTTTGGGCAGCGTTCGGGACTTCTCGCGCTCATTGCTGCGGCGCTTGAGCCAGAGATCATTCAATCGGTCGAAATTGAAACATTCGAAAGCCTGAAACAGGTCATCGAAAAGGACATTAAGTTCGAAGAGGCTCCGGAGCTTTTTTGTTTTGGCTTGCTTGAAATGTTCGACATCCCTCAGCTTAAGCAACTTGTTGGATCGGATAAAATAAGTGAATTGAAATAAGTTAATGTGGGAGGCAGTCTCCGACTGCCGAATATTCGGCGATCGGAGATCGCCTCCCACATTGAATTTCAACTGTAATTTGATCTGTGCTTAAACTGGCTTGATCCCAACAACCATCGAATCGGGACCCACCAAATGTTCGACGCGCGTTTCGGAAAATCCCGCATCGCGCATCCATGATTGGCAATCGGCTCCGGTGTAATCGAACCCGCCCGGCGTTTCGATCAGCATGTTGAGGCTCATGAGCAAGCCAAACGCATTTTTGCTTCGGTCGTCATCAATCAACGCTTCGTAAACGATCAGCGCTCCGCCGGGTGGCAACGCCTCAAAAGCCTTGCCCAGCAGCATCCGCTTTTGCTCCAAATTCCAATCGTGCAGAATATGCCCCATGATCAGAACGTCGGCATTGGGAAGAGGCTCGTTGAAAAAATCGCATGGATAAAACCGGAGACGATCCTTGAGTCCGCGCGACGCCACGTATTCCTCGAAATCGGGCCGAACGGCAGGCAGATCCGATCCGCCGCCCGAAAGATGCGAATGCGCGAGCGCGATCTGAACCGGCACGCCCCCTTGCGCCGCGCCAACATCAATGAACGATTTGTAGTTCTTCCATGGAAACTTCGCGGCGATGGCGTTGGCGGCTCCCATGCTGATGCCGGTCATGGCTTGAAGAAACCGTTTGCGCTTTTCGGGATCGGCATAGAGCGACGCGAAAATATCGTCGCCATTGCCGTCGTCACCCTTCAATTGACCTTCGCGCAAAGCTTCGGTTAGCGATCCCCATGACTTGTAGAGTCGCGCGTTCGCCATCTCCAACATGCCGCCGATGTAACTCGGCTTCGCGCGGTCGAGAAATAAATCGGTCTCCGGGGCGTTAGAATACACGCGGCCATCACGCCGCAGGAATCCCAGCGAATGAAGCGTGTCGAAGAAATCGCGAGCACCGCGCGGATGGAGTTTAAGCCGCGCTCGGAGCGCTTCTTCATCCATCGGCCCCTGAGCAAGCGCCGTAAAAACTCCCAACTCGACGGCCGAGAGAAGCGTCTTGGCCGACCAGAAACCAAGCCCGGTCTGCATGATTTTTTCGGGTGAAATGTGTTCGGGCATCGTGCGACCTACTTCGTCTCAAGCCCGAGTTTTTTGAGTTTTGGCGTAATCACCGCGCGACAATAGCCCTGATTGGGGTTCGTATTGTAATATTTCTGATGTTAGTCCTCGGCGGGATAAAAAACGTCGAGCTTCTTGATCTCCGTCACGATCTTA
>CAZPIK010000471.1:0-2516 GCA_964586185.1 uncultured Candidatus Sumerlaeota bacterium | reverse complement strand
TAGGAATCGCCCGAAGAAAAGCACAACCAAAAGCGTCGCGCCGATTCCGCCGTATTGAACGTAAGTTTCGTTGAGGTCGGAGACATCCTCCTGACCAACGGCAAACGATGGCGTCGCTACCGCAATCAACAAAGTTACACAGAATCTTGCGCGCGCCGAAGTCATTACGATTTCCGATTCACGATTCCAAATTTCGATTCAATGGCTGCGCCGGGATCTGCCTCCCGCATTAGATGCTCGCCGACAAGAATGGCATCTACGCCCATCCGCTTCAGCCGTTCCACATCGGCCGCGTTTCCGATTCCGCTCTCGCTTACAAAAGTTTGCGACGGGGGTACAAGCGGTAGGATCGCCTCGGTGCGTGAGATATCCGTGTTGAAGTCGGCGCTGCGCAGATCGCGATTATTCATGCCGAGCGCATCGGGAGAAAGTTTTAACGCTTCTGCCAATTCGTCCTCGCGATGGATTTCCAAGAGCACGTCGAGAGTCAAAGTGCGGGCAAGTTCGCGGAGTTCAGACAATTCGCTCCAAGGAATAAGACCGGCGATCAAAAGAATCGCATCCGCGCCTGCCGCTCGCGCTTCGTAAACCTGATAAGGATCAATCATGAATTCTTTGCGGAGAATGGGTAACGCCGCTGACTTCCGCGCCGCGCGCAAAGCATCAAGCGATCCCTGAAAAAATTTTTCGTCGGTAAGAACCGACAGTGCTGATGCGCCGCCTCGTTCGTACGAATGCGCAATTTCGGCGGGATCGAAATTCTCCCTAAGAATTCCTTTGCTCGGCGAGGCACGTTTGATTTCCGCAATGACCCGCATCGTGCATTGGGATTCACGCTCGCCACTTGCATTCCGAGTGCCGCGAAGGGATCGCGCAAAACCCCGCGTCTTGGGCGCAATGGACGCGGCCTCGCGTATCCCATCAAGTGGCACCACACGTTTCGTCTCACTTACGAACAAGCGTTTGTATTCGAGAATGCTGTCGAGGATATTCATGTTTACTTCGCCTGCGATGCCGCGACAAGCCGTTCGAGAACCTTGGCCGCCGCGCCGGAATCCAACGATTCACACGCCTGCGCAACGCCCGTTTTCAAATCGGGTGCGCGATCCGCGACGACGAGCGCGGCGGCGGCATTGAGCGCGGCGATATCGCGGTGTGCTCCCTTTTCCCCTTTGAGAATCGCGCGGATAATCGCGGCGTTGACCTCCGCGTCGCCGCCCAAAAGTTCATCCGGTTTCGCCCGCGATACCCCAGCCGATTCAGGAGTAATGGCCAACTTTCTGATAACTCCATCTTTCAGTTCGGTGGCCGTCGTTTCGCCCGTAACCGTGATCTCATCCAATCCATCAGAACCATGCACGACCATCGCCCGGCGCGAACCGAGTTCCTTCAGCGCGTGTGCAAAAACGTCGGTCAGTTTGGAATCGTAAACTCCAATGACCTGCCGCGCGGCTCCGGCGGGATTCGAAAGCGGCCCCAACATATTGAAGATTGTCCGGATGCCAATCTCTCGTCGCGCGGGAGCGGCGTGGCGCATCGCCGGGTGATACGTCGGCGCGAAAAGAAAAACGCAACCTGCTTCGCCCAAGCACCGCGCGGCATACTCCGGCTTCAACTCGATATTAACCCCTAACGCGGTCAAGACGTCTGCGCTACCACATTTGCCGGAGATCGCGCGGTTTCCGTGCTTGGCGATTCTCGCTCCCGCGCCCGCCGCGATGATTGCCGCCGCCGTCGAAATATTGAACGTCCCCGAAGCATCGCCGCCCGTGCCGCACGTATCCACCAGCGACTCACGATCCGGTAGATCAAGCGGCGCGGCGTGACCTCGCATGACCCGCGCAAACGCCAGAACATGCTCAGGCTTTTCGCCGCGAATGCGAAGCGCAGTCAGGAACGAACCGATTTGCGCAAGGCTGGCCGCCCCTTCCAAAATTTCCGTCGCGACCAGCGCGGCGAGATCGGCGTTGAGTTCACCCGTATGGGTCAAGTCGGCGATGGCTTGTCGTATGGCACTCATGCCCGATATTGAAACGCAAAGGGAGCAATGGACGCAAAGAAGTTTTACATTTGGGCCGAGATCGGTTTTCATACTAGGGATCGTCGGTACGATTCGTCATGCGTCCTTCACCCCATCCCACCATCGAGAAACTTGAATCCTACGCGCCCGGCGAACAGCCTCAAGATACGGGCTGGATCAAACTTAATACCAACGAATTCCCCTATCCTGCCGCGCCGCAGGTAATCGAAGCGATCCGCCAATCGGTGACCGACGACGTGCGACTCTACCCCAGCCCTCGATGCGAGGCGCTCAGGAATAAGCTCGCGGAGCACTGCGGCGTGACGCCCGATTGGATTTTCGTAGGCAACGGTTCGGACGAAATCCTGCGCGTGCTCATCCAAGCTTACGCCGGGCCCGGTCGCAATACGGCCTTCGCCGATCCCACCTATTCGCTTTACACCATTCTCGCCCAAATGGCGGGATCAGGCACCCACACCTATCCGCTCACCGATTT
>CAZPIK010000470.1:0-2527 GCA_964586185.1 uncultured Candidatus Sumerlaeota bacterium | reverse complement strand
ATACCTATTTGACAGGGGCAGATGAAGCGATCCGAAACAAGACCGAACTCCTAGACCATCTACAAAAGGAAAAGGCCAAAGTTCGGCAGGAAATGGACAAGGTTTACCGTTTCTTCATGGACGCCGAAGTCACCCCGACGGGATTTGGCGGGCGGTATCGTCCCTTGGAGGATCGGTTGGCGCAACTGGACGAGGAAATTCCCAAGCTCCAAGCCGAACTCGATATTGTCCGGGTTAATCGTTTGTCTACGGACGAAATCCTGTCCGAAGCCAAGACGTTTGCCGAATGCTGGCCGGACTTGGACGCGGAAGGGCGGCGGAATGTTCTCGAGAATTTGGTCAAGAAGATCACCCTCGGGAACAAGGAAATCGAATTCCAACTCTATTTCCTACCCGAATTCCTAGCCGTCAATCCCGAACCTCAAGACGAATCAACCGAACCGAATTCCACTCCCCCAAAAGCACCCCCGCGCCCAACCCCAACAAAATCAGATGCTTTCGCATCTACTAAGAAACTGGCAAAAAGGGCTTCCAGCCATTCCCTTACAACCCCTTAAATACCCTTAAACACCCTTAATCTTTTGGTGGGGAGAGGAAATTGGCCGCGAAAAGGCGCATAAGGCGCAAAAGTGAAGAGGTTCACGCGGAGGCGCGGAGGCCGCAGAGAAGAAGAAAGGGAAATAGGCGGCAGAGGGAGCGGATATTATCGCAAAGCCGCCAAGGCGCAAAGACGCAGGGAGGGAACCGGGGCATTGGCGGGTGCGGGGATCAGGCTAACGGCAAGGATGGCATGTGGACAAAGGGCACACAGTGAATTGTTATATGAGTAAACGTCCCGGAATTTCCCTGTAAGTTGGCCGAAAACCAATAGATTCAAGAAAACTAAAGGAGGACATGACCTCTTGGGTGAAGAAGTCCCTAGCGACGTTGTGCTCTTGCGCGTTCACTGAATCGGGGGTTTCCATAGGTTTGAATTCGGAAATTCGGGGACGTTTACCATGAAAACAATTCGATTTTGCGTTTCTACCATCGTAATGCCTTCGCGCGGAGGGACAAGCCCTCCTCGACCCGAGGGGTTCAGCGGTAAGATGTGCAGCAAAACAATCGCAGCTTAGCTCTTCTTCGGCAACACGGTGACCTTAATGAGCGCCCCGCGTCGCAATTCTGTGTGCCGCGCCGGGAGGTTCGAGTTGCACGTCCAGACGCTTCCGTCTTTATCAAATTCCAGTTCGCGGGTATAGGTCACGCGCGAGGGCAACCGATAAACGACCAGCTTTTCGGTCTTGGGATCGAATCGCGAGAGTGTGTCGCTTCCTGCACCGCATATCCAAATTTCTTGCGTCTGGGGATGAACGCTCAGCGCATAGGGGAATTCATCGCCTCCGCCGGGGAGATCATATGTTTTCCATGTGTCGTTCTTGGGATCGTATTTGCAGAAATTGCCCGTTCCAAAACCGGGAATCCAGACGATCCCATTGGCGTCAACTTCGAGTCGGCGCGGCCCAATGACCGGCGGTTTCCATTCGGTGATGCTTCCATCGGCGGGATTGATCCGTCCCACGCGATTGCCGTTCAGCTTCGTGTACCAAACCATTCCATCGGGCGCGATGGACATGCCGTAAGGAACAACCCCGCGCTCCGGCTGACCCGAATAGTTGATCGCTTGATCGGGCTTCAGCAGGTTGTATTGCGTGATGTCCTGCGATCTTGGATCGAGTCGAAAGATCAAATTCGAGGCCGCGTCGGTGTACCAACAAATATTCTTCGAGTCGAAACGCAGCGTATGCGGATACATTCCCTTGCGACCCTTGGCTCCGCTCGGGATGAGCAACCATTCTTTTGTTTTCAGATTGAACCGGGCCATCTCTCTGCCATAGCAGAGCGTCAACCACATATTTCCGTCATGGTCTTCCTCAATGGAGTGCGGAGCTTTGATCGGCATTTCGTCCGAACCAAATTCCTTACCGCCGGGAATGGGATATTGCGTCCGCTCGCCCGTTTTGGGATCGAGCGCGAATATGCAGTCGTTCTGCGAATCAATCGTATAGACGAGGCCATCGCTCCCGAGTTCAAGGTCGTGCATCATCGCCGCGTCTTCAATTCCCATGGGCCACTCGGAGATCGTTACGTCAGTTGCGTCGCCTTCGGGTGCGGGCGGAGGAGTATAAGCGGGCCATTTCTTGTCCGCATCTTTTCCAAATGTATCGGCGAGCATCTGAGGAAGCGAGCCCTGAAGATCCTTATGAAGATTTTTGAACGCGCCCTGAGCGACGGGACTCGCCATGACCTGAGTGACCATCACTTCCCAGTCCACGAGCAGTTCGGGCGCGCGGAATCCCTCTGTTCCTATCTGATGACAATAGCCACACGTCATTCTGAAATTCATTCGAGCGTCCTCGGATTGGAACTTGAGCAATCCAACCCGATCCACTGCGGGACGCTGCGCGTTCAAGTCCTCGGCGGGTAAAAGCGAAAATTTGAGATCGGCCGTAGCTACTTCATTTTCGGCAACATCAATGGTTTGATC
>CAZPIK010000469.1:0-2531 GCA_964586185.1 uncultured Candidatus Sumerlaeota bacterium | reverse complement strand
CGTCAGGACCCATGGAAAGGATCGTCGGGCGGTCGAAACGCAGGGTGGTATAGTTCGTCCCGCCAATGGTGCGAGTGATCTCGAACTGCGTGTCCGCCGGACCCAACCCCCCCGCGCGGGTGAAGAAGATATAATCATTTCCCCAGGGATCGTCAGGCCAATCGTTGTTATTCACGTCACGACGCCAGTTGAGATATGGACCGCGCCACCCGAAATTGGTTTCGCTGCTGGTGTTTGTAGTTATCACAAACTGGTTGTCATATATCGTCGTGCCGTTCAGAATTTGCTGCGTCTCAAGACTAATGAAGATGTTCTTGGGCGATGCAATGATCGGGTTAAGCTGCTCATCGCGCGTCCCGTCAATCAAATCCGCGGTGGGAACGTTGTTGGCATTGTTATCGCCTCCAATAACGTCGTCCAAAACATAAAACCGATACATATAGTCGGTGTCAATCGCCGCGCGTTCCTCGGCGTTTGCCAAGTGCTCGATATCCTGTTCAGCTGCGCGGAGCCGGGCTTCGCGCGAGCGGTTGGAGACGACCGGCACCAAGATCAGGACAAGAATGCCGATGATCGCGAGCGTGACGACGATCTCGATGATGCTGAAGCCCATCGGGGAATTCCCGGGTCGCTTGATGTTTTGCCTCATGGTCCTATTGCCTCGCGCTTCCTAGAAAATCCTGAAAATATCGTCGTCAGAACCGAGCTTGGAGTTCACCGGCGTTACCCCCGCCTGAAAGCGGAAATAATCCTCCTGCGTGACGCCGACTGCGTCGCCCGGCAAGCCATTGGGTCCGGTCGAATAGACTACCGAAACGCCGAACCGGGTTTCTTTGATACCCGCATTGGTCAGCCATGTCTGCCCCGCACCCGCGCCCATGGCGTCCGGCCCAAAGAAAATATAAGGCTGACCCCACGGATCAATCGGAATGTTGTCGTTATTCGCGTCGTCATCGTTAAAGGGATCGGCATTGGGCGTGCCCGATTCAAAGATCGGCATCGGGCCGGAATCGGCGGCTGCAGTGACGTTTGTGCCGGTATCAATATCCACTCGGCGGAAACGATTTCCCGCGCCCGCGCCCGGAATAATCGAAGAGGAAGGCACAAACTTTCCTTTGTTGAAGGTGATATACGGACCATTCCAGAGCGCGCCGAGTAGTCCAAGCTGGGGAGTATTCCCATTTGATTGCTCCGCCGCCGTAAGGATCCGATTCCAGATAGCATTCGGCACGCTGCGAACCGCCTGAGCGCGCTGCGCGGGAGTCGAAGCCGGATTATTAAACGTGTCCAGATCAGGCGCGGGATTATCCAAATCGGCAAGCCGGAAGAAATAGGCGGTATCGGCGCTCGCAATCATTTCGGCGGTATCCAGCGAACGAAGGTCGTCGAGCGCCGCCGTCTGCCGCGCCGATTCGAGCCGTTTGCGGACGATGGGAATTAGAATGAGCGCCAAGATCGCGATGATCGAGGCCACGGCGGAAAGTTCGATGGCCGTGAAGCCCCGCCGCTTCCGGCGCGATGTCCTTGGGTTGATCCGTATCATATCCTCATTACCTCATGCCTGCGGCTTCAAAATTTGAAGACGATGTCGTCCGTTCCTTCATCTAACATTCCGACGCGACCCAGATCGCGGTTAAGCGTCCCTGTCGGCCACTTGAGTGCGTTGATGACCGCAGAATATACCGAAGGGTCATTCAACCACGGGTTGACATTGACCGCAAGCGCGGGGGGCGCCCCTGGGAACATCACGCGCAGGGTGAAATCCACACCACTCCCCGGATCTATCACGTCTCCCTCGATGAAAAGTGCACCCTCTATCAAAACCGTTACGTCGTTAACTGAAGGAGGTGGGCCAGCCTGTGGTTGGTTGGTCTCCGAATTCCCGCCCGGAATGCGGTTTCTGCCGTAACTAACAATGGCATTCAGGTAATCCGCGTCTTGACCGACGGACGTTACAAACGCAGGAATTAATTGTCCTGAAACATCGGACGTACTTCGTAAGCCATAAAAAACATACGGCGAACCCCAAACGTCGGCAGGCCAATCCACGACCGAATACTTGAACAGTTCGGGCGCGGCCACGCCCTGCGCTTGCAATCGCTCGTAAACGTCGGGAAGCCGAACTTTAACGACGCCGCTGCGCGATCCGCGATTCGTTCGGCCACGATTCTGGCTCTGCCCCATATAGGGACCCTTCCAGCCCGAAACGATCTTCGCGAGATACGGCGACGCTCCACCTGGCATATAGCCGTAATAATCCATGGCCGTGATATGCCTCGTACTGGTGATCGAATTGGTCGGCTCATCAACCATAACCAAACTGGCGGGATAATTAAGAACGTTCAGCTTGGGATAGAAGGCAAGATCGTCATAGGCAAACGAAGAGGCAGTGGCTAATTGGTGTGCTTCGCCGATGACCGCCTTGCGAATTTAATTTTCGTAAAACGTATTGATCGGAAAGATGGCGACCCCCGAAAGGAGGGCAATAAGCGCCACGACGATCATGATTTCGACGAGGGTGACAGCCGATT
>CAZPIK010000468.1:0-2554 GCA_964586185.1 uncultured Candidatus Sumerlaeota bacterium | reverse complement strand
GTCGCGCGGGTCAATGGCCACTCACTTCTCCTCTCACAGATTCAAGAAGCCGCGTTTGACCTTCAAGTGCCGGTTTCGTCTTTGACATCCGAAGGCTTAAAAGGGGATGGATACCGCAAGGCGATCACGGCGCTCGTGGACGAGGAGTTGCTCGTTCAGGCGGCGCGAAAAGCGGAAATTCCCACTGACGAAACGGAACTCGCGCGGCGCGTGGACGACATGATGACGCGGCTCATGAATCGAATGGGTGGAGAAGAGGCGTTCAAAAAGTTTCTTCAGCGATCCCATCTTAGTCGAGACGCGCTTCGCCGGACTGTAACCGATCGGGAGAAACGCCGTGACTTATCAGCCGAGATCGTCGCTCGGCGCGTTGCAATCAATAGCGCTGAAGTTGATGAGTTCCGACGCAAGCGCGATGAAGCGGGCGAACCATCGGAGGAATCACTCGTCGCCCAGATTCTTATTCTTTGTCCCAAGGCCGAACAGGATAGCGCGGCAGGTCGTAAACTGTTCGAGAAGGCTTTGGCGGCCTCTCGTGATGCAGGCAAGGACAAAACGCTCTTTGCCGATGTGGCGCGCAAAATGAGCGATGACGCAGGCACGCGCGAGAGGGGAGGGATGCTAGGTTGGGTGGACCCCAAATCACTCCGCGAGCCCCTTTCAAATCACCTGAAGGGCATGGAGATCGGCGACGTCTCCGAGCCGCTCTCCAGCGATATCGGGTATCATGTTTTATATCTTCTGGATCGCCACGACGCGCGAGATCTTTTGTTCTCGCAACGTTTCGGCGAAGAACGAAGCAAACTTTTGGAATCGCTTCGTCGTGACGCATCCATTGAGATTTATCCGTTGGAATAAACATAAAAATAAATCGGGCGAACGTCATTTTAACGTCCGCCCGATTCCGTTGATGAGTTGAGGTTAAGTTCTCCGATTACGTGTCGTCGCGAACCCAGCCCCATGCATGATTATCGGGCATCCCGCCACGGTCGTTGTAAACGCCTTTGAATGCCGTCATGGCATCCTTGGGAAGTGCGTTCCGCTTGGCGTTCAAATCGATATTGTAAAGCTTGGCGATATTCGTTCCGAAGATTTTCTGTTTGTCCTCTTTCGTCACCTTCGCGTAGCCGAATTTCTCGCAAAGCTCGTCGGTGATTTGGAAACGCTTAAAGGCGTCAATGACCCATTGAGGCGAACCCCACCAAAGGCAGTCCGTTCCCCAAATGACGTGATCCGCGCCGTAGTTCTTGATGTTCTTGCCAATCAGATGTTGGCACATGACCGGATGCTGAATCGCGAGCGAACCGAACGAGGAACCGATTTCCGGATAGACGTTCGTGATCTGCGGGTTGCGTTTCTTGATGTCCATCAAAATGCTATGCCAGATGAAATCGCCGGTGTCGGGATTAAATTCGTTCAACTTTTCATAATCCGGTTCGTTGGGTCCATGTTTCAACGCCGAGTGGTAAATGATGAAGTTGAAGTCGGGGTTATTGAGCGCGGCCTTCTCGACATCCTTGGGATTGGCAAGGTGGCCGAGGTTGCGCGACTGATACGAGAACCCTTTATGGACGCTGATATTCTTGAGCCCAAGCTCGCGGGTTTTTTCGTAGAACTTCGCGGCCATGTCGTCATCCAATTGGAATCCGCCGCCGGAGAGACCCGGATCGGTGTGGCAATACCATTTCCACGAATCAATACCGTAAAGCTTGACCTCGCGCTCCATCTGCTCGAAGAGCTGAACGTAATCGGGTTTGCCCGCCTTCTTATCCCAGTAATGGTTCGGAGCGCAATTGCCTTGGCAGAGGGCGCGTTGGCTATTCGCCATTTTGTTGATGTCATTTTTGCGTTGTGACATGAGCCAGCTCGGAAGCACGCCACCGCCACGGGCTTTGCCTTCGAGAATGTTGCCCGCTGCGTCGCGGGTTTTTTCGCGTCCCGGAACGCCCGAAATGATGACCATGCTGGTTTCGGAGTCGAAGAACATCTCCTTCACAAAATTCTGGAACGAATAGGCCTCGGCGTCATTCTTTAGCTGGAAGCCCATGTTCTTCACGAATTCATTGTCTCGGAATCCGGGCAGCGCGATACCGTTCGTGAAATGCGCTTGCGCGTCAATGATGAAGTATTCCCCCTTGGGATACTTTTCGTCGGTCGCGGCGGGGTCGAGAGCTTCGGCGGCGTCCACATCCCAATGCGGTCCGTAAACCATATTGCTGGCAAGGAATACCGTCGCCATACCCATTGAACTGCGCATAAAAGAGCGGCGATCCATGCCGACTTTTTTTGCGTTGGCCTCGCCCAATTCCCCAATCAACTTTTCAACTTGCGCCTGTTGGCGAGTCTGCGGACGCGGATAAAACTCCTCGTTCGAGATCACCTGCGTCGGCATGGGCGAATCCACGCCCTTCTTCGCGTCGCGTTCATACTTCGGAATCCACATCGGGTTTTGCCTCCCTTAATCTTTCTAGTCGCCTCAATTGCGCCCCATCAGCTCCCGTTGGAACTGTTGGAGCAAAACTATTCTGACCCGTCGCTGCTAGGACCCGAACTG
>CAZPIK010000467.1:0-2593 GCA_964586185.1 uncultured Candidatus Sumerlaeota bacterium | reverse complement strand
ACTTGAGAACTTCCATTCCCAACGTAGGTCAAGTGGAAACCGATGAGATATATATTGGAATTGACCGTCGCGGAGCGCATTACGTGATCCCGATTCAGGCAAAGGGCGGGAAGGATCGGTTGAGCGTTGTTCAAATTCAACAGGACTTCAACTTATGCGCCCACAAGTTTCCATTCCTTATCGCTCGTCCGATTGCGGCTCAATTTATTGACCCCACAACAATAGCTCTATTTGAATTCATTGAAACAGAAGAAGGCATCAAGGTCATGGCGGAAAAACACTATCGTCTGGTTGCGCCGGAGGATGTGAGCAAGAATGACATCGAATCGTACCGTCGCGCACAAATGGATGACGCATGAATTCAGGGCGCGCCAAGAAGTTTCTCCGCACAGATGCGATCCTCCTCCTCGTCGCTCTGGCGTTACCGTTTCTGGATCGTGCGTTGCCTGCGTCGCTGCGGCTGGCCGATCTCATGCGCCCGATTTTTATTTTTGCGGTTTTGGGACTCGGTCTCAACGTCGTCACCGGATTCACCGGACTGCTCAATCTCGGCGTCGCGGCGTTTATGGCCATCGGGACTTATACCTACGCGATTCTTACCTGCGATCTTTATCCTTTTCGGCTCGGGTTTTGGACAGCGCTTGTTTTTACAACGGCAGCGGGAGCGGGGGCGGGAATCCTCCTCGGCGCGCCGACGCTACGCCTCCGCGGCGATTACATTGCCATCGTGACGCTCGGCTTTTGCGAAATCGTGCAGGACGTTCTGAAAAATCTGGAAACGATCACCAAGGGGACGCAGGGGATCAATCCACTTCCCTATCCGAGTTTTGCAGGATTCGCCGCGACGACCGAAAATACAATCCCCTCTTATTACATCTATTTGGGTGTCCTTGCGCTGGCCGTGCTCTTTTGCCGCAATCTCGAAAACTCGCGGGTCGGTCGGCGGCTCATCGCGATCCGCGAGGATGAACTCGCTGCCGCTTGCATGGGGATCAATCCCGCGCGGGCAAAGCTCCTTGCCTTTGCCGTCGGGGCCGCGCTGGCTTCGCTCTCGGGCGGACTTTGGGCGAGTATGCTCGGAACCAGCGGCGAGCCGGGCAACTACGACTTTGCGATTTCCATCACTGCTCTTTGTATTGTTATCATTGGCGGTATGGGTAACATAAGCGGCGTGCTTTTGGGCGCGCTTGTTATGATTGGTCTCAATTCAATTATCCTCGAAAAACTCTCCGCCTATATGGTTAGTAGCGGATTATATGAAAATGAAACATTTGGGCGATTGACCCAATCCCTCGGATTTCAAAACGCGCAAAATGTTTTCACGACGCCGACGAGTTGGAAATTCATGCTCTTTGGTCTCGCATTAATTCTTGTCATGCGATTCAGGCCGCAGGGATTGTTGCCCGCGCGGTCGGGAGGCGTTAAGTCATGACGCTTCTTGAATTGCAAAACCTTACCATGCGCTTTGGAGGATTAACGGCCGTTGACGCTGTTAATTTCAAGGCCGAAGAGGGGAAGATTTCTTCGGTTATCGGTCCCAACGGCGCGGGAAAGACGACGGTTTTTAACGCCATCACCGGAATTTATCCTCCGACCGAAGGGCATGTGCTATTTGAGGGGCGACCCGTCCGCGCGTTGATGACTCCCTGGAAAATGGCGGGATTGATCGCGATTGGTCTCTTGACGGGAATGGGGGCGGTTCTTTCACTCAATATCTCGGCAATGTGGGAAACAACCATTATTGCGAATTACGTTTATCAACAGCCGTTTCCGTATGGCAAAGCCCTTGGCTCCTTCATTGAGTTTACGCGTATGTTGCCTTGGCAATGGGGATTGTTACCCGCGCTTATGGGCGGCGCGCTCGGCCTGGGCGGAAGTTATGTGATATGGAGCCGTTCGCGTCGCGCGCCCGATATTGTTACCTCGCATGGCCTCGCTCGGACGTTCCAGAATATTCGGCTCTTTCAAAACATGACCGCACTCGAAAATGTCCTCGTTGGGATGGACACAAAACTTTCCACGCGGTTTTGGGAAAGCGTTCTGCGGTTGCCCGGATTTTGGCGCGAGCGGCTCGTATCGCGAAATCGCGCGATGGAACTGCTAAAATTCGTCGCGCTCGAAAGCGAAGCGGAGAATCTCGCGGGGAGTCTCCCTTATGGTCATCAACGGCGACTTGAAATCGCCCGCGCATTGGCCTCGCGTCCCAAGCTCCTCCTACTCGACGAGCCCGCCGCCGGGATGAACCCCTCCGAATCGAGCGACCTGATGGAACTTATCCGCAAGATTCGCGATACGGGCGTGACGGTGCTCCTGATCGAGCATCACATGCGCGTCGTCATGGGAATTTCCGATCACATCGTCGTGCTCGATTACGGCGAAAAAATTGCCGAGGGATCGCCGGATGCGGTTCGCTCCGATCCCCGCGTCATCGAGGCTTATTTAGGAAAAGAGACGGTGGAATAGAGTCGTTTAACCGTAGTGATCGCACGGAATTAGAGAAATAGTTTTCGCTGGAAGCACAATATGAGATTACAATATTGTGCTTACAGGCATAAGCCGGGTGGATAAGCCGCGCAGAAGCGGGCTTTCAGAT
>CAZPIK010000466.1:2213-2599 GCA_964586185.1 uncultured Candidatus Sumerlaeota bacterium | reverse complement strand
TCATCCACGGGGCGGGCGGTCAGGTAGCGGGGAAGATAATGGAAGAACGGACGGAACGGCGGTTCGGGATAAACGGGCCACGGCCAAACTTCCCAGCCCCGGCCTCGTTTCTCCCAACGATTGAAATTCTCAATCAGAAATGCCTCGCGCGTCGCAGGCAGGCGCGTCTCATCTCGGATCGAAAGTTCGCTACTTTCGCTCATTCACATGCCGATCACTTTTTCCGAAAAAAGAATTCCTGCAAGATCGGCTTTTTATCCGCCTCAGTGAGCGGCGTGAGTCCCATCCCGTTGACCGCTTCGTCCACCACTTTGAGCAAAGCTTGGTGACTCGCCGCCATAAACATCGAGACCGTGTCGTATTCGTAATACGTGAGGGATCGGCTA
>CAZPIK010000466.1:0-2203 GCA_964586185.1 uncultured Candidatus Sumerlaeota bacterium | reverse complement strand
AAATGGACCGAAGAGGGTCAGCCCCAAAAGGAACTGCTGCAATTCGCCTTCCGCTTTGATCGTGCCATCTTTGAGCCAATACCAGAGTGCCGGAATGCCGCAGCCGTAGAGGAAGATAAGACTAAGGATTCCCGCCTTGATGCCGAGCGATGCGGTCAACATGTACCCCAAGATCGACGGCAGGACCATTGCGGATACAACCATGCCGAGAAAGTGGATCGCTGTGAATGCAAAGGGAATGAATACGAGCCAATACGAAAAGAAGAAGCCCGAACCAAACGGCGCGGCGCAGTAGTCGCAGATATATCGCTTCCACTCGATCCGCAGATATTCACGCTGGGCCGAAAACAAACCTCCTTCGCGCCAGTCCACGCGCGACATCTTGAGATCGGGGATGTCCCGCATGAGGAGCGATAGCTCCAATTGGGCATAGATTTCCTGAGGAGACGCCTGAAGCCCTTCGATCAACTTGGGCCAGCGGGCGACAAACTGACAAACCATGGGTTTGGCGACGGCGTTGGGGTTTTTGGAGTTCATAGGCCGAGCAATCTCTCGTGGGATAAACGGGAACTAAAGATCATTTCCAGATATTTGGTGATAGGTAAGCAAATCCACTCACTCGTGATCCGGAGAGTCATAAACCCCGACAATCAGTATTTCGTAAGGAAGGCTCCATTTAAGAACATCGGGATACTCTGTGTTGTTCCGGTTTTCAATCCGCCATTGGAGCAGCGCCAAACTGATACGAGGAATACCAAGCACATGCAGTCGTTCCCCATTGTCCAGAGATCCCAACTTCTCAAATGGATCGGTGCCTTTCACGAAAACTGCGCGGCATTTCCGGACGAGTAGTTCTCCATCTAAGTCGCGGATTTTGCAAAAAACGGTTCGACTTCCATCCTTCATTTCATGCCCTTGCTCGTCATCACGCTCAAGAATGAATTCGACATAGTTGTATCCGGCCATCCCGGTGCGGATTTCGGTTTGGCGTTCGCCGGGAACGATCGTACAAGCCACGTTTTCGTAGGTCACGAATGAGTCGTGAGCGTCCTTGGCGCGAAAACCATCAATGGGCCGCCAACCCGTCGAACTCGATTCATCGTTGATGGAGAGAACGGGGTGAATTTCAAAAACATGATCCGGATTGGTGGTGCCAAAAGCCGTGGTGCCAATGGATCCCCGTTTTTGTTTTTGCGCGGTCCCGCCCGCGTGCTCGCACCATATCCGCCACGCGCCGATCATGGTTACCGGAGTGCCGCTGCCTTCTTCCTCTCTAATGATTGAAAGTTCGTCCGCCTCATACTTGGCGTTCATCAGTTCGGCAACGCAGGCCAAACCGATTTCCGGTGCGCGTCCCGCAATGTGCATGTCACCGTCCTTGGAGGGCGGATTCGGTCTTGCATGAGCTTTGTCGATCGTGAATTGGGCCTTGATTGTCGCTCGATCGGCGTAATCCTTGATGAAATCATTATCGAGCAGAATGCGAACGGGTCCATCGGACCAAGCTTGGCCGACGGTCAGTAGAATAGTCAGTATGCAACTTCCCACCCGAAAAATGTTTAGGGTTTTCACGATTCGCCCTCCATTTTGATATAAGGATTAGCTTTCAGCAGGATGCGAATGACAAGGTCGTTACCCCACGGCCATTATCGCTTGCCCTGTTTCTTCTTACTTGGTTTTGGCGTGGGTGAAATGCTGACGGGAGGTGACGCAAAAAAAGGTCCTTCACCTCCCTCTGAGAACGAACAATTGCTGAATAACGGGGCCACGCCTGAGCATCCCGCTTCGTTCGTAGGCGAGGGATTCACGGTTGCCGCGCCATCTACAATTACCGTAGGAGCGGTCAGATAGTTGTTTCCCTGCTGCAACGATCCAGTCGCAAGGATTTGTGCATCGGCCTGAACCTCGATCGTTCCACTACACGATTGCAAACGGTTCGTTCCTCCTTTGGCCACGCCGTTCACCGCCGTTGCCGTCGTCGTGACCGTGACGTTATGGTTCGAGTCGTTCGCCGACGGACTTTGAACGGCAATTCCATTGGCTGCGATGAGTTGGATGAGCGCCGCCGTGTTGTCGCCTTTACCCGTGGCTTGGAACGCCCGATCCTTGGCCGTGATCGTTCCATTGATCGAATGAACTTTGATCTGGCCTCCCTTGGGGGTGCTGGTGTTGACGTAGGTCGCTAGCGCCGCAAAGTTCGTCC
>CAZPIK010000465.1:0-2607 GCA_964586185.1 uncultured Candidatus Sumerlaeota bacterium | reverse complement strand
CTTCCGCTTCGTCCCATCCCTGAGCGCTGCCTAAGTAGGAGTTTCGCGCAGCCAAAAGATGGAGTAGATCGCGGTTTTCCCCTTCGGGTTCAGTCGCCAGCGCCCGTTTGGCAACGGCTTCAGCACCGCTGAAGTTCCCGTTGTATTCCAATGCCTCAATAGCCGCCCATTGCTGGTCGCGGGAGAAAACGGCCATGAGCGACGCCAAGGGATCGTCGCCGGAAACTTGCGCAGAGGGAGCTTCCAAAATCTGCTCGATAATGATCTGCGCCTGCATCGAGATCGTTGCCATTCCTTCGGGCGGCGCGACTGTTTGCACCATGGCATTCAACCTCGAAGCATCAGCGGCGTGGTGACGGAAGGAAGCCAATCGCTCGACCCGACCTTCGGTCGGCATCGCCGGGATCGCCCCGATTTCATTCCGCAAAGCGGATTGGTTCACGATTTCGTTCAAGTTCGCCATACGCTCGGCATCCGTTTCATCCTCGCCGGGCGCGGCCCAAGCTGCAGCGGCGATTCCCGCAAGCGTCAACGCCATGACACCTTCAATGGCGCGGCGTTTCAGCCTAACTCTATAGGCGGAAATAATTCCTACAGACGATTCTGATAATGAGCTTTTCATGATCCAGCCTCCCTTTGGTCAATGGGGGTTCCATCCCCCTTTTTTTTCGACACGCCAGCGTTTCAGATACTACCTACGCTTCCAACGTCATCCGTACGCACAAACTTGAGAAAAAAAATTTTCGACACGTAATTTGCAAATTGCGTGCGGAACTTGTCATAAGTTCGGTGTTGTCGTCAATAAGAATCATGATTCTAACCGACTCCTCACGGTGAAAAATTCTATTCACCGCATTTTCCAAATCTCGCCAAGACCTTCGTGGCTCTCCGGTTTGAAGGACGCCCTCCACACTCGATTTCTTAGTGACCAGAAATTTATAGGCATTGTCCGCGTCGGCCTCCTCAATCTTACGCGGCGATTGAATCACGTCCCACTCTTCACGAACCCTTGATTTACCCAGTTTTTTCCCTGTTTTTTGATAGAGGATCGGAAAAACGGCTTCCACATAAGTGGAAGCCGATTGAGTTGCACCGCAGACGATCAAGGAGCGCTGGTTTTAGGTTTGAGCGGAGTTGCTTGCCATTCGTCCGTCACTTCCTCCCGCCAGCTTTTGGCGTACGGGATCGTTTGGGCGGCGTGGGCGCGGAGGGCGGTCAAGTCGAATCCGAGCATCGTGCAAAGCGTCTTCGCTTCGGCGTAATTCGCGACATTCGTCCGATCTCCATGACTGAGGGTATGACGCGAAATAAAAACCCCCAAGGCCAGTCGCATCAGTTCCCAACATTTCCCTTCAAGCCACTCGCGCATCTTGCCCGTGCCGAGCGCGGAATTGGGGATCGTGTCGAGAACTTCCCACGAGGCTTTGCTCGGCCACGCGGGGAGCGAATCATGTACGTCCTTCCGCCAACCTGATGGACTAAGAAGCGCATCGAGAAGAAAAAGGGTTTTGAGAGCCATTCCCTTTTGCACCAACGCCGAACCCCCTTCAATGGAAGCGACCTTGGCGAGCGACTTCTCATTCGCAAGCTTTTCAAGCTTCGCTTTTACCGCCTCGATCACCACTTGACGGCGGCGACGGTCATACGGCTCCCGTTTCTGTTCCAAGGACTTCTCGCCCGACGCTTCGGCGCCGCTCGTTCCATTCATTTCATTCGTGTCGTTCACCAATTCCGTGTGCGAACCGTTGAAATGGACTTTGGATTGCTTCGGCAACTGAATCCACTTGATCCGACCGAGTCCAGGTCCGGCTATGACCAGGGCCGGGATCGCCCGTTTGTCGCTCTTCTTGCAAAGAGTCACCTGGGGGCCGTAGAGAACGGGAAGGCCGTCGGGTTCGATGACCATTCTCTGCTCTTCGCCCTCGCCGTTGTCCAGCGTCACCAGATTCGGATGCTCCGCTTTTGCCTCGTTCAAACGCCGGGAGAGGAAGGCTTGCGCCTTACTATTCCAGCAGTTGGAATCGAGACAGTGATCATCCTTGACGCTCTTGCCATTCTCCAGCAACTCTTCCTCGAAGAGATCGGGAGCGCACGAAGCGCGCTTGGGACAATTCACGCAGGCTCCTGCCTCGGACACAAGCGTGTCGTCGTCCGCTTTCCACGGCGCAGCGGAGATCAGGCGCAGGTAGTCGCCAGTCGTACCTGAAAGTTCTTCGAGCGTCGGAATAAGGTTGTATCGCCAGAATCGCGCGTATTCGCCGAGCATCCGGTCCTGAACTTCCGCCGGGAAGCGGGCGATCAGTTCCAAATGACTTGGCGGCCAGCCGCCGATTTTGGAATCGGCGAGAGCCAGTTCAGCGAGCCACTTCTCGGATAGGTCGGTGAGACTTGATCGTCGAGCCACCCAAGCGCGACTTCGCCCGAGACTCCGGGCGATGACCTCCGTTTCCGTGCCTTGTTCGAGCAGAGCCCGAACGGCCTGCGCTTCTTCCATCGGCGTCAGTTCCCGGCGGTGGTGATTCTCCACAACGCCGAGAACATCCGCTTCGGACGATTCGTCCGATCCGACCAGTAGGCAGGGAGCCGACTCCATACCGAGCCGCTTCA
>CAZPIK010000464.1:0-2610 GCA_964586185.1 uncultured Candidatus Sumerlaeota bacterium | reverse complement strand
CGAGATTGAAGCGGAGCGATGGCTGCGGCAATCACGAGCGTCGAAAAAATCCAGAAGGGGACGACGGCGGCGGTAAAAATAAGGGTATGGAGTAGCGCCCAGCCAAATTCTGGATCGCGCGCGAGTCGGCGATACTGCGCAAAGCCGACCGGAACGCTCTCGAACCAATCCCACTTCTTGAAGGAGAGTCCAATGACTTCAATCACGGGGAGCAAAAGAAAAAGGGTAAACGGAATGAGAATGGGCGCAAGCCAGAGCCAAGGTGATTGGGCAAATCGTTGAGAAATTGATGCGGATCGTGGATTCGTCATGGCGACTCGGCGAACCGCGAGCGGCAAAAGATCGCGCGCAATCAGCTTCCCTTTTGGCGTCGCGATTCTTCGTCAATAATTTCTTTGATCTCGGCGTATTTGCGCTTCCGTTCCTTTTCATTCTCGCCGCCGGAGTCTTTATCCTTGGCCTTTAGGAATTCCTTCTCGATGATTTCCTCAATCGTCATTTTTTTCGCGCTGGGACGGAATCCCCGAACCGCAGTCATCGCCTTCACTCGCTGCACAAGTTCTTCCGTAGAGAACGGTTTGGCGATGAAGTCGTTCGCGCCCATTTTGGATGCGTAATCGCGATCCCGTTGCGAGGCGCGAGCGGTGACAATGGCAACCGGAACGTTCTGGAACGCGGGATTACGACGAAGCGATTGCAGAAGGTGAAAACCGTTCATGCGCGGCATCATGACGTCAATGAGTAGAAGATCGGGCTGATAGCCAACAATCTTCTCGATGGCATCAATCCCATCGTTGGCCATGGTCACTTCAAAATCGCCTCGAAGCGCAAGCTCCATTAATTGACGGGCGTCTTCCTCGTTATCCACAATCATCACGCGCGGCTTGAGCGCGGAAGCTGACGCCGCAGCAGGGCGCGGAACAGCCGCAGGCCTTGGCGACGGACTCGCAGGCTGAGGCGGCGGTGGCGCGGGGCGTTGCGGTTGTGGCTTTTCAATCGGCGCTGCGGTTTTCGGGGGCGGAGGTGGAGGTGGAGGCGGAGGCGGTGGCGGAGGGGTAGCGGCACGAGGCGGTGTCGTGTCAGCGCGAGGCGGCGGGGGGGGCGGCGAAGATTTAGCCGACGGTCGCGGAGGCGCAGAGGGCTGCGAGGCCTCGCGGCTCATTCGATTGAGCAAGGGATCGCCGAGCATATCATCTTGTGATTCATCCTGCGATTCCCCCGGCAAACGGTGCATCTGCCGCAGGACTTCAATCGTGTATTTCTTTTTTCGAAGTGGCGGTTTGTCGTGTTCGATCGTGAACTCGACATTCTTTAAAACGCGCGAGGGTTCGATCGGTTTGGTCATGAATAGGTCCGCACCCGCCGCGTAACCTTTTTTCAGATTGTCCTTCGAACCATGCCCGGAAAGAAACATTACAGGGATACCCCGAAAATCGGGATGCCGCCGGATGGATTCGCATAATTCCAATCCGTTCATGAGCGGCATTTCAAAATCGATAATCGCCAGATCAGGTTGCAATTCGGGTAAGCGATTGAGCGCGTCAAGACCGTCCACCGATTCCACGACTTCGAACTTGGGCGAGAGCGCGGCACGGATGAGCGCGCGCAAGTCGCCATCATCATCCACGATCAAGATTCTGTAACGTTCCTTATCGGCCATAATTATCCGTGACGCGGTCCAGCGTCAAATTTCTTATAACTCCAATTCTCCCGACTGGCAAGTTGCGCAAACAGATCAGCTGATCAGCGACTGGAAAGGGGATGAAAAAAATGTGGAGAAGACCGGCGCGAATTAAGCCGCAAAGTAGCGGTCTTTGAGCATCGTCTGGTTGTCAATTTTTTCTTGGAGACGAAGCATCGCGTCAATGAGCGCTTCGGGACGCGGAGGACATCCGGGAACGTAGATATCCACCGGAATAATTTTGTCCACGCCCTTGACGACGTGATAACCGAACTTGTAATAGGGTCCGCCCCCGACGGTGCAGGCTCCCATCGCCATCACGAAACGAGGCTCAGACATCTGCTCCCAAAGACGTTTGACGCGCGGAGCCATTTTGTAAACCACCGTGCCCGCAACGATCATGAGATCAGCTTGACGAGGTGTCGCGCGGAATGCGCCGGCGCCGAATCGGTCGAGATCGTATTTGCTCGCGCCCACGGCCATCATTTCAATGGCACAGCAAGCAAGTCCGAACGTCATCGGCCAAATCGAAGATTTGCGCGCCCAGTTGATCGCCGCGTCCAAAGGAACGACCGCAACAGATGACGACAAACCTTCGCTCTTAATTTGATCCAGCAAACCCAAATAGCGGTGCAGTTCTTTCGGGTCTTTTACGGCTTCGGAAAGCATCTGCTGGGGGTTCGAGGGTTGATCGGACATGGTCAAACTTTCTTCGCGCTAATTTTCACAAACTGAATAAACAAAAAGGCTCCTGCCTCCATCTAAACTCCCAAACTCACTTCGCGGGTCTCTGAGGTTGTCCCTTCGGTCTCTTCATCTTCTGCAATCCAGTTTAGATTGCCGTATCGCCAGGCATAAACCAGTCCAAGTGTCAGAATACCCACAAACGTAAGGGCTTCAATTAAAGCCACTAACCCCATATTTTTCAT
>CAZPIK010000463.1:0-2623 GCA_964586185.1 uncultured Candidatus Sumerlaeota bacterium | reverse complement strand
ATGCTCAACCCGACATCGGCCTGACGTTTGCCGCGGGACTGCGGAGCTTCCTGCGCCAGGATCCGGACATCATCATGGTCGGCGAAATTCGCGATCTGGAAACGGCAGAAATCGCCATCAAAGCGGCGCTCACGGGTCACTTGGTTCTTTCCACACTCCACACCAACGACGCTCCCAGTTCGATCAATCGTATGACGAACATGGGAGTCGAGCCGTTCCTGATCACCGCGTCACTGAATATGATCGTCGCCCAGCGGCTTGTGCGGAAAATCTGCAAGGATTGCAAAGAAGAATACAATCCCTCCTCCGAGCTTTTGGACGCATTACAGGTGCAAATGAAGGGTGGGGAGACCTTCTGCCGAGGGGCGGGATGTCCGACGTGCAATCGTTCCGGGTATAAGGGACGATTAGCCCTTTATGAAGTGCTTGTCATGACCGATACATTACGCAATGCGGTTGTCGCGAATGTGGCCCCGAACGAGCTCAAGAAGCAGGCCATTCGCGAAGGACTTAAAACGCTGCGCATGTCGGGTGTTCGCAAGGTTCTGGACGGCCGGACGACGATTGAGGAAGTATTGGGCAATACGATTTCCGACGATATTTGATTTGCTAAAGGAGCATTGCAGGTATGGCAACCTATCAATATGTGGCGCGCAATCGGCAGGGGAAGACGGTCGCGGGGAGCGTCGAAGGGGCGGATGAATCGTCGGTCGCTCGTGCTTTACGCGAGCAGGGATTAATGCCGACGTCAATTGAACTTGGGCTGGCTAAGGCCAAGCAAGTCAAAGGTGCGCGAGGACGCCGGGGTGCGGTCAAAATTGACGACAAGGTCATCATGAGCCGTCAGTTTGCCACGATGGTGCGCGCGGGTTTGCCCCTGCTTGAAGTTTTGAATATCCTTTCCGAACAGTCTGAAAAAGTCTTGATGAAGAGCCTGCTCAAGCAGGTGGAGCGTGATGTAGAGACCGGTTCCTCGCTGACCGAAGCCATGCAGAAACACCCGAAGATGTTCGACACGTTTTTCGTGAGCATGGTGCGGGCGGGTGAAGCCTCCGGTATGCTCGATACGATTTTGGATCAGGTGGCCATGTATATGGAAAAAACCGCCTCGATCCAAAGAAAAGTCAAATCCGCCGTCATGTACCCGGCCATCGTGTCGGTCATCGCTATACTGATCACCACCTTTTTGTTGGTCAAAATCGTTCCCGTATTCACGGGCATCTTTAATTCGCTTGGCGGTGATCTTCCGATGGTCACCAAGATATGCGTTTTCATGAGCGATCAGATGCGGAATAACTTTCTTTGGGTAAGTGTGCTGATCATTCTATTCGTTGCGGCGATCATCCTCGGCGGACGAACCAAGCCCGGACGGCGAATTATTGACTCATCCAAATTAAAAATGCCCATTTTTGGTCCCTTGTTCCTAAAAGTAAGCGTTGCGCGGTTTACGCGTACGCTTGGCGTTTTGATTCGCTCAGGCGTGAATATTTTGAATGCGCTCGATATCGTCGCCAAGACGGCGAATAACGTCGTGATCGAAGCCGCCGTATATAAAACCCGAACGAGCATTCAAGGGGGCGAAACCATCGCCGCTCCGTTGCGCGAGAGCGACGTGTTTCCGCCGATGGTCGTCCGCATGATTGACGTTGGCGAGCGCACGGGCGCGCTTGAAAGCATGCTTACCAAAATTGCCGATTTCTACGAGGATCAGGTGGATACGGCCGTCGCGGGATTGACCTCGCTCATCGAACCGCTCCTCATTGTTTTCCTCGGCTTCCTCGTCGGCTTCATCGCCATCGCGATGTTTATGCCGCTCTTCAAGATGGTCGAGAAGGTCAGCGCCTGATCTTCGTCGGCTGTCCGAAAACAAAAATGAAACGCCCCGAAAGTCGAAAACTTTCGGGGCGTTGTCTTTGAAACAATGAAGCGACGGCTATCTTCTTTACTTTAGCTGAATGTGTTCCATCAGAGCGTTCATTTCGGCTGGGACGACAATCGGCGCTGCGGAGTGCTTGATGGCTGCGTTCGGGTCTTTAAGCCCGTGACCGGTCAGAATGCAAACGACTTCAATTCTTGCGACGCCTCGCGCTTCCGACGCGAAGTAACCTGCCGCAGCTTTTTTCAGCATCCCAGCGACCGATGCCGCGGAGGCTGGTTCGCAAAGAATCCCTTCATCGCCGGCGATCAATTTGTAGGCCGCCGCAATCTCGTCATCGGTGACGGCTTCGATGTTTCCGCCCGATTCGTCGCGTGCCGCGAGCGCCGATTTCCATGAAACAGGATTACCAATTCGGATCGCGGTCGCGAAGGTTTCCGGTTTTTCAATCGGGTGTCCGGCGACAATGGGCGCGGAACCCGCGGCTTGAAACCCAAGCATCTTCGGTTTCGATTCGATTTTCCCCGCTGCGAGGTACTCGTTGTAACCCATCCAATAGGCGGTGATGTTGCCCGCGTTTCCTACGGGGATGCAATGGTGTGTTGGAGCGATGCCGCCCAGTTGATCGCAAATTTCAAACGCTCCCGTCTTTTGTCCTTGAAGCCGAAAGGGGTTCAATGAGTTGACGATCTCAATGGGATGTTTCTCGGCAATCTTGAGGACGAGATCGAGCGCCTGATCGAAATT
>CAZPIK010000462.1:0-2647 GCA_964586185.1 uncultured Candidatus Sumerlaeota bacterium | reverse complement strand
TCGGCGCGCGCTGTTGTGACGGCGTCGCGAACCGATGAAGAGCCCGACCCACATTCGCATTCCGTATAGATTTTCTGTTCTGGGAGAATACACGTTCGATGATTCGTATATCGCGAACGTCTTCGTGTCCAGCATGGTAATGTCGTAGGTTTTCAGGTTGGTAGTGATTTGTCCGCTTATATAGGGGCCATTTTGGAGAAACATGGCGTGACCTGCTCTTTTTTGGTCTTTGGAGAGAGCGTCGCCAATAATACAGAAACCGCCACCGTATGTTTCCTCAACGGATTCCTTCTTGATGTAAAAGTTGACATCGGGAAACAGGTTTACATAAAACCCTTCCAGCAATGGCTCTCTTCCATTGGCAAACGCTTCCGAGTTCAGTTTCATGCGGCGAGAACGTATGGCCGTCACGCTGTGATGCTTTGGCGCGGAGCGTTGAATCCATGGATCCTTAAACAATGAAGGTTTTGATGGGTTGCTGACCTCTGAATCCTGCGCGCTAAGCACGAAGCAACTTGCAAAGAGCCACAGGATTCCCATGCCGATCCGGTAATTTATTCGGTGACGTTCACCACGATCCCAATTCGCTTTTAGAGCATCTATTGACAACCACATGCTCAAAGCTCCATCAATTTGTCCGGTGTCAGTTCACCGGAACGCCATATCGGGCGCGCGTCCGCCTTTTGCCCGCACCCGGAACCACCGAGACGCGTAGTCCCAGCGGTTTCAGAATGTCCCGCAAAGTGCTGAGGGTGGGGTTCCCCTTTTGGGAGAGAATCTTATAGAGGCTCGGACGTTTGACGCCGACGCGGCGCGCCAGCGTACCAATGCCTCCTCCGGCCTCAACCACGTCTCTCAGCGCGATCATGAAGGCCGCTTCATCTCCATCGGCCAGCGTTTGGCCGAGATACGCGGCGGCATATTCAGGGTCAGCCAGAAGCTTCTGAAGATCAGTCGTGTAGTTTTTCAGCCGCATAGATTACACGCCTGTCAACGGATGCAAGTACGCTACTTCAGCAGCAACGGGTTTTCAATCTTCAACCGCAACGCGGTTGCGCTGTATGGTTGTCCCGACGATCTTCATTCCGAATCTCAAATCTCAAATCTGAAATCTGAAATCTGAAATCTGAAAATCTGAAATCTGAAAATCTGAAATCTGAAAATCTGAAATCTGAAATTTAAATTCTGAATTCTCTGCGCCTCTGGATCTCTGTAGCTCATCATCTTCGCGCGGAACGGCGCAACCGCGTTGCGGTTGAAGAGTTTTACGTCAGTTACCTAGGGTAGGCGCATCGCGCCAACCCTAGGCTTTGGGACTCATCCCCGTTGGGGATGCAGAGAAAAACAAACCTTGGGGATGAAAGAGAAGAACGAACCTTGGGGATGAAAGAGAAGAACGAACTCACCCCAGTAACGCGCTCCATGCGCTGAGTAGGGAATTTACATGATTGGGATTCGCGCCGACGCCCATGATCCCGACGCGCCAGACTTTTCCCTTGAGGTCGCCGAGTCCGCCGCCGATCTCGATATTGTATTCGTCGAGCAATCTTTTTCTGATCTTCGCGTCGTCGGTTCCGGCGGGGATCACCACCGTGTTCAATTGCGGAAGGCGATGGTCGGGATGGACGAGCATTTTGAATCCGAGTTTTTCGGCTCCAGCGCGGAAGAGTTCGTGAGCCGATTTGTGTCGGGCGAATCGCGCTTCCAATCCTTCTTCCGCAACGAGCCGGAGCGATTCGCGGAGCGCATAAAGCATCGTGATCGGCGCGGTATGGTGATAGACCCGCTCGTTGCCCCAATAGGTGCTAAGCATGGAGACATCGAGATACCAACTGCGGCACTTGGTTTTGCGGTTTTTGATCGCCTCGACCGCGCGCGGACTGAACGAAACGGGCGAAAGTCCCGGCGGGCACGACAAGCATTTCTGCGTTCCGCTGTAGATCGCGTCAATGCCCCAATCGTCCACGCGGAGGTCAATCCCGCCGAGCGAAGTCACGGCATCCACGAGGAACAGCGCGCCGGTTTCGCGCACGGCCTTGCCGATTTCTTCGAGCGGTTGCCGCACTCCCGTTGAAGTTTCCGCGTGAACGATAGCCGCGATTTTCGGTTTGACCGATTTCACGGTTTCAATAAATCGCGCGGGCGGAATGATCTCGCCCCACGGCGCATCCACGCGATGGACTTTTGCGCCGCAACGCTCGGCGACGTCGCACATCCGCCCGCCGAAGACGCCGTTGACGCCGATGACGACTTCATCACCCGGCTCGACGAGGTTCACGAAGCACGTTTCCATCCCCGCGCTGCCCGTCCCGGAGATCGCCATCGTGAGTTCGTTCTTGGTGCGAAAGACTCCCTGAAGGAGGCTTTTGATTTCGTCCATGATGGAGAGGATCGCGGGATCGAGGTGGCCGATGAGCGGCGTTGCCATCGCCCGCAGCACGCGCGGATGGACGTCGCTCGGTCCCGGCCCCATCAGGATTCGAGTGGGTGTATTGAGTTCGCTGTAGTTTTGCATTTTGTGGTGGTGTGATGACTCCGACTATAAAATAGGTGATGTTTTGGCGTAAGCGGAAATTTCTAAGCACCGAGGGTCGCAACCCGCGCACGATGGGAATCCCTTGATGTGTGCGTCCTGTAAGGTCGAGGG
>CAZPIK010000461.1:0-2672 GCA_964586185.1 uncultured Candidatus Sumerlaeota bacterium | reverse complement strand
GTGAGGGCTTCCTTCGAAACGCGCTTCGCCTCGTACGCGGCGCCGATCTCGAAGAGGCCCTCAAAGCCAACCCCGACGCCAAAGCGGTTTATTCAACCCACACCGATACTTCTACCGCGACCGCGGGGCCCATTAAAAAGTACGCCGAATTGGTCGCCAAGACCAAAGCCATCCTCGTCGTGGACGCCGTCAGCGGACTCGCGGCGGATAAGCTCGAATCGGACGCGTGGGGAGTGGACATCGTCGTCGGCAGTTCGCAGAAGGCGCTCATGCTGCCGCCGGGATTGGCCTTCGCTTCGATCAGCGCCAAGGCGCGCAAGTTGATTGATTCCGCGAAATGCCCCTCCTACTACCACTCGCTGAAGAAGGCGCTGAAAAGCCTCGACGAAAACACGACCCCATATACGCCCGCCGTTTCGCTCATCGTTGGTCTCAACGAAGCGCTCGCGATGATCCGTGAAGAGGGAATCGAGAACGTTTGGTCGCGGCACGAGCGATTGCAAAATGCGCTACGCGAGGGGGGCAAGGCGCTCGGCCTCACGCTCTTCTCGAAAAGCCCAAGCAACACCGTCGTCGCATATGATATCCCGGCGGGACTCACCTACAAGGCGATCAGCACGATGCTGCGCGACAAATACGGCCTCACCGTTGCGGGAGGGCAGGATCACATCAAGGGGAAAATTCTCCGCATGGCCGCGATGGGTTATGCCGACGAGAAGGACGTCTTTGCGGCGCTCTCGGCGCTCGAAGCGACGCTGACCTCGCTCGGCCACAAGGTTCCCGCTCCCGGCGCGGGCGTCGCAGGCGCGATGAAGGTCTTGGCCGCAGGGAAATGAACCGTACTGGCGTAGAGCTTGCGGCTTGCCGATACATAGAAATCATCGGATAATGTGATTTGTCATCGCGTTTGGATGAACGCGCCATTTGCATCGGGAGGCACATCATGAAATCCATTCTCGCAATGGTCGGGACGCTGGCTCTTGTCACGTCGTTCATCGGCGGATGTTCGAGTTGGAGCAAATCCAAGGAGCCGCCTAAGCAGACTGGCTACGTCACGAAGTCGTTCATGAGTTCGGTCCACAACCGGCGTCGCGATTACGGCCTCGTCATCCCGCGCAGCTATAACGACAACCCCAAGAAAAAATGGCCGACGATTCTTTTCCTTCACGGCTTCGGCGAAAAAGGTGACGTGGTGGATTTGGCCGCGCTCAAGCACGGTCCGCTTAAAGAAGCGCAAATGAAGGGCGATTCGGAATTCATCATCATCGCGCCGCAGATGTCGATGATCCAAGTCGGCGAAGCGCGCACGGCGTGGAGGAAGAATGAGCCTGACCTCATGAAAATTCTTGCCGATGTAAAGTCGGAATATCGCGTGGATGAATCGAGGCTCTATTTGACGGGGATGAGCATGGGAGGTTTTGGCAGTTTCATGGTCGCCGCGGATCATCCGGGGATGTTTGCCGCCGTCGCGCCGATCTGCGGTGGCGGAGACGTTCAGGACGCCGTGAAATACGGCAAGACCCCGTTCTGGATTTTCCACGGCGAGAAAGACCCCGTCGTGAACGTGCAAGCGTCGAAGAATATGCTGGGCGCGATGAAGGAAGCCGGATGCGAAGTGAAGATCACTCTCTATCCCAATGCGCTTCATGATGCTTGGACCGAGACGTATCAGAACGCCGATCTCTACGCGTGGATGTTGGCACATCAGAGTCCGAGTAAATAAAAGAAGCCAACGCAAAGGCGCAGAGACGCAAAGGCGCAATGAGGATTGGGCGCATCACGTAGGTGAGACCCGGAATTGATAATATGAGAAAACGTGACCCTTACTTCGAGTCCAAGAAACCCCAACGGGGTTTCGTCCCCCAGCCTAGGGTTGCCGAACGCAGTGAGGCTACCCTAGGTTCAGTATGTTGAAAATTGCAACCTCAACGAGGTTGCGCCGTTTTGAATCGAA
This sequence comes from uncultured Candidatus Sumerlaeota bacterium, assembly GCA_964586185.1. Taxonomy (GTDB): domain Bacteria; phylum Sumerlaeota; class Sumerlaeia; order MVZB01; family JAJFLK01; genus CAZPIK01. The sequence continues at coordinate 718 of CAZPIK010000461.1, read as the reverse complement.
AGCTTTAAGAAAAGGATCGCGTTATGATATCGCTGAGAAAAAATGACTTTCAACTGCGGATTCGCCGACCGCGTGCTAACGGCCTCCTTGCGACTTTGCGTCTTTGCGCCTTTGCGTTAACTTCAATATACGCGATCACGACAACTCACGCGGAAAACTGGCCGCTCTGGCGCGGGCCGACCGCCGACGGCATTTGCACCGAGAAGAATCTTCCGACCAAGTGGAGCGCGACGGAAAATCTCGCTTGGAAAACGACGCTCAAGGGCAAAGGCGAATCCACGCCGATCATTTGGGGCGACAAAATTTTCATCACCTATCAAATTGGGGAAAATCCCAAAGGTCTCGGCCCGACGAGCGGAGGACTCAACCAAGACCCCGCGCCGAACACAGGTGAAAATCCCGCGCGACTTTTCGTCGCCTGTTTTTCTCGCAAGGACGGTTCGCTCGTTTGGGAGAACGAAGTCAAGACCGACAGCCTCGTTCCGACCCACCAGAAACACAACATGGCCAGTCCGAGTTGCCTGACCGATGGCGAGCGCGTTTACTCGTGGTTTGGCTCCGGGCAACTTTCCTGCTATACGCTCGATGGCAAAACCGTCTGGGAGCGTGATCTTCGGGGTGCCCCGCTGGCGAGGGTGTGGATGGAGGGGGACGCGGTCGTCTTCTCTGACGCCGACATGAAATATGCCCACATTCTTGATCGCCGCGACGGACGTTC
>CAZPIK010000460.1:0-2678 GCA_964586185.1 uncultured Candidatus Sumerlaeota bacterium | reverse complement strand
CAATTCAGGACTTCGACAGGAAACGCGGCTGTTCCACGACCTGTGCTGAATATGATTCCGCGAAAATAGAGCCAAATTTTCGGAATCAAGACAGTGCGGCCAAGCATTGGCTTATACCTATGAGTTTATTGATGTTGCAATTACGTTTGAGTCGGATGAACACTCAACAGCCTTCTGTGATCTCATTTTATTTTCGACAAGAAACCACCCAACTGTCCAGAAAGCGCCATCCCGCACCCGCTCATTTTGGAACGGATCATTGAGGTCGGTCTTAGCTTAGGTCTTCCGCGATCCTCTTTTTCAAACACGATTCACAATAACAATGCGTGGACTTATCGGCAGGCACTTTGATCGCTGCAGGATAATTTGCGCACCAACAGGTGTTGCGACCCGCGCGATATCCGCAGTCCACAACCGCACCACAATCAGGGCAAACGTTGTTTCCAAAAGTTTGCCCGCTCTGTTCCATTAACTTCATTCCCCCGCACCAGCGGTGGCTCCGTTGCGTTCCGCCTGTTGCGCGGCTTTGGTTTTGAACGTCCACGGCGTGGCGGTGAGGCCGCCCAAGTCCATCGCAAGATCAGAGAATCGGATCGCCGTTGCTTCTGGTCCGGTCATCGCCATGACGCCTTGCATCGTCACCGTTCCGCCGAAGAATCCTCCGGGAGGCGTCGTTGCCGTGAAGTTTTTTCCGTCCCACTTGGCGTCGGTGAATCGGATTTCGAGGAGACCGTGCCCGAGCAATGCGGGCATAGCCACACGGAGCGTTGGCGCGCCCCCTTCCTTCATCGTCATGACCGCAGGGACTCCAAGCATTCCGCTCTTGGCCGTCCCTTCATGATTATCGGGACTAGGGAACCATTCGAGATATTCTTTCACGCGCTTCGTCCACTGCGCAGGCTTTTCCTCTTTCCCTTCGGCCGGGTAGTAGTTGATGATGCCGAACGCCATTTCATCAAATGCCGCCGCGCCATAGATTACCGGCTTCTTGACCGGATGATCGGGACTGGTCGCGGGGTCGCGCCAGTGGCCGAGGAACTCGACGCGCGTTCCCTTGGGCAGCAGCTTTGGATCCTTCAGCGTGTAAGCGGTTTGCCAGTTAAAATCAAGGTCCGCCGTTTCGAGCAGCGTTTCGCGCTTGCCGTCGGGATAAACAGCCGAGTAGGTCATGTCGCGCCCGAGAATATGAAAATGCGGCGTCATCGAAACAAGATAGACGTCCTGATCGAAAACGTGATAGCCGGACGACTCGACCCCTTCTTTGCCCGGCTCGATGTAAATGTTGAAGTTTGCCGGCGCGTGAAGGTGAACGACCTTTTGAAGTTCGCCCTCGCCGAAATGGAGTCCCACCTTGACCTGACACTTCGCATCCTTGTCCGTTGAATTGTAGAAATGAAATTCGCCCGTGAGTTTATCAACCTTGGGAGGTAAGGGACGCCCAAACCCGTCCTTGGCCATTGAGGCATTGCTCCCGCCCGCGCCCCGCGCTCCCAGCATCGCATTTCCCGCAATCCCCTGATCGGGCGCGGCGGCGTGCGCCTCGCCTGCAGGTTTAGATTCGCCCGGTTTGACATCGCGATACGATTTTCCTTCGGCGTCGCGACGCGAGGTTGTTCCCATCGTCTCGTAGTCACCGGCATAGATAACAATGTGATGCGCGACGGCAGGATTGGATGGGATGATTTCTATTCCGCGAAGCCAAGCTCCCGTGGGAATGGTTACCGGCACCGTGGGACCGAAATAGCCATCGCTCTCGGCGGGGACAACTATCTCCTCAAAGACGGCCACCACATCCGGCTCACCATATTTCCAACCGTTCGGATCTGGAAAATCGGGAAGCGCGGGAGTTTTCGCGAGGTCGCCTGCAGGCGCGCCCTGTTCGACCCACTTGACGATCGTATCAATCTCGGCCTGCGATAGAGTCGGATCGTTGGCCCACGGTCCGCCGACGCCCGACTTAGCCTTCCACGGCGGCATCGAGCGTTCGGAGACCGTCTTGCGGATGGATTTCGCCCAAGGTCGTGACTCGTCATAACTCGTGAACGACATCGGCGCGATTTCACCGGGACGGTGACAGCTCACGCAATTGTTAAAGATGATCGGCGCGACGTGTTCGGCGTATGTCGGCTCCTGCACGTCACCCGCGCGTGCCAAGGCAACGGTAAATAAGCCCAACGCTCCAGCAAACTTCGCGGCGATTGCCACCACACTCATCATGCATCTGGTAGTGTTCATTGTCGTTTTCCTTTATGCGAAATTTTTCCGTCCGAAGGCTTCGATTCGTCCAGTCATATTTTCTGTTCAGTAAGTCCCGGAGTCGGCAGCTTGCGATGAATAAAAGGGCCGATGACTTGCTTAGGACCAATTTCTGATCGTTCGATGACGCTGTGTCGAATCTTGGAGCCGTCGCCGATTTTGGAATCCACAATTTCGGAGTTCGGGCCGATGACGCATTCTTTTCCGATAACGGTTTTGCCGCGCAAAATGCATCCCGGTTGGATGATCGTGTCCTCGCCGATTTGAACGCGGGGATCAACGAAGACTGATTGCGGATCAATGAAGGTGACGCCGGACTCCATGAGCCGCCGGACGGTTCGCTCGCGCATCGCCGACTCGGCGAGCGCAAGATCGGCACGGGAGTTCACCCCCATCGCTTCGGCGGCATCGGCAACGCCATG
>CAZPIK010000459.1:0-2694 GCA_964586185.1 uncultured Candidatus Sumerlaeota bacterium | reverse complement strand
CAGCGGCAATGTGCAGAGCAGAATTCGCCGCGTCTATCGCCGCGACGCCGACGTGACCCATTCGCCGATGTTTCATCAAGTCGAAGGATTCCTGATTGATACGCAAGTTCGGTTCAGCGATCTCAAGGGAGTGTTGGGTGAGTTTCTTCACCGGATGATGGGGCCGGATGTTCAGTATCGGTTTCGCCCCTCCTATTTTCCGTTCACGGAGCCAAGCGCCGAAGTGGACATCCTTTGGAAGATCGAGGGACGCGAACCGAAATGGCTTGAAGTCTTGGGTTCGGGAATGATCCATCCAAAGGTTCTCGCATCAGGGGGTTACGATCCCGAGAAGGTGAAGGGATTCGCATTTGGAATGGGCGTCGAGCGTTTTGCGATGTTGAAATTCGGCATTCCGAACATCAACCATTTCTACGAAAACGACTTGAGGTTTCTCGGGCAATTTTAAGGACGACCAAACGTGCTCATATCGCTCCGATGGCTCAATCAGATTTTTCCGTTCGGATTTGAATCCGAGCCGATTGTGAACGCCCTGACGATGGCCGGACTGGAGGTTGAGGGGACGGTGGACCTCGGCATGGGATCGGGCAAGTTGGTCGTTGCAAAGGTACTGGAAGTCTCTAAACATCCCGACGCGGATAAATTGAGTTTGGTTAAAGCAAGCATTGGTCGCGCGGAGCCGTTGGCGATTGTCTGCGGCGCGCCGAACGTCCGGGAAGGAATGCTTGTGCCGTGCGCGCTACCGGGTTACGTCGTTCCGCAGAACGGCATGGAAATCAAGAAGAGCAAGATTCGCGGTCAGGCGAGTGAAGGAATGCTCTGCTCGGCCAAGGAGTTGACAATTGGCGGAGACTCTTCGGGTATTCTCGAATTGCCCGATACATTTGCGCTCGGCGAGCCGGTGGATTTTCTGATTGACGTCAAGGTCACTCCCAATCGCGCGGATTGCCTGAGCTACGTTGGTATCGCCCGCGATCTCGCCGCGATGCTCGGCAAGAAGAAAACCTACGCGTCCACTTTTCGATTCACCGAAACGCTTGGACAGACGACCGACCAATTTGTGAACGTCACCGTCGTCGAAAAGATGGCGTGCCCGCGATACACCTGCCGATACCTTAAGAACGTAAAAATCGGCCCCAGCCCGCTTTGGCTTTCGCGTGCGCTTGAGTTCTGCGGCCTTCGCTCGATCAACAACGTCGTGGACGTGACGAATTACGTCATGCTCGAGTTCGGCATACCGCTTCACGCGTTTGATTTCACTTGCATCACGGGCGGCAAGATCATTGTCCGAAACGCGAAGCCGGGCGAAACTCTGGTGACGATTGACGATCGCGAGATCGCGCTTCATCCCGAGGACCTCGTTATCGCCGATGCTGACCGTCCCATCGCTCTCGCGGGAATCATGGGCGGAAAGAACACGCAGGTGACTTCGGCAACGACCACCGTGGTTTTAGAATGCGCTTACTTCGACCCTGCGATGATTCGCGCAACCGCACGTCGTCATGGTTTCCAAACCGATTCATCGTATCGTTTCGAGCGTGGCGTGGACCGGGGAAGGCTTCAGGTTTCGCTCTCGCGGGCGACGCAGCTTCTTCTCGAAGTGTCACAGGCATCGGTCGTTCGAGGTTTCCATGACGTTCATACGACGTTGGCGGATGAATCGGTCATGTCCCTCAGCCCAAGTCACTTAAACCATCTTTTGGGACTTAAGCTCAGCAATGCGGAAATCGCTGACAAGCTGACAAATCTCGGATTTGAAATCCGCCACAGCGACCGAGAGTCATTGCAAATCGCGCCGCCGACGTTTCGCGTGGATATGCATCACGAAGTGGATTTGATCGAGGAAGTCGCCCGCATCCACGGCTATGACAAGATTCCCGAAACCGTGCCGGGCATTCATGCTCGCCAAGAGACACGAACGAATGAAAGTCGGAAACGGATTCGCGCCGTTCGATCGTGCCTGACGGCGCTCGGGTTTCATGAGGCGATACATTACAGCTTTATGGCCGAAGACGACGCGAAGCGTCATGGGTTCAATCCCGCGCGTCAACCCAGACTCTCCAAGCCGCTCACCGTCGAGCAAGTGATTTTGCGGCCATTGTTACTCCCGGGTTTGCTGAGGGCAACGAATCTGAATCAGCGGCAGGGCGCAGAGCGAATCGCGTTGTTTGAAATCGGCAAGGTATTTCCACAGGGAGCGCGCGTTGGGCATGAGGAGGACGAAGGACTTTCGCTCGCGATCATCCTTACCGGAGTCGAGCCAACGAACTGGGCCAATACAGCTGGCGGACCGCCCCGCGCGCATGACTTCTACGATTTGAAAGGGGTCATGGAAACAGTCTCGCGTGAATGGGCATTGGGAGAGCTTCCCATCGAAACTTTGCGAGTGGCGGACGGCGCGCCCAACGAATTTCATCCGGGGCGCAGCGCGGGTATCGTCATGGAGGGCGAAGTTGTCGGACGATTTGGAGAATTGCATCCCGAAATGGCGGCGGCTTATGATCTGCGAGGTAAGGTTTACGCTGCCGAAGTTTCGCTTTCGAAAATTTTCGGCGCGACCGAAGTTAAGCCGCACCGCTTTGAGGCTCTGCCTAAATTCCCAGCCAGCGAGCGAGATCTTGCGCTGCTGGTGGACGATGCCGTTAGCGCGGAATCGCTCCTCGGAGTCGCGCGTAAATTCGGTCAACCGCTCGT
>CAZPIK010000458.1:0-2712 GCA_964586185.1 uncultured Candidatus Sumerlaeota bacterium | reverse complement strand
TTTATCCGATCACGGTCGCTATGCCGAGGCTCTGCACCTGTTACGCGAAGGAAGAAAACAGGCGAAGAAAACATTCGGTTCAATGAGTAGTATGATATTAAAGTATAATGATTCGCTTGTCCGCGCACTGAAACATTTGGGCATGAGTGAATACAAAGAGATTGAACATGAGAGCAAGGCGATTCGAACACGATCATTAGTGGATGATGACGAGTAGGGTATTGCGGGCGGTTGCATGGACCACCACGGCGGCCCATTCCGGCACCTTTAGGAACGGGCTGCCGCATGGAGAATGGCGGAATGAATTTCGACCCGAAAACCAAATGCGCGCCCACACCCATGCCAGAATCCGCGGTTCCGCCGGAGGGCAAAGTGGCTTTAATGCTATTGGCGCGGATCATCCTCGCCACTTATCAACACCCCCGTCGCTTGCCAGAATCCGCGGGTACGGTATCCTTGTGTACCCCCGAAAAATAATATGATGTCCCGCGGCGTCGTTTATGTCCGGGTTAGCTCGGACGAGCAAGTGAAAGGGATGAGCCTCGAATTCCAAAAGGCGGATTGCCTCGCGTACGCCCAAAGCAAGGGGATGACGGTGGATCGGATTTTCGAGGATCGGGGCGAATCGGCCAAGTTCGCCAATCGCCCTGCCTTGATCGAAATGCTCGATTACTGTCGCAAACACCGGAACTCCGTCCGTGCGCTCATCGTCTGGAAACTGGACCGCCTCTCGCGCAATCAACTCGATTACTATTATTTGAAACGGACATTGCTCGATCTTGGCGTTGCACTTCACTCGGCGACCGAACCTTCGATGGAGGATTCGTCGTCCATTGCGGGTAAGGTCTTCGAGACTTTCTCCGCGTTGCAGGCGGAACTCGACAACACGATGCGGAGCGAACGCGCCCGGCGCGGGATGGAAGCGAAACTACTTTCGGGTATTTATCCGTGGAAGCCCCCTGTCGGCTATTGCCGAGCTTCGGGCCGTGCTGCAGGAAGCAAAAAGACCCTTCCCGATGAACCCGATCCGAAAACTTTCCCGATTCTCCAATCGGTGTTACGGGAATATGCTACCGGGCGATATAGTCAGGTCGAATTGGTCAAGATGCTTGAAAAGCGCGGTCTCGCCGCCGCGCGCGCTCAACGTGTCAATCACCCATTCGTCAGCTTCATTCTTTACCGACACTTGGATTTCTACCGGGGTGTTCTCAAGAACCGATGGGGCGATGAGATCATACAAGGTCGGCATATCCCGATGATTACGGAAGACGAATATCATCGGATTGTCGCCGTGCGCGATGGACGAACGATTGGCGCGGGAGTCAAACGCCGGAAGCACAATCCCGAATTTCCGCTACGCAAAACGCTTCGATGCGCGAAGTGCGGCGAATTCCTGACGGCGAGTTTTTCACGCGGCAAGCTCGGCGGTCGCTATGGCTACTACCACTGTCGGACCAAGCAGTGCTCACTCTATGGCCGTGGCTTTCGCCGGGAAAAAGTTGAAAAGGAATTCGAGGCATTGGCTGACGTTCACTCCTTGAAGCCCGATTTCCTCGCGCATCTGCGCCGGATTCTCGAAAAAGAAATGACGGCGGGCGAATCGGAATCCAAACACAAGTCGGAGCTCCTTGGGTCGCGCCTCGCCGAACTTGAAAAAAAGCGGGAGCGCATTTTCGAGATGCGCGAGGACGGCTCTTACGGGCGCGAGGAATTTCAGGAACGGAAAACCGCCGTTGAAAGCGAGATCGAAACGATAAAAGGTGAACTGGCCTTTGCCCGCGAGCGGGAAACCAAACTCGATGACGTGATGGATTATGCCCTACAATTCCTTAGCCGATTGGGGGGTGCGTGGTCACAAATGAATGAGCCGCTCAAGTTGGGGTTCCAACAACTTCTTTTTCCGGATGGAATTTCGTACGACAAGAAAAAAGGATTTGGAACCCCGAAACTGGGGCTAATCTTCGCCCTCAATCAGGAATTCTTGGACCAAAACTTACAAGGGGTGCGCCTCACAGTCGCCAGTTGGAACTCCATCTTGGAAGAGCTTGCTCGGATTGCCATGTTGTCTAAGGCTACCCAAGATGATGGTTGCAATTTCCAAAGTCGTCTCGCGGCTTGATAAGAGTTTAGTAGATTGATGACTAATGAGCAAGGGGTGGGGAATTGGCCTTTGCGGTCCAGCAATACTCCTTCAGCTGATCAATTTGCTGGACCGTCCACCTTATACTCAGCCTCTCCATTCTTAATGCCTCGCTTGGCAATGAAATAAGCCCATGGTGGGATTTGAGGACAACTTTGGTTTAGCTTGTCTTTTTGCTCTGAGAAATGCTTGAGTTTCTCTGTTAAGACCTGTTCCGACTCATCGCGCCAGCAGTCAATAGACCAGAAAATCCTGACTCTATTCATCAAGGAGTCATAATTATTCCCGGCGTTCATATGTGAGCTCGATCGCTCATTTGGATTAAGAAATGTCATTATGCTGGTAAGGGCAGCGATGATAATGGACAGGAAGCTGGCATATGTGTGGTTTGGATCAAATTGGGATAGTGCTGACGCACCAATCACGGCCGAAAGAAGTACTGCAGGTAGGCCAATTACGAGATGAAATCGTGTCCACACCATTGCAGCCTAAAAGTGACCCTTTTAAGAATATAAAATAGCTTCCTCAATGCTCTTCGATACTTTGATAAACTCTAGCTTTGTCTTTGAGAT
>CAZPIK010000457.1:0-2712 GCA_964586185.1 uncultured Candidatus Sumerlaeota bacterium | reverse complement strand
GGCGCGAGATGGGCGAGTGGATGACCAACAACGTCACCATCGTGCGTTACAACAAGAACCTCGAAGAGACCGACGCCAAGCTGCAGGAATTTTTGGAGAGGTGGGAAAAGATCGGCGTTTCCGACGCGAGTCGCGTTTACAACACCTACGTTCTCTTCACTCGACAGGTGAAGGATATGCTCCACCTCGCGCGGGTTATCACGCGGGGCGCGCTTCAACGCAACGAAAGCCGCGGCGCGCACTACAAGCCTGATTTCCCGAACCGCGACGACGAGAACTTCCTCAAGACCACGCTCGCGAAGTTCACCCCAGACGGCCCGGAACTCAGCTACGAGCCGGTGGATACTTCGCTGATTAAGCCAAGGCCGAGGGTGTATAGTGCATCGTGATTACGTACGAAGAGTACCTCAATGCTGACGTGGAACGCGCGTTACACGAGGGAAGCATGCATTTCGAGAACGATAGCAAAGTCCATAAGGCGTTGGAGCGTTTGGCCGCGAAACTGGACGAGCTTGGAGTGCCTTATGCCATTGCGGGCGCGATGGCTTTGTTCCATCACGGCTATCGCCGTTTTACCGAGGACGTGGATATTCTCGTGACCCGCGAAGGGCTAAAGAAAATCCATGATGCGTTGGAAGGTTTGGGTTACGCGCCGCCCTTCGCAGGAAGCAAGACTCTTCGCGATACCGAATACGGCGTCAAAATTGATTTCATCATTACGGGCGATTATCCGGGCGACGGAAAACCGAAGCCCGTGGCATTTCCACATCCGGATGAAGTTGCCGAGACGGTCGTGGGGCATCGGCTCGTCCGATTGGCCAAGCTATTCGAATTGAAATTGGCCTCCGGCATGACCAATCCTCTACGTATGAAGGACATCGCGGATGTGCAAGAAGCCGTCAAAGTGCTTCGTCCTCCCCTGAAGCTTGCCGACGACATGAATCCATTCGTGCGGGACAAGTACATCGAAATCTGGCGTATGGTTCACGACAATCCGCCGGATGATTATTGATGCTCGAAGATTTGGAAACGACCACTGGACAAGGAAAGCGCACATGAGCTCAACTCAAAAAACCATCGAACTCATCATCAAACGTCAGGACGGCCCCGGCGCGTCGCCGAGGCGTGAGCATTTCTCAATCCCCTACAAGCCGAACATGAACATCATCTCGTGCCTGATCGAGATCGCGCGCAAACCTGAAACGACGCAAGGGCAAAAGACGACCCCCGTGCAGTGGGAGTGCTCGTGCCTTGAAGAAGTCTGCGGCTCCTGCACGATGGTCATCAACGGCACGCCGCGCCAATCGTGCTCCGCGCTCGTGGATAAACTCGAGCAGCCGATCGAGCTTTCGCCGCTCAGTAAATTCCCGGTCATCCGCGACCTCGCCGTGGATCGCAGCCGGATGTTCCAGAATCTGAAGCGGATCAAGGGATGGGTTCCGATCCAAGGGACGTATCACTTGGGCGAGGGGCCGCGCGTCAGCCCCGAAAAGCAGGAGGTCATGTACGACATCTCGCGCTGCATGACCTGCGCCTGCTGCATGGAAGTCTGCCCGCAGGTGAACTCGCGCAGCAACTTCATCGGACCCGCCGCCATCGCGCAGGCGCGTTATTTCAATACCCACCCGACCGGCGCGATGATCGCGGGCGAGCGGCTCGACGCGCTCATGGACGACGGCGGCGTTCACGAATGCGGCAACGCGCAGAATTGCGTCCATGCCTGCCCGAAGGAAATCAAGCTGACCGACGCCATCGCCGAAATGGGACGTCAGGTGACTTTCCACGCGGTGAAGAGCTTCCTCGGGGGCAATTGACCCGCTAGATGGTTTAACGCCTAGCTCGACTTTAGTGGTCGCGGGGTTCATGGTTGCTCAATCGGCTTTACCCGGCGACTCGGTCAGACATGAGCGGATCACCACCCACCAGTCTTCTCCACCGCATTTTACGGCTCTTCGTTATTCCCGTTTTTTTCTATTCAGTTGGTTTTGTCGTTCTCACCTGGCCGCTCCTGACTCAATTCTCGACGCATTTTTTTTGCGATAACGGCGACGGGCTTCAGAACGTTTGGAACCTCTGGTGGGTGCGCAAGGCCGTCGTCGAACTTCATCAATCGCCGTGGCATACGGATTTGATCCATCATCCGGTCGGGATTTCGCTCTGGGGGCACACGATGAATCCGTTCAACGGATTTCTCGGCATCGCACTTCAAACCGTTTTCACGCTCAAGCAAACCTATAACTTCATCGTGATCTTCTCGTTCGTCATGGGGGGTGTGACGGCGTTCTGGCTCTGCCTGCGCGTTTCGCGATCATACGTGGGGAGTTTCATCGGCGGATATGCCTTCACGTTTTCGAGCTACCATTTCGCCCACGCAGCGGGACATCTCCAGCTCGTTTCTTTGGAATGGATGCCGCTCTTTCTGCTGGCGTGGTTGGAAATGATCGAGCGCCCGTCGGTAAAATCCGCGCTCGGGGCCGCGGGCGCACTCTTTCTCGTCGTCCTCTGCGATTACTACTATTTCTTTTATTGCGTCGTAACGGCGGTGGTTCTCTATCTCGCGGCGGCGCGAGCAAAACGCGCTTGGGCTTTCGGCTTTCGCGCCGGTGAAAATGGGGACAGGCTGAAGCGAAGCGGCTGCCTGTCCCCATTTTCTCCGGCCGCCATTTTCATTCTAGTTTCGTGCGCGACCTCCGGCATCATCGTCGGAAATCT
>CAZPIK010000456.1:0-2755 GCA_964586185.1 uncultured Candidatus Sumerlaeota bacterium | reverse complement strand
ATGGGTTCCAATTTGGCCTTACTCACGACCGTTTTGCCGGAATCCGATGGGGTGTCGTCGGGCATTTCACCGCCGGATTCTTTGCTGCCTTCGGTTGTCGTCGCGGTAGCTGATTGCGAACCGGAGGCAGGACGATAGGTCCCTTCGTAGGCGGCTTTCACCAAATCTTTCAACTTGCGGTCACGCTTGTACTTGACCAATTCCGTGATTCCTTGTCCTTCGTTATTCTTTGCCTTGGGGTCGGATCCATAATCCAACAGTAACTTCACTAGCTCGTAAGATTCCTTTTCAATTGCCATGTGAAGTGGCGTTTCGCCTCCGTTTCGATAACCGAAAGCACGTCCCAATAACGCTTCGTTTTGCTTCGTACGAAGATGAACGTCAGCCCCGCTATCAAGGAGCAACTTCGCAAGTGAGACATTCTTGGAATCAACTGCATAGTGCAAATAACTGGTACGCGCGCCGGAGCTGATACCCCTAACAGACAGGTTCGGACTAACACCGAGCGACAACAATGCTTTCGCCGCGTCGAGTTTCGACTGCTCGACGGCAACATCCATCGCGGTTTGGCCTGCTGAGTTCTTTCCATCGAGCTTTGCGCCTCGTTTCACCAATTGTTCAATCAATGGGACGTTGTTCCGCGACGCCGCCCAACTCAAAACTGGAATCTTGTTCACCTCGATGTTGGGATCGGCTCCGGCCTCCAACATCGCCAGAGCAGCACCCGTGAAATTATTGCCCGTCGTCCACCAAAGTGCAGGAACTTCGTCTATCTTGGTATCCTTATCCGGTGATGCGAAACGAACGGGACGCAAGAGCGTCGCGCGAATGATCTTATTACGCTGATGATTCTCAACCTGATTACTTTTCCAAAAGACCAGCAAGTCATCCTCACCCGGCTTGGAGGAAACCGCGTAATATCCCTTACCGTCGGGGTTCCACGAAAAGAGGTCGCCCTGCGCGGCAATTTGCGCCATTTCCATCGGAGAATTCCCCAACTGGATACGTCTCATCGTGTCGCGCAACCGCCTGACCTCTAGCATCGTCGGTTTGCGCCAATCCTTGAATCCGCCCACGTCAAGCTTATTGCAGAAACTGAGGCCAGGGTCCTCATAATCAATATCCATCAGGAATTCTTCTTTGGACCATGCAAGACCCGTTTCCCGCTGGAGGATGGTTCCGTTGCCTTGATCTTCAAACGCCGCGTTCTGAAGGATTTCCTTGATCGTCGGTTCAAGCTCCTTATTCTTATCAGACAAGTGCCAAGCCATCTCGGCCTGCACCGACGCCTCTTCCCATTTCTCGTCTTTGAGGAATCGCTTGGCCGCCTTGAGCGCGGAATCAGGCAATGCTTCCTTAATTTTGTTGGTCGGTTTGGGTTCGGAGGGAATGATGGAAAGCGCGACCTCGGCGTATTGCTTTGCCCGGAGCCACTCCGATTGTTCCATGAACGCTTCCGCCCGTTCTAAGTACTGGTCGCGATATTCCCTGCGGTTCACATAAAAGCGGGTTCGCTCGACCTGATACAGACCGGGACTTAATGTCACCGAGGGGATGATCCGAATCATTTCCGGCTGGTCGGTCACGGGGCGGTTACGGCAGGAGAGTTCATCGGCTCCATAAGGCCGCCCCTCCAATCGCGCCATCGAACGCTCTAGATCTTCGTCGGCGTTCTTTAGGAAATCGCCCCAAAAGTCGGATGCGTTTTGGCCATTATTTGTGGGTGTCGGTTTCGGTTCGGGCGGATCGAGATTGATCTTGTAGAGTTGAACGCCTTGACCCGCTCCCATCGGGACGGTCTTATCGAACAAAATGAATTCCACGCTTGGGGAGAACTCGGGCAGTTCCGCGACGGTTTGAAGATCAATCGTATTCCCTTCGCTGATGGCGTGGAGGCCGTAGGTCTCGGGCAAATCAATTTTGGACTCTTTGAGCGGTTCGGAGGGAACGCCGGAAGGATTACCGCGGATCAGCGACGACACAAGCGGGGCCATTGCGACTCCGAGTAACGCCATCGCCACGACCCCGCCCGCCCACAGGACGATTCTATTCTTTAGTATCTGAACGAGCGCGTCGCCCAAAGAATTTCCGCTTTGACCCTGATCGCGCCAGCGGGAACTAAAAACGGATCGTGCGGGAGGCAAAGGGGGCGGTTCGTCCGACTTCCGCACTGGCAAAGGCGGCGGTTCACCCGTCGGATCAACTTGCGAACGGGAACCCGGCAGAGGCGGAGGCATGTCATCTGCATTTAGTGTTTTTTTAAGTGAGGCTCGACCAGTTTTTTCACGTTCTTCGGAGATTCGATCGGTTTCCATGACTGTTATTATTCCTTACGCGGATCGCTTCCCTGCGAGTGAGGCGCTCCTGCATCGCGGCTTACCGGAGCCACGGGCTGATTGGCGCTTACAAGAAGTCCAATAGAGCAGATCAATGTTGCGTAACTCCCCACTGATGTTAGATGCAACGCAATCTCAAATATGTCACTATTCGTACCACCGATTTCAGCTATTCCGTAGGCAATCGCCAAGATGGGAACCAGCCCTGTTAATGCGCCCAACACCCGGTTATCCTCTCGAGCAAGAGTCGCCATGATTGTCGCACCCGCCAAAAGCGGAATACTCCATGCGTAATTACCGTAGGATCCCAAGCGGCCGATTTGGTAGCCGGAGATACCTCCTCCGAGTAGCTGAAACCAAGGCAAGAAGAAGGAGACGAAAATTCCCACTGACCACACAAGAACCTGTTGAGACGGCTC
>CAZPIK010000455.1:0-2774 GCA_964586185.1 uncultured Candidatus Sumerlaeota bacterium | reverse complement strand
GGCCATCGTCTGCAACATCGGCCACTTCGATTCGGAGATCGAGGTTTCGCGACTCTCCGACCTCAAGTGGGACGAGATCAAACCGCAGGTGGATCACATCGTTTGGCCGAACGGCAAGCGGATCATCATCCTCGCCAAGGGGCGGCTCGTGAACCTCGGCTGCGCGACGGGGCACCCCAGCTTCGTCATGAGCGCGAGCTTCACGAACCAGTGCATCGCGCAGATTGATCTTTGGGAAAACCGCAAGACGGAGAAGTACGGCAAGAAGGTTTACGTGCTTCCGAAGGCGCTCGACGAAAAAGTCGCGCGGCTCCATCTCGATAAGCTCGGCGCGAAGCTGACCAAGCTCACCGAGAAACAAGCGGAGTATCTTCACGTGCCGATGGATGGCCCCTATAAAGCGGACGCGTATCGGTATTAGGTCGTAGAAAAAAATTACCTAGCCCCTTTTCTGTACCTTCGCGCCCCCGAATTCCGGAATTGCTGCGGAAGCAGCCGCCGTGTAACATGAACTCGTGACCGGAGGATCGGGATATGGAAGTGGTGCTGCCGCTTGACAAGATGACGATTTCGGAAAAGCTCCGTGCGCTGGATCAACTCTGGGATGACCTCCAGCGTACGTCCGAAAAAGTCCCGTCCCCGACGTGGCACGCGGATGTACTTAGAGCCAGGGAAGAGCGTGTTCGGGAGGGCAAATCGAAGTTTAGTGATTGGCCCGAGGCGAAAAACCGGATTCGAGAGCGCGTGAAGTGAAGGTCGAGATTCTTTTGGATTGCCGTCAGGATCCGAAGAAAATCCGGGGATCGGTTGACTTAGCGGTAACCTCATACCCTGATTCGCCCGCTGGCTCAAAAATGAATTTTCAAATACGTAAACGTCACCGAATTCCAACAATCGACAGACCGAGAGTTCTGTTTTAATAACATGCACCTATTTAACCTGCCCCCAAATCCCACCATTATAAACAATGTTTGAACCTTATACATTGGGCGGCGTTACCATTGCACTTATCATGGTGTCGTACTATGCCTATTGTAGCTATGTGAAGCCATCAATAGAAAGGCGGCGCCGTGCAATAATTCAGGACGATGAATTTATAGCATATCCGATATTTAAAGACAGTACAGCGACTCCAAATACAATTGTAAGTGCGCGCCACCTAATTGCCTCATGGTATAATGTACACCCCACGCTTATCGCTCCAACAATGACCTTGACGGATATGTCACAGATTGCACATCCATTTGAAGATACTCTGGATGTTGAGCTAATGTGCGAGAAGATTGATGCACTTGGGGATAACGGCGAACGCATACTAGGTGGCACTATTGCGGAGATTATTATATATTTATGCAACCATCGGCTCGTGTAAGAGTGTGCATCCTAAAAAATCCTTCGGAGTTCGGCGGCAGGTTATTAGATAGGCGCATGTTATCAGAACAGAACACCCCGGCCGTCCATTGTTTGTTCCACCTGTATGGGTCTTGGATTGTATTTCCTTTGCGTCCTCTGCGTCCTTTGCGTTTAATCCAAATGTTCGAGACATCAACCTCTCCTATGCGGAAATATTTCTTCCAAGCCGTGCTCTTGTTCTTTGCATTGAGCGGCGCATGGGCGCAGCCGCCGCTTGAGCCGGATGATTCCAAGCCATTGCCCGATATCATGAACGCGCCGTATGGCCCGCATGAGCGCAATGTCCTCGATTTCTGGCAGGCGAATAAAGATCACCCCGAAAAGCCCGCCCCCGTCATGATTTATTTTCACGGCGGCGGATTCGTCGGTGGCGAGAAGCGCAATCTCGACGCCGATTTGCTCGATCGTTGCCTGAAGGCCGGAATCAGCGTCGCCTCGGCGAATTACCGTTTTTCCCGTCATGCAATGTTTCCGGGTCCGATGCACGATGGCGCGCGTGCGATTCAATATCTCCGACTTCAAGCCGATAGGTTCAAACTCGATCCCGCGCGGATCGCCGCGTGGGGCAACTCCGCCGGAGCGGGAATCACGCTTTGGCTCGGCTATCACGACGACTTGAAAGACGAATCGAATTCAGACCCCGTGCTGCGTCAATCGTCGCGCGTCGTCAACATGGGCGTCTGGGGTGCGCAATGTTCTTACGATCCGCGCTTCATCAAAAAAGAAATTGGGGGTCGTGCGTACGAACATCCCGCGCTGCTTCCCCTTTTCGGAATCACGCGCGAGGAACTCGATTCGCCTAAGGCATATGCTCTATACGAGCAGGCAAATATGATCAATCTCGTGACGCCCGACGATCCTCCGGTTTTCATGTATTATGTGGAATCGAAGGATCCGCTTCCGCCGAGTCCCAACACGACCGATAAACTCGATTACCCGCAGTTCGGCGACGGGATCGAAGGTTGGCCGAACGCCGGTTGGGGCATTCACCATCCGCGATTTGGCGAACTTTTATTGGCCAAGCTTCACGAATCGGGAGTGGAGGGGGTTCTCCGTCACGCGCTCGATTACAAATCCGAAGCGGGCGAAGACCCACGTCTCTGCGAAAACCTCGCCAACGAGGAATTCGTCAAGTTCATGCAGGCGCGCTTTACGCGACGAAAACGGATCAACACAAAATAATTTTTAAAATCATCTTACTGATTCTTCTTTAATGCTTCATAAAGCCGGATTCCTGTCACTGACGCGAATTGTATCTCCTGAGCGCCCACGGCGCAGATTCATAGTAGCCTAGGGCAACGCCCTAGGTAGGAGGGCGTGCAATTCAAGGGCTGAAAGCCCGCTCTAATTGGGGCGGGCTT
>CAZPIK010000454.1:0-2790 GCA_964586185.1 uncultured Candidatus Sumerlaeota bacterium | reverse complement strand
CAACACACTCAATCGGCATCACCTTCGCTTTGCGGCTAAGAGTTGTCCGTCCGCGCAATCCCTCAAACCGTCGAAGAAAATCGGGGAACTTCGCAAAATCCGCTCCGAGCGAATGATTCTCGATCAGATGCCGCGTCTTGCCGAACCAAAAATCGGCGAGTTGCGTCAGGACTTTTCCTTTATCGGGAATTCCTTCTTTGAACACTACGTCAAACGCGGATAGCCGATCCGTCGCCACGAGCAGCAGCTTGTCCTCGTACTCGTAGATGTCGCGGACCTTGCCCATCGCGATCCGTTTTAGACCCGGCAAATCGGTTTGCGTGACGACGCTCATGCCGCGTTCGCCTTTTCCTCCGCGCAGGTGGGTAACGCCTTGAGGCGCGGCATCACCTTCTCCGCGAAGAGACGCATGTTCCTCTCGGCTTCGTCATACGGCATTCCCGCATAACTGAACACGCCCGAGAACGTGTCGCAACCGATGAGCGCGCGCGTGCGAAGAATCTTCTCATAAATCTGGTCCGGCGTTCCCCAGAACTGAACCTGAAGAAACATCTCAAGTGCCATGTCCGTCGCCGCCTTGCCCGCCGCTTTCACAAGCTCGGCCTTCTCGGCGTAATATTCGTAACCCTTGGTCTGCTTCAAATGGTCGCCAAAAATTTCGTAGTGCTTCATTACTGAATCGTAATATCCGCCGATATATTTTCGCGCCATCGCCTCCGCGCGCTTGGGATCCTCGTCGCAAAAAACCCATCCGGCGCAAATGGTCGGCGGCGCTTCGGAGCCATTCACTTCGCGATAGATCGTTCGGTAAGCATCGAGTTCTTGCGCGACTTCATTCCACGGCTTTTGCGGAATAATCAAAATGCCCACGCCGAGCTTCGCCATGATGCGCGATGATTCCGGCGAAACAGCCGCCGCGTAAACTCGTCCCTTGAATGGCCGCGTCGGCTCGGGACGAATGTCGCGCTTCTCCTGCTTGTAAAACTTGCCGTCGTATTCGCACCAACCGCGATCAAGACCGGTCAGAATAATCTCGGCGGCTTCGACAAATCGTTCGCGCGATTCGCCCATCGGTATGCCGAGTCCGTCGAATTCGATTCGACCCAAGCCTCGCCCGATCCCAAGAATGAACCGCCCGCCGCACATGTTGTCGAGCATTGCGATTTCTTCGGCGGCGCGAATCGGACTATGCCAAGGCAGAACAACAACCATCGAGCCAAGCGTAATTTTCTTCGTCCGTCCCGCGAAATATGCCAGATACTGAAGTACGTCCGGGCACATCGTATAATCCGTAAAATGGTGCTCTACGCCCCATAGCGCATCAAAGCCGAGCGGCTCGACCAAATCCCCTAGTCGAAGCTCGTTTTCATAAACACTTCGATCCGACATCGCCCGATCCGGATTCTGAAATATTACACCCGTACCTACTTGCATGGCTTTGGCGCTCCCTCCGCGCACGAATAGTAAATCCGAATGGTTGAATTGGCACGAACTATCAGCGCGCGGCTTCGGGCGCGGATGGAATATCGCCCAATTCACGATGGAACTTCAGCAATTCACGCGCAACGACTTCGTGTCCCAGTTCATTTAAATGATGATCGTGCCGATAGAGAACCGAACGCCCGGTTTCGCGAACGGCATCGAGCAAAGGCTGCGATAGATCGAGCGTCGGAACGCCAACTCTCGCAAACATCTCCCGCGCAAGCCGCTCCGGTTGCTCCTTGTCAATGATGTCATCAGGCGGAAGTTTGGACTTGGAGTCCTCTGGATAACACGCGGCGTATAACCCCGCATAGGGAAGGATCACCCCCCGCAACTGCGCGCCGTCCTTTTCGACTTCCATCTTGAGTTCCTTCACCAGCGCTTCGCAACGTTCAATGGCACGATCATACGCGGGGGGAAGTTGACGCCGCAAAATATCGTGATCCACCCACAAACCATCAGGCGCGCGAATAGACCGAGGTTCCATGAATCCGATTTTCGCGAAGTAGTCCCTCAATGGCAATGCATGGAACGTCATCCAATAGCGAAGCAGTCTATAAGTCGCAAAGCGATTCAGAATTAAGTTTTGTTTTGAATTGATCTCAGCAATTCGCGTCGGATGTCGTCGCGGCCCGGAGATTACAGCCCTTCCATCTTTGACTTCAAAAAATGTTTTTTTGAACGACTGCCAATACTTTAATTCGGGATCGCAATCATCAAAGTCGTTCTTAGGCAGAAAAATGAGATCCACATATTTGGCGCCGTATTTCCTACCTTCATTGATGTAGAACAAATACTCCTGATCCGTGCCATACCCGCTAACGCCATACTGAATAACCTCGTACGTTTTGTCGCGAACGCTCTTGCGCAGGTTGCTCTCCAGGAGCTTCATGAAAGTCAGTTCGATGGGCAGTTGCGCGGCTTCAACAAATGAATCCCCAAGAATCATGATACGTTCGACTTCATCGGGTTTCTCATACGCGATTTCCCGGTCGCGAAGCCCCTTCGAGTTGATCTTGATTTGAACCCGGTTGAACCATAACCCGTCATCGGCCACGAGCGAGAGCGAATCCGCATTGGGACGAAACGACCAACCCAATATTTTATCGGGGCGCAGGTACCTCCACGTTTCCGCAGTATACCATCGCACACTCAGCTCCACGCACAAAGCCAGGCTAAAGAAGCCAAATGTAATGAGCGCGAGCCAGCCCAATATCTTTACGAGACGGCGGCGCTTGGGTTTGATTTTGGATGACGAATGCGGCGTTTCAGATTCGACGGCCACGGCGGGCGCTTCCTCGGTCATGT
>CAZPIK010000453.1:0-2806 GCA_964586185.1 uncultured Candidatus Sumerlaeota bacterium | reverse complement strand
TTGGTCAGCGTATGGAGCGGCACACCCAATCGTGAAGCAGTTGCCACTTGGGTCAAGCCGAGAGTCTTCCGCCGCTCCCGGAGCCGCTTTCCGAGGGTTGAACGGTCCTCATCCGCGAGCCTTTTCATTGGATTCATTGAGGTTAGGCGGATATGACAAAATATTTCCGATACGTGCTCCGGCGGCGAACGACCAATTTGGATTTTCGACTTCGATTTCCGGAAATTTAGCCGTTGTGGGCGCTTGGTCAGATGATGCGGGCACGACCGACTCAGGGACGGCCTACGTCTTCAACGCGACAACGGGCGCGCTCGTCGCGACCCTTTCAAATCCCGCTCCGGCGGCGAGCGACAACTTTGGTTTCTCGGTCGCGATTTCTGGCAACGTGGCCGTCGCGGTAGCGTATGGGGATGATGCTGGGGGGACGAACACGGGGACGGGCTATGTCTTCGACGCGACAACCGGCGCGCTTGTCGCGACTCTCTCCAATCCCGATCCGACATTGAACGACAATTTTGGCCGCTCGGCAGCGATGTACGGGAACTTGGTCGTTGTGGGGACTTTTAACGACGACGCTGGCGCGACCGACGCGGGGTCGGCTTATGTCTTCAACGCGACGACCGGCTCGCTCGTGGCGACCCTCGCTAACCCTGCTCCGGCGGTGAATGATAGCTTCGGCCGTTCTGTCGCGATTTCCGGCAGCGTGGTCGTTGTGGGGGCCTTTTTCGATGACGCAGGTGCGACCGATGCGGGGACGGCTTATTCCTTCAACTGCGCTTCTCTGATTCCCACGCCCACGCCCTCCCCCACGCCCTCCCCCACGCCCTCCGCCACGTCGAGCGCGTCGCCAACGCCATCCTCATCGCCCTCCCGCACGCCGTCTCCCACGTCGAGCGCGTCACCAACGCCATCCTCATCGCCCACGCCGTCCGCCTCGCCCTCGACTTCGCCATCTCCCACGCCAAGTCCGTCGCCAACCCCAAATACCGTACGCGACTGGGCACAATACGAATAGAGAAGCGTGGCTCGATTCCAAAATCGCAAGCGTAATTTCTTTTCCAAGCTCACGCTGAGGCGCAGAAACCGCTGAGACGGAATGCGAATGATTCGATTCTGCGCTCTCTGCGTCTCCGCGTGAGATTTCTTCGCGGCGTTCGTGGGAGATTTGCTATCAGATACGTTCGACGACTTCCATCACCAAATCCGCCAATAATCGCGTGGACTGGTTAGCGTCGAGCGCAAGCAGATTCGGATGCTCAATATGATCGAAAATTAGGGACACGGCGGCGAGCGATTCGGCTTTCTCGAATTCATCGGGCGTTTCGCCGCGCGAATGGCGGATCCGTCCGAGCGCAGTCGCAACATCTAGTTTCAGAAGCACAAGCAAATCGGGTTCCGGCGCAAACGCCCGATTGGTTGCGAGAATCCATCGGATGTCCACTCCCCGCGCGCCTTTTCAGACTCGTTCGGCATCCGAAGCGGCGCCAATCCTTCCGCGCCGACCTCGCAAACTTCGACGGCCTCGTCTATTCCCTTCAGGCTGTAAGGTCCATGTGAAAGCCAACGGAGTGGCCGATCGCCAAAGCCCTCGCGCAACTGCTGACGGACAGAGTCGAAGACCGCGCGGGTCATCAAAATCTGTCCTCCCTCCGCCAGTCCCATGACGCGCGAGGTTAGATCTACGGCAAGCCCCACCAATTTCTTGTCGCTCCCATCAAGGGTGAGAATTTCACCGAGATGAAGCCCAACGCGCGCGGCAGGAGCTTCGCCCTCATCCCAACGCCGCAAGGCATCCTGAAAAGCGAGGGCAAACCGCGCGGCGTCTGACGGTAGATCGAACGTGGCGAAAAACCCATCGCCCGTTTGCGCTTCCTCACGACCCCGGTATTGGCTGAGCAGATACCGAAAAAGTGAATCATGACGCGACATTAAACGCGCAGCGCCAGCATCGCCCAGCCGACGCTTCATATCGGTCGAGCCGACCAGATCGCTAAAGAAAATGACGCGCAGAATCGGCGAGCCCGGATATTCGGACGTTGCTTGGCTCTGCGAATCCAATTGATCCATAAAACTTTTTCATTGAACGCGCGATGATCATTCTCATGCTTCGCATGAGTTCCAATATGCGCGATGACAAGAAGGGCGCAACCTTTATTCGTTACTCTTCATCTCGTTGTCTTCTACTTTGTCTTTCCCCGCAAATGAGCCGACGGTTTTCAGCGGCAATCCTAAAATCGTCGTGATGGTTTTCTTCGCGGTGTCGAGCGTCCGACCGACGGTTCCATTCAAGGCTTCGGTGACGCTGTCGAGCGCGCCGTGCGTCGCCCCTTCCAGGTAGCGCGTCACCGTTCCCGCCCAGCCTCCCGCGTCGCTTGATTCGTCCGCGAGAGCTTTCGATTCAACATCCTTCATCAGCCGTTCAGTGGTCGAATCGCCGCCGGTCGCGATGGAAGTCAGCAATCGAAACGGAAGCAGAGCGATGGTCTTGGCCGCCTCCGTTGCCGCCTCAAGCGTTCCTTTGCTGATTTCGATCGGCGCATCGGCGGCTTCATCGGCCACTCCCGTCAGCGTTCCGTTTGCAAAGGTCGTTCCCTTCCTGACGGTTCCTTTGGACTCGCGATTTGTATCGGCTCGCCACTCTTCGGCTTCTTCTTGAAGCTCGCCCGCATCCGCGCGATGTCGGACGCGATCCTGGACACCTCCAGCTTCACGGTGCACGACCTGCGCGCCTGGGTCCGCGAGCACTACGACCTGCGCTCCGCGCCCCAGGGGCTGGTCCTGACGCGGACCTCGTTCGGCTACCGCC
>CAZPIK010000452.1:0-2813 GCA_964586185.1 uncultured Candidatus Sumerlaeota bacterium | reverse complement strand
TCGATTCTCATCGACGGAAAAGACGTTCGATCTTACACACTGGAGAGTCTTCGCTCTCAGATCAGCATCGTTTTTCAAGATCCTGGAGTGTTCGATCTGTCCATCGCGGAGAACATCGCCTTCGGACGAGGACATTGGACGCTGGCTCAGGTGATGGAAGCCGCACGCGCAGCCCAACTGCATGAGGACATTGAACGAATGAACCAGCGCTACGAGACCGTTACCGGCGAGCGCGGCGTGATGCTCTCGGGCGGTCAGCGGCGCCGTGTAGCCATTGCGCGAGCGCTGATGCGCGATCCCAGAATTTTGGTCCTCGACGAGCCTTTCGAGGGGCTCGACTCGGCGACAGCCCGGTCGATTCAAGAAACGATTGTCGGCCTCGCGCGCGGGCGCACCGTGATTATAATCTCGCATCATGAGGAACACCTTGAGATGTGTTCGCGCGTTGTCAGGATGCGGGAGGGCCGAATTAGCTCGCTGAATACGCCTTCATTCTCCGCAGCGGGGGGAGTGCGAATCCATGGCTGAAACGCTCGTTCACTCAACGCCGCTCCCACAGGAGATCATCGTCCGGACCGATCGTTTCTGGTTCCGATCGCCCGAAGTCGCCCTCGGGACTTATCGGGAAGCCGGCGAGTTATTCTACTGGAAGTGGAACTTAAAATCCGCTCGCTGGCGACTTACTTCTTTCCAGGAGGACAAACATTTCGTCATCCAACCAGAAATCCTGAAAGCGATTGGTTCGGGCGACGTTCAAATACTCCGCTACAAACCGGAATCGCGGTTAGCCTATTGTTCTCTTAATCTCCCGCACCGAATGGTGAAGCTCTACGCGACTGAGAAGGCGAAAAGGGGAAAAAGATTGTCGAAGGTATTCAGCGACTCCTTTGAGCGTGCCGCGCCGGTTCAGCCGCTGAACTCTGTTGAAAACGGGGTTGAATGGGATTGGATCGAAGGCAGACCCATGCCTCTGGATAAGCAAGACGACGAGTCTGTTTTGCGTCTGTTGAATACGAAAAGAGCTCTTTCGCGCGAGGATGTGGACTTCATGGAACCGGCCCGAATTGCTCAACACCTCCACGATCGAATCGAAGCCCATCGCGCCTGGATTCCGCTTCTCCTGCCGTCTGCCACGGCGGATTTTACAGAACTTACCCAAAGCTCGAATCTAGTATTAACGGACATTGGGAAAGAGGCGGTCGAGCCCGATCCGCGATTGCTTCACGGCGATTTCCGCGCGCGGAATACCATTTTCGACTCGTTGGGCCGAGTCTTTCTGTGCGACTCGGACCACCTCTGCGCCGGACCGATTGAGTGGGATCTTGCCGCATGGGCCGCGGACACTTCCTTTTATCAACCGGATCACGCAACCAGTCTCCTCTCGAGCTGGTTTTCGCTACCGGAAGTCGATGCTCAAAGGCTTTCGAATTATTTCCGCGCTTGGCGAATTCTCATTGGGCTTCGCTCTCTGGAGGAGCGGAATCAATGAAGATCTTCATCATCTCTCACGACCTCTCCCATAACTGTCTAGGCCGCGCCGTGTTGTTGGCCGGTGTCTTCGGCCGTCATCATGACGTTGAAGTTGTCGGTCCGTGTTTTGGTCCCGATATTTGGTTTCCCTGCCGAGATTGGGGGATCAAATATCGCAAGATCGACGGAGAGATTTTTTTACCTCAGTTCACGAGCCTTTACAGTCGCCTCATCGACAAACTCAAAGGCGATCTGGTGCTCGCAGTGAAACCCCGCCCGACGTCCTACGGAGTGGCGCTCATGCATCGCGCGCTCACCAACCGGCCCGTGTTGCTCGACATCGACGATGACGAAATGGCGCTTTATGAAAATGAGGACTGGAAGAATTGGGATCGCAAAGTGCTGCTTCGCCGTCCGAACAGCCCGCTCTATACCTCGCTTCTCGAATCAATGACCTCGCAAGCCGACGCAATCACGGTTGCCTCGAAGACTTTACAATCCCGTTATGGGGGAGAATATCTGACGCACGTCAAAGATCCTGATTTCCTTGACCCGGCAAGGTATGACAAGCGCGCTGAACGTCAGAAACGCGACCTGCCGCTCGACGAGAAACTGATCGTTTTCGCGGGGTCACCGCGCGAGCACAAAGGACTCGAGCTACTTCTGAACGCGATCGAACGGCTCGATCGCAACGATGTCAAGCTGGTGGTCGTGGGCGCGACCAACGAACCCGATAACTCGACCGAGACTTCGCTTCGCGACTTGGGCGGTGAGCGGCTCTACCTTTTAAAGCAAGCCCCCATGCGAGACTTGCCGTCGATCCTCGCGACGGCGGATCTTATCGTTCTTCCCCAACGGGACACGGCCGCCGCGCGATCGCAAATGCCTTCAAAACTTTTCGATGCGATGAGCATGGCGTTGCCGATCGTCGCCACTGCGGTTTCGGATATTCCGGAAGTTCTCGCGCAAGATTGCGGTCTCGTTGTTGCGGCGGAGAATGCCGCAGCGTTGTCCGATTCGATCGCCGAAGTGCTTGAATCTCCCGAACTCGCTCAGCGAATCGGTCAAAACGCCCGCCGCAAGCTGATCAGTGAGTATTCCATCGAGTCTGTACAGCCGAGTATTGAACGCCTTTTGGGAAAAATCCTTTATAGAGAAACTAACCGTGCAGCGACTTAACGGAGTTCACTCCGGTGATCAAGTTCTCGGACCCAAATTAAGCATTGCGCTCCGCTCGCGCCAGTGGATGAGCCGACTGCCTGGGATCGTGGAGGATCGGGGCTGTTGGGATATCTGGGTCCTCAAGTACCGGCCCGAAAGGAGGCTGAGCCTGCTGATATCGA
>CAZPIK010000451.1:0-2827 GCA_964586185.1 uncultured Candidatus Sumerlaeota bacterium | reverse complement strand
TTCATCCCTGCGTGACCTTATGGATTTTGAGGGAGCGGTGTTGCCGATTCAACCGATTCGATTCGTTCCAAAATCGGCGGATGTGAGAATCTCCAAAAGACGACCCACGGATGCGGCAGAAGATTGGAATGATTGGAAAGGGCAAGTTGCTTGAAGTCGCGGATAAAGACTTCGCGCGAGGGAGACCACGCAAGTCCCGCGCGGTCGGCTTCGCGTTCGAAAGCGCGGCTGACCGACGACGCGACCGGCTCGACATAGAAGCTGGCGACCTCCGCGATCAGTAACAGTAGCGGCAACGCGGCGATGTCGGATATCCCAGCGATTTTAAGAAACGGCGCGCGGGCGAGAATCGGAAAACCGAAATAAAGCAACGCGCACGCGAGGATGATTCCGCCTTCGGAGAGGATCAATCCCTTCAAAACGTGGTTGTGTTTCCAGTGGCCAAGCTCATGCGCGAGGATCGCCGCGACCTCCGGGTGCGAATGGTCTTTCAGCAGCGTGTCGTAAAGATAGATTTCCTTGAACTTGCCGAACCCTGTGAAGAAAGCGTTCGTGTGCGAGGAGTATTGACTGGCGTTGATTAGATAGACCGTCTTGACGCCGATGCCCGCGCGATCCGCGACGCGCTCGATTTCGGCGAGCAAATCGGGATTTTCGATCCGCTCGATCTTGTAAAAAATCGGGAGCAGGAGCCGCGGAAAAAGGAAGGTCAAAAGAAATTGCAACGCGAGCGCTAGGGCGGGGATCATCCACGGCCAACCCCTCGGAAAATGCCGCAGAACCGCATAGGCGAGACTAACGACGAACACGAGGATGACCCACGCGACGACGAGATTTTTCAGCCAATAGGCGAACCAACCGCCGAAGCTCATCGGATTAAAACCGAAACGTCGTTCGATCACGAATCCGAAGTAGTAATCGAACGGAAAGCTGACGAGGGTCGAGATCGCGCCGAACGCGGTGACGTAAAGGATCACTTGTCCCCACGCCCTTCCGCCCGACCAAGCGAGGCAGCGTTCGGCAAGTTGTGACGACGCACCCGAGAGAATAAAGGCCGCGAGGAATCCGACGCCAACCCACGCGTATATGATCGAAACGGCAAACCCGGCGCGATGATACTCGATGCCGCGATTTAAAGCGGCTTCATCGAAATGCCTGAGCGCGCGACGACGCGATTCGGGATCGGAATCGCCGACATAGCTCAACGCCGCCAACGTCATACGGCATGTCATATAGAACAGAATGGCGATCGCAAACCATTTCGGGGAGAGCATGGATACATCCTAATCCTTGGTAAATCCTAAGCAGGATGACACAAAAACTCAAAGCTTCACCCAAGGAATAAGGATGAATTTAGTATAGGGAACTCCCCAAAGAAAAACCGCCCAAGAGGATTGGTTCCCCTTGAGCGGTTTTGGATTTTCGGCTTCGGCTTTGGCGCCGTCGCGCGATTAGATGTCGTAGTAGAGGTGGAACTCGTACGGATGCGGACGAAGGCGGACGGGGTCCACTTCGTTCGACATCTTGTAATCAATCCACGTCTCGATGACGTCCTTCGTGAAAACGTCGCCCTTGAGCAGGAAGTCGTGATCGCCTTCGAGCGCCTTAAGCGACGCATCGAGCGAACCCGGAACCTTCTTGACCTTCGCGGCCTCGCTGGCCGGGAGATCGTAAAGGTTCTTATCGAGCGGCTTGCCCGGATCGAGCTTGTTCTCGACGCCGTCCAAGCCCGCCATCATGAGCGCACTGAACGTAAGGTAGGGGTTGCAGGAGGGGTCGGGCGGACGGAACTCAATACGCTTGGCTTTTTCCGATCCGCTATACATCGGAATGCGGATGGCCGCCGAGCGGTTGCGCGAGCTATACGCAAGGTTGACCGGCGCTTCGTAGCCCGGAACGAGCCGCTTGTAGCTGTTCGTGCCCGGCGCGGCGAAGGCAAGGATGGAAGGCGCGTGCTTAAGGACGCCACCGATGAAGTTAAGCGCGAAATCCGAAAGACCGGCGTATTTGTCGCCGAACATCCGGTTCTTGCCGTCTTTCCAAATCGAGATGTGCGTGTGCATGCCGGAGCCGTTATCCGCAAAAAGGGGCTTGGGCATGAAGGTTACCGACTTGCCGTACTTCTTCGCGATGTTCTTAATGATGTACTTGTACATCATAACCTGATCGCCCATGCGGAGGAGTTTCTCGAAACGCATGTCAATTTCGGCTTGGCCTGCCGTCGCGACTTCGTGATGCTGCGTTTCAACGTCAATGCCGCAGTCAATCATCGTCAGCATCATTTCGTTGCGGAGGTTGTGGAAAGTATCCGTTGGCGCGACGGGGAAATAGCCTTCTTTGTGACGAACCTTGTGGCCAAGGTTGCCGCCCGGCTCAACGCGGCCGGTGTTCCACTTCGCCTCGACGGAGTCCACGAAGTGCATGCTGGAATTCGCCGTGTAGTCGTAACGCACGTCATCGAAGATGAAAAATTCGGCTTCAGGTCCGATGTAGGCCGTGTCGCCCATTCCGGAGGACTTCAGATAGGCCTCGGCTTTGCGGGCGATATTGCGGGGATCGCGCGTGTAAGCCGACTTCGAAACGGGATCCTGAATGTTGCCTGTGATTGAAAGGGTCGGCACGTCGAAGAAAGGATCAATGAAAGCAGTCGTCGGATCGGGGATGACAAGCATGTCCGATTCGTTGATGGCCTGCCACCCGCGAACCGAAGAGCCGTCGAAGCCGTGGCCTTCCTCGAAAATGTCCTTCGGGAAGTGATTCACCGGAACGGTGAAGTGCTGCCAGGTGCCCGGCATGTCAATAAACTTGAAATCCACCGTCTTTACGC
>CAZPIK010000450.1:0-2877 GCA_964586185.1 uncultured Candidatus Sumerlaeota bacterium | reverse complement strand
AGAATCCCGACGGCCCCGCCTTGATCGAACACCGGCCCCTGCCGTGGAAGAAACAAATTTAATTTCAATGCAAAGGTGGTAACAAATGCCAGGCAAGGATTCATCGTCGCAAACATTATTTGATCGTGCAGTGCAAGTCATTCCCGGCGGCGTGAATAGTCCTGTGCGCGCATTCAAAGGCGTTGGGGGCGTGCCTCGATTTATTCGCTCCGCTTCGGGCTGTCGGATTTTCGACGCCGACGGCAACTCGCTCATTGATTACGTGGGATCGTGGGGGCCGATGATCTTGGGTCACGCGCATCCCACCGTAACCGAAGCGCTCAAGGAAGCCGTCTCGCGCGGAACGTCCTACGGCTGTCCGACCGAACTCGAAGTCGAATTAGCCGAACTGATCTGCGGCGCGATCCCTTCCATTGAGATGATCCGCCTCGTGAACTCCGGCACGGAAGCGGGAATGTCGGTGCTGCGTCTCGCGCGCGGCGCGACGGGACGCGATAAGATCGTCAAGATGGCGGGATGCTATCACGGGCACGCCGATAGTTTGCTCTCCTCAGCGGGATCAGGAGTCGCGACGCTGGGATTGCCCGATAGTCCCGGCGTTACCAAATCCGCCGCTGCCGACACGATCACGGTTCCGTTTAATGATCTCGCGTCGGTGGAGCGCGCGTTCGACGCTCACCCGAACCAAATCGCCGCCGTCATATTGGAACCCATCGTAGGCAACATGGGGCTCGTCCCACCTCTACCGGGATATCTGAAGGAACTACGCGAACTCACAACCCGACGCAACGCTCTCCTCATCTTCGATGAAGTCATGACCGGGTTTCGCGTCCACTTCGCGGGAGCACAGGGGCTTTACGATATTCGCCCCGATCTTTCGATGTTCGGAAAAGTCATCGGCGGTGGGCTTCCTGTCGGAGCTTATGGAGGGCGGAAAGATTTGATGCAACAGATTGCGCCCGCGGGGCCGATCTATCAGGCGGGAACGCTTTCGGGAAATCCGCTGGCCGTCACGGCGGGACTCGCGACATTGAAGTTACTTAAAGACGGTTCCATTTACGCCGATCTCGAGCGCAAGGGAGCGCGACTTGCGGAAGGTCTTGCCGACGCCGCGCAAAAATCCGGCATCCCGATTTGCCAAACACGCGTCGGTTCGATGGTCGGATTTTTCTTTCAATCGGGACCCGTCACCGATTACGACTCAGCCAAACTCTCTGACACCGCGCGCTATGCAAAGTTCTTCCACGGAATGCTCGAAGCCGGAGTTTACCTCGCTCCCTCGCAGTTTGAGGCGGGGTTCATTTCAGCAGCGCATTCGGACGACGACATCGAGACCACGATCAAAACCGCACAAAAGGTGATGGCGTCGCTGTGAATTCACCTTCGCGCGGAAAGCGATTGCCTTTTCAAGAGAAGGCGCGTAGGTTCCATTTTCGGCATGGAACTCGCCGAACCGATCCAAACTCCCCACCCTAATCCGCCGACTGAAAGTCGGAATGAAATCGCCACTTCGTTGCGCGGACGGCATCTGCTCGATCTGGAATCGCTGAGTGTCGGCGAAATACGTCTGATCCTCGAAACCGCGCGCGGGTTCAAAGAAGTCCTAACGCGTTCGATCAAAAAGCTCCCTGCTCTACGCGGCAAGACCGTTGTCAATCTCTTCTACGAAAACTCAACCCGCACCCGCACTTCGTTCGAGGTCGCAGCCAAGCGACTCTCCGCCGACCTTGTCAACTTCAACGTCTCGACTTCGAGCGTGAACAAGGGCGAAACTCTCTTCGATACGGCGAACACGATCCGCGCGATGGGGGCCGATTTCATCATTATCCGACACCCGGCCTCCGGCGCGCCGCATCTGCTCGCACGCAAGATTGACGCGTCCGTGATCAATGCGGGTGACGGAACGCACGAACATCCGACGCAGGGTTTGCTGGATACGTTTACGATGCTCGAAGCGCGCGGGAGTTTCGAGGGACTTAAGGTTTCCATCGTCGGCGACATCCTGCACAGTCGCGTCGCGCGCTCGAA
Source organism: uncultured Candidatus Sumerlaeota bacterium (assembly GCA_964586185.1). Classification (GTDB taxonomy): domain Bacteria; phylum Sumerlaeota; class Sumerlaeia; order MVZB01; family JAJFLK01; genus CAZPIK01. The sequence continues at coordinate 849 of CAZPIK010000450.1, read as the reverse complement.
CATTCAGGCTCTGACGCGACTCGGAGCCGAAGTCACGCTCGTCGGTCCGCGCACGCTTCTTCCGCCGGAGTTTGCCCGATTGGGCGTTCGAGTCTGCCACGATTTAATGGAAGGAATTCGCGGCGCTGACGTGATCAATATTCTGCGCATCCAGCTTGAACGTCAGGGGAAAAATTTCTTCCCCTCGATTCGCGAATACAAACTTCTCTACGGCATCAGCCGCGAACGCATAAAGATCGCCAACCCCAATGTGATGATCATGCACCCGGGACCGGTCAACCGCGGCGTCGAGATTGAGCAGGACGTCGCCGATGGTCCCCACTCGGTCATCAACCTGCAAGTCACCAACGGCATCGCGGTGCGAATGGCCGTGCTCTACCTTCTCGCCGGAGGACATCCGGGCGAGGAAAGCTGATCAGAAAATTGGATTTCAGCGGTTCTATTTTCGTGATTTTCGTAACAGAATTTAGGAAAGCTTTTCCTGCACCCAAGAATTGAGAAGCGTCTCGGCGGAAACGCCACGACGCCTGGCTGCTGCGCGGACTTTAGTCGCCAAGGAAGTTGTGAGCGGAAAGTATGCGGTTCCGCCTTGAAGGTCAACTGCGAATTCAACCTGCTGGGTTCGATCCCAGACCCTTGCTAGGATGTGGTCATCCCAGTATTTTCCGATCTCCCGGTATGTGCTTGCCTTGGAAATCGAACTTTTAACTTTTCGAGCGCTTTTCATAGAGCCGCTTCTCCGCCTTGCCCATTGGTTTTGTCTATAGTTTTGTCCCGTGTTTGTAGATGCCTCAAAGAGGCATCGGCCTTCAGCCCAAGGTTGGCGAGCGAAGCGAAGCCTACCTTGGG
>CAZPIK010000449.1:0-2886 GCA_964586185.1 uncultured Candidatus Sumerlaeota bacterium | reverse complement strand
TGCGTTGACTTCTTACGGATTCGCAAATGAAAGATTTCAAAGCCAGAACGGTCGCCGGACTTAGCTGGACGATTCTGGGTCAGGGAGCGCGGCAAGCGATCACGATTGGCGTGTGGATCGTCATGGCGCGGATGTTCGAGACGAGCGATTTCGGCCGCAACGGAATGGTCGTCGTGACGGCGGGATTCGCTGCGCTCCTCGCCGAACTCGCGCTCGGCGCGGCGATCATTCAGCGTCCGACCGTGAAACCCGAGTCGCTGAGCGCGGCGTTTTGGATTCAGGCGATTCTCGGCGTGGCGCTCGCAATCGCGATGTTCTTCGGTGCGCCGTGGATCGCGGCGTTCTATCGCGAACCGAATCTTCCCGACCTCGCGGTGTTCGGCGCGCTTGCCATTCCGGCATTTGCGCTGCGGGGAGTCCAGCACGCGATGCTTTCTCGCGCGATGGATTTTCGCGCTCTTGCCCGCGCTGAAACGACCGCCCTTGCAATTTCGGGGTGCTGCACGATTGCGATGGCGCTCGCCGGATGCGGCGCGATTAGCCTCACGGCGAACTACGTCATCGCGACGAACCTGACGACGATTTTCATTTGGCGATCGGGATCGTGGCGGCCTTCGGGGAGTTGGAAATTCTCCGACGCGCGTGAACTATTCGCGTTCGCGGCTCCCACGACCGGCACGCAGTTGCTTGGCTACTTCGCGACGAATCTCGATTCAGTTTTGATCGGACGCTACATCGGTCAGAGCGCGCTTGGCGTGTATGGCCTTGCCGTTTCCATCGTTGTGGCTCCGGTCAATCAGGTAATCCAAGTGACCCAGCGAGTCGTCTTCCCTGCGTTCGCGCGCATTCAGGATGACCCGGCTCGAATTCGCGAAACATACCTACGAATGACAAGCGCGGCTGCGCTTTTGATTTTTCCGGTTTATTTCGGACTTTGCGCGACGGCGCGTCCACTTGTGCTTTTGGCGTTTGGTGAGAAGTGGAGCGCGGTCGTGCCGATCCTGCAAATCCTCTGCGCGCGCGGCGTGTTCAATCTTGTTTCGGCAATGAACGCGAACCTTTTTCTCGCGCTCGGACGCGCTGCCGAACGGTTCAAAATTATCCTCGCGTTTCGTGGCATGACGATCCTCGCGACGCTTGTCGGATTGCGTTGGGGAACTCATGGCGTGGCTTGGGCGCTGGTGCTTTCGACGGGAATCGAATGCTGGCTCGGCACGCACGTCGCGGGAAAACCCATCGGCCTTTCGTTCGTCGCGGTCGCGCGGTCGCTCGTGGCGGCGCTACTTTGCTCGGCGGCGATGGCGGCCGTCGTCCTCGGCGCGAACTCCGCGCTGCCTTTAGCGTGGGGATCGCTTGTTCGCGCAGTCCTCCTGATTCCGCTCGGAGTCGTTACCTACGCAACTCTTGTCCACGGGTTCAAACTCAAAGCCTATCGCGATCTTATCGGAATCGCGATGGAAGGTAATGGAAGTTAAAGATACTGCGAAAGCGGCGGGCGTTCGGTTGGAATGCTGACCTTGATCGGCGGCTGGGCTTTGACTTCGTCCGAGGCTCCCCAAGATTGAAGCGTCTCGGCGATTTCGTCCTCCAGCGCCTCGCGGGAGTAGCGCGATTCGCCGCCGATCCAGAGTGTTTTCTTGGCGTCGTCCCAATATCCCCAGACGCGGCGGCGCGAAACGAAGAAGGCGAGCACCGGACCAAACGACGCCAAAATCGCCCCGAGCCAAACGATAGGGATGCCGGGGTTCTTGCTGATCGAAAGCACGGAAACATACGCGGGGATGGAGTGGAGACTCTCCAATTTGAAATCGCCGGGAATTTCGTAGCCTTCATCCAGGCCGCCCGCGAGCAGCATGCTCTTGCCGAGGCGTAACTGATATTCGTCCACGAGCATTCCGGTCTCGCCGTTCTTGACGGCGACGCTCACCACCGCTCGTTGCGCGATGGAGTTCGCTCCGCTTTTCGCAGGCGACTCGGAACTCGCGTCCGAGGCATTTGAATCCGCGCTTCCCATCACCACTGGCGCGGATGGCGCGGCCGCCGTTTGAGCGGGATCGAACTTCACGCCCGTGATGACGAGATCAATGGGATTGGACTCAGGATCGTGCGGGTTTTTCTTATTCATCTCGCTATCTTTTGAGAAAACCCATTGGCGAAAGGCAACCGTGTTGTTCGAACTGATTTCGACGAACGCGGCGGGATTGATCGCTTCATCGCTCTTGCTGTAAGCCCCTTTTTCCGTGTCGAACGCAAAATCGGGATAGAAGCGGATCATTTCAATCTTGAGATCGCCAAAGAGCGAACTGACGCCGCGCGAGAGAACCTTTTCTTTGGAGGCAACCGTCCAAATCGCCCCTCGTCCCGACGCATCCTGCTCAAGCGAGAAGAACATGTCATCATGACCCGGCAATGGTTTAATTTCTGGCTCCACGCGGTTAAGATACGTTTCGAATTGGTATTTCTTCTCCGTGCCGTCGGGTCCCTTGCCGATCAAGTTAATGAAGTAGCGCGGGTGGTAGTCGCCGGGCGATAGCTGATTCATTTCGAACTGATGGAACGTCCAGCCGCCATACGTTACGTCGTGATTAACGCGGGTGTAATCGTGCGTCGGCTCTGCGCCGCTTTTAGGATAAAACGAAAGCGTCGTCTTGAATCTGGAAGGGGTCTCGGTTCCCGGATATTTCGTGAATTCGGCGTCGTGGGTCTTGATCTCGAAATCGAGTTTGATCTCTTCCTTGTCGCCTTTCTCGCGTGTGTAGTAGTCCACCGTGTCGCCCTCGAGAAGATGAACTAATCCGACGGTTTGAAAAAGCGACTCGGCAAGCGAGCCGACGATGATCGTAATGAGGCCGATGTGGGTAACGGTCGAGCCGAATCGCGCGATGA
>CAZPIK010000448.1:0-2889 GCA_964586185.1 uncultured Candidatus Sumerlaeota bacterium | reverse complement strand
AAAAGCAGATGAGAGTGATAGAATTGATGACATTCCATGTAATTTTACCAGCACCAGTCGAGGGTCGACTTGCCAGCCATGTACCTTGAACCGACACTTCGGATTCCTTATCTATCGACTTCACATAGCCCGCATCTTCCAAAGCCCGTTTCAAGGTGTCGAGTAAGGCGGTGTTGTCAAATGCCTCGTACCGAACCGCATTGCCAAACGCCCAGCCTTGTGAAATAGCAGTTCCCGAACCATAAGGAGTCGTAGCGTAAGCGGAGCCAAACGAACTGCCGCTCGATTCGGATCGTCCCACGACCCTCTCATCTCGAAAACTTAAACCAGTGAGGCTTACCGTTGCGTATCGGGGATGTTGCAATTTGGTAATTTGCAGAGCCGGATCCGGCGTCACATATACGCATCCACTAAATGCAAGGGACGATAAGATCAGAAACACATACAAATTGGGGTGTCTTTTATCATGTTCCCGATTCATTTTCAGACACCTTTCCGAAGGACTTCTTAATTTTTCAATGCCGCTACGTTTTCCAAGCTCCTAATTCGCAATGAGCAAACCTCGACTCGCTCCCTCAGAGTTCGAGCGCATACCGCAGCGCGCTCTTAATTCGCTCCATCACATCCGAAGACAATGCTCCCAACCGTCGCTCAAGTCGAACCACGGGCATAGCCCCCATGCCTTGCACATTGGCCACCGAAATCTCATTCAGGAACGACGGACGTCCGATATCTACCTCGTAAACGCTTTCTCTTCTCTGGGTGGTTAAAGGGACGTATATCACTAATTGCCGGGGCGGATTCGGGTCTTCACGCGAAAGGATGATCACGGGACGCACCTTGCCCGCAAGCCCCAAGTCGGCCAGCCAAACTTCACCGGGTCGGGTTCTCATCAAGCTGATCCAAAACTTCCTGCTCGACGCGACGGGAGCGCAGCACGTCTAAACCGTCGGCGTCGGCCATCTCTATGATTTCCTCAACCAACTGCTCAACCTCGTGAACCGTATCGGAATCCCAGCGATGCAGTTTTTGATCCAGTTTTTTTGCCAGTAGAGTCATAGTCAACGTGTAACCCGTTTTCCCCGAAAATGCAAATTCTTCCATGCGAGTGCCGTGCACCCGAGAATCACATTTGGAAAACCACTCTATCATGCTATAAACGAACAGAGGTAGTGCCCATGAGTTCTAGCCGCATTCCAACCCGCCGTGACTTTCTGAAAACCGCGTCCGCCGCGACACTCTCCGCGCTGGCTTCCGGCTCCCCAAAAGTCTTTGCCTCCAACGAGTCCATCGAAAAAATCGCTCCGCGCGCCGATACCGTCATCATCCTCTGGATGGGCGGCGGAATGGCCTCGACCGAGACGTTCGATCCCAAACGCTACACGCCTTACGAAAAGGGTCTCGATCCCAATCGCGTCCTCTCGACCTTCCCCGCGATTGACACCGTCGTGGACGACATCAAACTTTCCGAGGGACTCGAAAACATCGCGAAAGTCATGGATCGCGCGACGCTCATCCGCACCTACACCGCGGGCGATCTCGGCTTCATTCTTCACTCGCGCCATCAGTTTCACTGGCACACCGGATACGAGCCGCCCCAGAGCGTCGCCTGTCCGCACATCGGCGCGTGGATAGCGCGGACGCTCGGTCCCAAGAATCCCGATCTCCCCGCGTTCATTGATATCGGCCAGCGGCTCGAAGTCGGGGAAGGGGAGGAACTGAAGGCGTTTCACACGGCCGGATTCCTCGGCAGCGAATACGGTCCCTTCATGATCGCTTATCCCGATCAGGCGCAGGCGAGCGTCCGTCCGCCCGAAGGAATGACGGCGGGGCGTTTCGAGAATCGCTACAAGCTTTACAAGAAACTCGCCGAGGCAAGTCCCGTCGGTCAATACGGCAGCGGTTACCAAAAGGAATCGCTGATCCGTTCGATGGATAACGCCAACCGTTTGCTGACTTCACCCGCAGCCAAGGCGTTCGATCTCTCGCTCGAACCGAAGGAAAGCTACGACAAATATAATACCGGGCGGTTCGGTTTGGGCTGCCTTCTCGCTCGGCGCCTCACCGAAGCGGGTGCGCGTTTCATTGAAGTCACGAGCGAATATGAGCCGTTCAAAATGTGGGACACCCATGAGAACGGCAACACCCGACTCGTGGACATGAAAAAGCTGATTGATCTTCCCATCGCGCAACTCGTTCTCGATCTCGAAGAGCGTGGACTGCTTGATCGCACGATCATCCTCCTCGCAAGCGAGTTCAGCCGCGACATGATGACCGAAGGCAAACCGGAAAAGGTCGTGAAAGATCAGGTCGAAGTTCCGCCCGTGATCAACGAGATGAAACACTACGGCATGCACCGGCATTTCACCGACGCGGGTTCGGTGCTGATCTTCGGCGGCGGATTCAAAAAGGGATTTCTCTACGGCAAAACCGCCGACGAACGCCCCTGTAAAACCATCGAAAACCCGGTCAAGATCGAAGACCTCCACGCAACGCTCTATTACGCGATGGGAATTTCTCCGAAGCATGGCTATGAAATCGAACAGCGACCGTTCTACGTCACCAAGGACGGCCTCGGCAAACCGATCATGGATTTGTTCGCGTAAAAAATCCTTACCGCCCGTGACTGGGCCAGTCTGCCCACCAACGCGATCAACAGGAAATTAGGACGAAGTTGAATGTGAAACCTACACGACGGCGATCCCGACCTGCTTACCACGGGTTTTCCAATATAGCGTGGAATCGAGCGTATGGTCGTGGCCTTGGGGCTTACCTTTTATTCTTGGCCGTCGGATCCCTCGGCTTTGCCCAATACGACCTACCGATCTATTCAGTCCAGGTCGTCAGTGATGTGGTTTATACGACCGGCGCCATCAACAATGGGGCCAG
>CAZPIK010000447.1:0-2889 GCA_964586185.1 uncultured Candidatus Sumerlaeota bacterium | reverse complement strand
GTTCATGGCCTCAAGTCGGATACCGGTCAAGTTCGCGCGGCGGGTCTCGAATGTGAACTCGTAAAGATCTTTTTCGGGAAGTTTGCCGGAAGCTAGCACGGAGAGATCATCCAGCAGTGTGAGCGTCTGGCCGTCGCGTGAAGTGAACGAGGTTGGGCGGCACGGCATCCAACCGAGTTGGGCATCGCCCGGTTTGGACAAGATCGCTTCCTCCCACAACTGCTGACCGAGATTGCTCTCGCGCGTCGGAATTCGCACTTCTCGTTCGAGTGTCTTGATTGTGAGTTCAAGCTCCAGCAATTCCTCCGCGCTTTGTTTGTCGGGTAGATAAAGAATCGGAGCGAATTGGTTTGCTCCCGTCGCGATGTCGGATTCCTCAAGATCGGCGAAGAATGCCCCCAAGCTGTAAAAGTCTTTGCTCTTGTAAGGGTCGAACTTGTGATCGTGACACTCGGCGCAACCCAGCGTCGCCCCGAGCCAAACCGATCCCACGGCGCGCACGCGGTCGGCCATGTATTTGGCGCGATACTCCATCGGCTGCGCGCCGCCCTCTTCGGTAATTTGATTGAGACGGTTGAAGGCCGAAGCCGTGCGTGTTTCGTGCGTCGCGTTCGGCAATAGGTCGCCCGCAAGCTGCTCGATTGTGAACTGATCGAAACGCTTGTTTTCGTTGAAAGCGCGGATGACCCAATCACGATAGGGATAAACGTCGCGATTGTTATCGGAATGGTAGCCATTGGTATCGGCAAAGCGGACTTGATCGAGCCAGTCCATCGCCATCCGTTCGCCGAACGCGGGAAGAGCGAGCAGCTTTTCAACGATGGCGTTGTAATTGGCGTCCGAGGGATTGGCGACAAATCCCGCGACTAGACTTGGTTCGGGAGGCAATCCCGTGAGATCAAAGCTTACGCGGCGAATCAGCGTGGCGGGATCGGCCTGCGGCGAATGCTTAAGTCCTTGCTCATCCAGTTTCGCGCGGATGAATCCATCAATCGGGTTCTTCGCCGGAGTTCCACTTTTGTCTGTTGCAGGAACGGCCGAACGCACGGGAGGAAGATACGCCCAATGCCGCTCATACTCCGCTCCCTGCGCAACCCACGCCGCCAGAATTTGGCGTTGTGAATCGTTTAGCGGCTTCTCAGCTTCGTCGGGCGGCATCCGTTCCGTGGGATCATCACTGAAAATCCGCCGGATCATTTCGCTCGAATTCAAATCGCCCGGCACAACCGCGCGAACACCTTTGTGATCGGCAAGAGCTTCCTCGCGCAGATCGAGCCGAAGATCGGCCTTGCGCGCATTGCGATCGGGTCCGTGACATTGATAGCAGTGATTGGAGAGGATGAGCCGGACTTCCGCATTGAAACCGACCTTGCGCGCGGGCAAATCGGCGGAAGCGGGAATCGCTGACTTCGCGATTGGATTCGCGGGTTCCGACTGCGCTCCCTTCCATTCACCAAAATTTGCGCCGTCAGCGATCCACGCGCGAAGCAGCTCGACGTCGGCGTTGCTGAGCATCGGTCCCTTTGCGGGCATCCGCTCGGCATCGCCTTCGGGAAGTGTGACGCGCGCAATCAGGAGACTCTTTTCGGGATCGCCCGCGATGATCGCCTTGCCCGTATCGCCGCCTTGCATGATGGCACTGGGCGAATCGAGCCGTAGCCCGCCCTTTTGCTTTTGCAGTCCGTGGCATTCGATGCAATGAGATTTCAGAACCGGCCAGACGTCATTCTCGAACGCTCCCGCGCGCGCCGGGGCGGAAACGGAGCTAAGCCCGGCTCCGAGCGTCAGGGTCACGAGGCCCGAAAATAAGCGACGGCACAGTCTGGCTTGCACGTTTGCAACTCCCCAAATCTTGGGCGGCATTCACATATCATGACGATCATACGGCCCAAAGGGCTATTTTACAACACGGGCAATGTTGCCGAGAGGGAATGCCTTGGGTGAGCGGCTTGACGATGTAATAACCGTCGGGTTTAATGCCTGCTGATCATTAAGTTCGCCACGGTCTCCGGCCCAAAGTAACGCTCCATGCCCCTTCAACAAGATTACGACCTGTTCTTCGTTGGACGCAGTGCGGAACTACAAGCCTTCAAGGAATTCCTTTCCAATTCCCAAGGTGAAGCGGCGCTTGTCATTGGTCACTCAGGCATGGGCAAGACCCTGCTGGTTAACCGTATGGCAGAACTCGCTCGAGTTCACCCGGATCTCAACTGCGGATCTGTGCGATATGAAATCCTTGAGACGGATTCCGTAGAGAGCAAACTGGCGCAAATGATGGGAGATATTTTACAGGCCGCCGACTTGAATCGCCCATTCTTTTCCGGAACGGCGGAACAGTGGAAGGCCATCCGAAAGACACTTAAAATTGACGATCTATTTTTGAGTCTGTTCAAAGAGGATCGTCGCCCGGCTCGCGAGGTTTTTCTCGATGCCCTAAAGTTCATTTCCGAGAAAATGGAACCTAGCGGGCGCGCCGTTTTCATCATTGACCCAGAGAAGATGATGGATCCCAAAAGCCATGAGACCTGGGCCTATCTCGTTCGTCGCCTGCCTGAGAAGATTAAATTTGTTTTCGCCCAGCGTCCGGAGGATGCGCTTGCCTCCAGTCACACCTTCCGTAGTCTTCCCAATGTTCGCCTGATTCCAGAATCCGAACTCGGTAGTCTCTCGGAACGCGCAATTCGAGAATTGATTGCTCACCATCATCGAGAAGGCGATGCCGATACGGAGACGATATTTGTCGCAATGAGGAGATATGAGGGGCATCCCTACTCAATTCAAGCCGCGCTCCTCGGCCTACGGGAAAAGAAATGGAGGCTCGATACGCTTCCTGCCTCGACGAATCGGGTGCCGCTGGAACAATGGGAGATCATCGCCCGAGCCGACGGC
>CAZPIK010000446.1:0-2898 GCA_964586185.1 uncultured Candidatus Sumerlaeota bacterium | reverse complement strand
GGGAATCATCGTTTCGGCGATTGCCTTTTCGATTGCGGGATCAATCGGAGGAGGATCGACCGATCCTTTGTGGCTTGCCCTCCCAACACTGGCAGGCGCGGCAGGACTCGTCGTCCCATCAGTATTCGTGGGACTGCTCGTCGCCAAAGACCACCTCGAAGCCTGTGAGAAAAGCCTGGGCGAGGCGTTTGCGTTTAGATTTAGGTACAAAAACTAAAAACAGAACCCGTGGGACCTTTAGGACCCATACGTCCCATACGTCCCATATGTCCTATTCTTAAAACCCTTTTTCCTTCGCATATCGGTCACGGTGAAAAGACGCATCGCCAAACGTGGCATTCGTTGCGACGGCTCGCTTATAGAAGAACTGGATATCGCATTCGTGCGTGAAACCGATGCCGCCAAAGACCTGAATGGCGTCCTTGCCGATTTGAAGATAAGCGTCCGAGCAGAGCGCCTTGGCGCACGAGATCGCCGCGCGGCGGTCGGGCATGTCCTCGTCCACGGCCATCGTCGCGTAATAGACCGCCGAGCGCGCGGTTTCAAGCGCAACGTACATGTTGGCGCATTTGTGCTTGATCGCTTGGAACGATCCGATGGGCTTGCCGAACTGCACCCGCTCCTTCGAATAGGCGACCGACATATTGAGCGCCTGCTCCATGCCGCCCAGCATTTCGGCGCAGAGAGCAATGGTGGCGTCGTCAATCGCGCGTTCGAGCGGCGCATAACCTTCTCCGACTTTTCCGATGACGGCGTCCTTTCCAACTTTCACATCTTTAAGTTCAAGCGTGCAGCGACGGCGGCGGTCAATCGTCTTGATGGGTGTCGGCTTAACGCCCGCAGTTGTGCGCGGAACTCGGAACAATGTAATTCCATTCGTATCGGATTTATCGCCGCCGGTTCGGGCTGCGACGATGAGTTCATCCGCCGTTGCGGCGTCTTCGACAAACGCCTTGGAGCCATTTAGAACCCAGCCATCGCCGCTGGCTTTCGCCGTCGTTTCGACGTGCGCAAAATTGTATCGCCCGGCAAGTTCATAGGCGCCCACGGCAATTTTCAAATCACCCGAAACGATTTTTGGAAGCAAATCTTTTTTCGTCGCTTCGTCACACGCATGACGAATGATCGACGCGCCGAGCAGCGCAAGGCTCAGGATCGGTTCCGGCATGACGCCTTTGCCAAGTTCCTCTTGAATGCAAAGCAAATCCACGTAGCCGAGTCCCATGCCGCCGTAGGCTTCGGGCAGCGTCGTGCCAAGCCAACCGGAATCGGCCATCTGCTTATAAAGCGCGGATGACCATCCCTCTTCGCTTTCCATCGTTTTGCGGACGCGCTCGAAGGACGATTGCCCCTTCACAAAATCGCGCGCGCTCTTACGGATCATTTCTTGTTCTTCGCTAAATCCGAAATTCATGATGACTCAACCTTTGTTGGACTAATTGGATTGATTACTTGGGCATCCCAAGGACGCGCTCGGCAATGATATTTCTTTGGATTTCCGACGTGCCGCTGAAAATGCTGTATGCACGGCTCATCGTCGCTGTTTTTGGCCAACCCTGTTCGACCTTGGCGAGAGTTTCCTCCTGCCAAAGTTGCGCGGCGGGTCCCAAAATATCTAAACCCAAATCGCAAATTCGCTGGTATAGCTCCGAGCCGAATAGCTTTTGGATGCTCGATTCGGGTCCGGGCATTTGACCGTGAAGCACCTGCGTCAAGCCGCGAAATCCCGTCGCCGAAAGGGCGTCGAGTTCCATGGATAGCTTGGCCAACTTCTGCCGCGTCGTTGCGCACTTATCCGCGCCCGTTTCCTGCGCGAGTCGGATCAGCCTTGCCAGCGACCGCCGGAACATCTGCGCGCCACCGAGCGCAACTCGCTCGTGCGCAAGCAACCGCTTGGCATACGTCCAACCCTCGTTCTCGTTGCCGATCCGGTTTTTGACCGGTACGCGGCAATCGGTGAAAAAGGTCTCGTAGAAATGCGATTCGTCGGTGATTTGTCGGATCGGCTGAATGCGAATGCCGGGTGTGTTCATCGGCGCGACAACGAACGAAATGCCCGTCTGACGATTTTTTCCAGTCGCATCCGTGCGGACCAGAATGAAAATCCAATCGGCTTCGTTCGCGCCGCTCGTCCAGATTTTCTGGCCGTTCAGGACGTAATCGTCGCCATCTCGCTCGGCTTTGAGCGCAAGGTTCGCGAGGTCCGAACCGGCGTTGGGTTCCGAATAACCCTGGCACCAATATTCTTCCGCGGCGGCGATAGGAGGAAGAAACCGTTTGCGTTGCTCGTCATTGCCGAATTCGATGATGAGAGGTCCCAGCATGTAAACGCCCATATCAGGCTGAGGCGCGCCCATCGCGCTCGTTTCTTCGGAGAAAATAACTTGCTGCGAAAGGGTCCAGCCTGGTCCGCCAAACTTCTTCGGCCACGACGCGCAAAGCCACCCTTTTTCGGCGAGCTTTTTGTACCAAGGGACGCGCCGTTCGCGGGAGGAAAGCACCCCTGAGTCCGCCGACGCGCGGAACTCGGCGGGCAGGTTCGCGTCAATCCACTCGCGAACCATCAGCCGAAAATCTTCGTCTTCCTTTGAATACTTCAAATCCATGTCAAAACCCTCCGCTACAAAGGTTTGGTTCTATCGCATCCGGCATACAGATTCAACGGCAGAATAATGCGTCGTGCACCCGCGCTCATGATTCCTTGCGTTGGATGGTCGTTCGCGGGAATAATCGCGCAGGGACGCTTGGAAGATGCTGAAGAAGTTTCTCGAAAGAACGCTTGACCGCGTGGATGACGCGATTGACACCGGACGCGAGCGACTCGGCGAGACCACGCGCATCGTTCTGGATCGAATTCAGCGGACGGAACTTCCCACGACACGCCGATCCACTCCGGAT
>CAZPIK010000445.1:0-2937 GCA_964586185.1 uncultured Candidatus Sumerlaeota bacterium | reverse complement strand
GACGACCTGCATGGTCTGGGCAGCGCTCAATCTCATGCATTTCTACTGGGACGAATCGTGCGGTCAATGCACCCCGTGCCGCGAGGGGACGGGATGGATGCACAAAATTTTGAAGCGGATGGAAAACGGCAAAGGGGAAAAGGGAGACGTCGAGCTTCTGGAAGATATTTGCAAAAAGATCGTCGGTCGTTCGATTTGCGCGCTCGGCGAATTCGCGACGGGAAGCATCGTCCGGACGGTTCCGCGATTCCGCGCCGAGTTTCAGGATCACGTGGATAAAGGTTGCTGCCCGTTTGAGAAGAAATACACGGAGTTTAGATGACCTTAATACATCCTCGTGCTCGTGCTCATAATCGTGCTCGTGCTCGGAATGCATAGGTTGGCAAAAAAAATGGAAATTCACTTCGATCACGAAAAGCTCAGGGTTTATCAGGAAGCGCTTCAATTTGTGGTGTGGTGGAGCGATTTATCCCGAAGCATCGAGGTGGGCGCTTCGCTCAAGGATCAATTGGATCGCGCGGCAACGAGCGTTTGCCTAAACATCGCAGAGGGTAATGGAAAGTCATCGGCCAAGGATCGGTGCAGGTTTTTTGAAATCGCTCGGGGTTCGGCGTTCGAATGTGCTGCTTGCTTGGATGTGCTTGCGATTAAGGCGAAGCTTACTGAAGGCCAGGTTACAGAGGGGAAGAAGCGACTTAAGGCCGTTGTGTCCATGTTGATGGGGCTTATTGGTAAAGTATCAACTCGAAATTTCGTCGCGGAAGACGAAGCTGAATATGGATTCAAGGGAAATACCCAGCACGAGAACGAGAACGAGCATGAGCACGATACGGATATAAGGCTTTTAGGATAAACATGACTACTGACCTGCAAGCCCCGCCTTCCAATCTCGTCACCGTTACGGTAAACGGAGTCGAGCGGAAATTTCCCAAGGGGAAAAATCTGCTGGCCGCGCTGCTCGATGACAACACCCCCGTTCCGCATTATTGCTGGCATCCCTCGCTTTCCATCGCGGGCAATTGCCGTTTGTGTCTCGTCGAAATCGAAGGCCAGCCGCGCCCGAACGATTCGTGCAATATGACCTGCACCGAGGGACTGAAAATTAAAACCGAAAGTCCGATGGTCGTGGATTGCCGCAAAGGGATGATGGAGTTCCTGCTCGTCAACCATCCGCTCGATTGCCCGATTTGCGATCGCGGCGGCGAATGTATGCTCCAGCGTTACAGCATGGAATACGGCACGGGAACGGCGCGAACGACCGACGAGCGACGGCGATTCGAGAAGCCGCAATTCGATCCGCTGATTGATATCGAGCGCAATCGCTGCATCATGTGCACTCGTTGCGTCCGGTTCATGGATGAAGTCGCGGGACATCACGTTCTTGGAGTGTTCGGTCGCGGCAATCGCAATTACATCGGCACGTTCGGTAACGGCCCCGTTTCGAGCAATTTCTCCGGCAACATCGTGGATATTTGTCCGGTCGGATGTCTCACGAGCAAACCCTTTCGGTTCGAGGCGCGCGCTTGGGAATTGCAGCAGGTGGTCTCGACCTGCACGCTTTGCTCGGCGGGTTGCCAGACAACGACCTGGCTGCGCGACGGCGTCGTCTATCGCGTGACGCCCCCCGCGCGGAAATACAACAATCAATGGACGATTAACGAAGATACTCAGCAGTTCATCTGCAACGAGGGACGATTCGGAAATTATTATGCGAACAGCAAGGATCGTCTGACCCGCGCGATGATTCGCAAGGGTGATAAATTGGAAGCGACGGATTGGAAATCCGCGATTGCCGCGGCGGGTAAAGCGCTCGGTGAAGCGGCGAAAGCTGGAGCGGAGAAAGTCGCGATCCTTTGCGGTGCGCGGCAGACCAACGAAGAATATTATCTCCTTTCGCGATTGGCCCGCGGAGTTCTGGGAACGAATCAAATTGATTGGCGGCTGGAGTTTCATTCCGCTGAGGCGGCCACCGGCGCGACGGTCGCGTTCTCGGCTTCCGATGGCGATCTCAATTCGCTCGATCAAGGCGCGTACGGCGCGACGCTGGTCATCGGCGCGGATCTGCTTGCGACGGTTCCCGTCATCGGACTCCGAATCAAAGAAGCGGCTCGACTCAAGAAAACTCGTCTGGCGATTCTCGATTCGCGCCTCGATGGTTGGATGAGCGATGAGGCGACGGTTTGCGCCACCGCTGCGCCGAGCCGATTGGCCGCAGGAATTGATCTGCTGGCCGTCGCGATGGGCGGGGGCGCAGAGCTGCCCGACGATTTGAAAGCGATCAAGCAAACGCTTGAGATGTCGAAAAACGGTCTGATTGTTTTGGGCATTGACGCGGCGGGCGGAGAACTCGGCGCGGCAACGCTCGGCGCCGCGCTCAAACTTCTGAAAAAGCTCGGCGAGGGCTGGAAATTCCTTCCCGTCGCTCGCGGACGCAATGCTAAGGGCGCGTATGCGTCAGGCGCGCAGGCCGATGCGTTGCCCGGTGGAAAATGGGATGACGCAACCGCGCGCAACCGCGCCGCAGAACTTTGGGGCGAGGTGAAGGCCGGAACGGATGCGGGTCCGACCGCAACTGAAATTCTCCGCAAAGCGGCGAACGGAGAAATCCAAACGCTTTTCCTTCACCGCTGCGATGAACTCGTCCATCACGCCAGCCGCGCGCTCATCGAAAAGGCCCTCATCGCGACTCCGAACGTCATTGCAATTGACGTCTTCCCCTCATGGATCACTGAGAAAGCCTCGGTCGTCCTTCCCGGCGCGTTCTTCTTTGAGACCGAAGGCTCGATGGCTTCGGCGGATGGTTCGCTCCTTTCTCTGAACCAAGGGAACCGTCCTCCCGGCGACGCTCAGGAAGATTGGCGGATTCTTTCCGCTCTCATCGAATCGCTCGGCGGCAATATCGCGTCGTATAAAAAGGCGGACGATATTTTCAAGGAA
>CAZPIK010000444.1:0-2956 GCA_964586185.1 uncultured Candidatus Sumerlaeota bacterium | reverse complement strand
CTGTGAACATCTCGACCAAAGTGAATTACTATTGGGTCAAACGTCCCCGAATTCCCAAACGCTTGGCGGCTCAAGGCTGGCGCGCGGCTTGATGCCGAGACCGGCGTCTTTTATCGCAAGAAGACCGCCGAAGAGGTCGAGATCGAACCGTACATCGTCAAAGACCCGCCCGGATGGATCATGGAGCGGATGCAGGCGCACGGAAGGTTGTAGGCGTAATTTATTTCTTTAATGTGGGAGGCGTTTTCCGAACGCCGATTATCGGCAGTCGGAGACTGCCTCCCACATTGAACAGAGTCCCCCACGTAGATGATGACTTGCGAATTTCGGGGGCAGGTTAACGATTATCCCGATCACCCATTACGAACTTTTTAAGCGAGTCAATTTGTCTCAAGGCATTGCTCCGGGGGGTGGATTCTTGGGGCGTTTGCCGAATATTTTGAGCAGCACAAACGTATCCACGACGACGAAGACAACGAGTCCGACGACGATCGCCCATTGCGTCGTGCGGTCTTCGGCGGGGGCGTATTCTTCCTGAGCAGGCGTTTCGGCTCGCGCGGCGGTCGGGGTCGTGGCGTCCTGCGAGTAAATTGCGCTCGCCGATAAAATGGAAATGCCGAAAAGAATAGACCGGGTAAATTGTTTGAGATGTTTCGACATGGTTATTCTCCTTTGTAACGCGTGGCGTCACCGCACGACAGTGGGATGAAACAACGCCAAATAGGCGAAGTAAAAAATCGTCGTAAAGAGGAGGCTGTCAATAATATCGAGCATGCCCCCGTGCCCCGTGAATGTGTTACCCGAATCCTTGACGCCAACAGAGCGCTTGAGCTGGCTTTCCGCAAGGTCGCCCATGGGGCCGATGATGCTGAACGTCAGCGCGAGAAAAACCACATCGCCCCAGCCGAAGATGGCGTCAATATTGTTCCAGAAAACTTTCATGAGCAGCGCGACGACGACGGTCAGCGCGACCCCACCCATGAATCCTTCAATCGTCTTGCCGGGACTGAGAGTCGGCGCGAGTTTGTGTTTGCCAAACGCGCGTCCGGCGAAATAAGCGCCGATATCGCCGCACCACGTCACGATAACGAGAAACAGAAGGTAGTGCGATCCGGCGTTCGGGAATTCTTCGTTCGTCTTCAAGTTTGTTTGCCAAATTGAAACGATCATCGCGAGCGGAAGCGCAACGTAGATCGGCGCGACGACCGACTTGCCCGCGACCGCCGCAACGTCAACGCCCTTGAGCCGCAATCCGGCGGCGATGGTCAGCACCGAAAGGAGTCCGATGATCGTCATGCCGTGCTTCAGCGAAAAAAAGTATCCGTCCACGAGAAGGGCAAGCGCACCGGCGAACGAGAGAATGACCTGCGGAAGCGGAGGATGCTTTACCCCCAAATGGCTGAATTCCCAAACGCCCCAGCACGTCCCGACGACGATGATGAACGGCGGAAACCACGCAAACCACGGATTGAAAAGTCCGAGCAAAAAGAGCGCCGCGAAGATGACGCCGGAAATGATGCGATGCAGCGTCATGCGGGATTGGTCGGCTCCTCTTTGACTTTGCCGAACCGTCGGTCGCGCCCGGCGTAATCGGCGAGCGCTTCGATCAAGTGCGCGCGACGGAAATCGGGCCAAAGCACGGGCGTAACGTGCAGTTCGGTATAGGCGAGCTGCCAAAGCATAAAGTTGCTGATCCGCATTTCTCCGCTCGTCCGGATCATGAGGTCGGGATCGGGAAGGTCCGCCGTATCGAGCAGCGACGAAAACGCTGCTTCGTCGAGCGATTCAGGATCGAGTTTCCCCTGCGCCGCGAGTTCGATAGCCCGACGCGTCGCGCGGAGAATTTCATCGCGCGAACCATAACTGAGCGCGAGGATCAGCCTCAATCCGCGATTATTCGCCGTGAGTCGCTTGGTCTCGGCGAGCGCTCGCTGAACCGAGGCGGGCAAATCGGCGTCGCGACCAATGGTTTCGAGTTTGACGCCGTTCTCCATCAGTTCGGGACGTTCCTCGACGAGGAAACGTTCGAGCAGTTTCATCAGCGCGGCGACTTCGCGTTTGGGGCGATTCCAGTTTTCTTTGGAAAACGAATAAAGGGTCAAGGCTTGCAAACGAAGCGTCGCGCAAGTGCGAGTGGCTTCCCGAACCGATTCGATTCCCGATTGGTGACCGAACACGCGATCCAAATAGCCGCGCTTTTTTGCCCAGCGACCATTGCCGTCCATGATGATGGCGACGTGCTTCGGCAGAGAGGCGGGGGGAATTTTTGCGAGTGCCAGCCGCTCGGATTCGGGCCACAGATCCGCCTCGCGCGGAGGCCACGCCAATCGGTTGGAGGTGAGAGTTTCGAGTCCCATATTGAGCACGCAAGGCCAATGCCGGATATATTTAACCGCAAAGAGCGCAAAGGACGCAAAGAAAAGCGGGACGGCAATGGTTCGACGCCACTTGCTTCATGGGGCAACTTTTACGAAAATCGGGTGTCTGATCATGGAGGACATTGACCGATGCCCACGATTCGCCGTTCCAATCCCCTTGTTCATTGTTCCTTAGCTGCCTTAATTTTTTTCGGATGCGGACCCACGATCCCCGTTTCCGCCAGTGATACCGCGCCAGCCGCTCCTGCTGCGAAATACGAGGAGATCAAAGTCGAAAATGGCGGATCGGTTGCAGGCCGGGTGATTTTCAAAGGGGATGTTCCCCAGATCACGCTGAAGGTCACACAGGATAAACCGCACTGCTCGCACGCGAATGACGACTCACGCCCCAGTCCGCGATTGCGCGTGGATAAGGACGGCGGAATTTCCGACACCGTGGTTTATCTAAAAAATATTTCGCGCGGAAAGCCGCTTGCCGAACTGAAAGTTCCCGCACTGCTCGATCAAACCGATTGCACCTATCTGCCGTTCACGCAGGTTATCCCGTTCAAAGGCGCGCTGAAGCTCACCAACAGCGA
>CAZPIK010000443.1:0-2957 GCA_964586185.1 uncultured Candidatus Sumerlaeota bacterium | reverse complement strand
TTGCCATTATTTCAGAAGGTGCGAATGCGCCTGATTTTGTTGGGGTTGAGTTGTTTGATTTTCTGGCGGTGGCTGTTCGGGAATTGGAGCTTTGGGAGATTGAAGGGGTTGGGGGATTCGGTTCGCTTGATCCATTCCGACTCTGTTTGATGTCCTCCTGCCTCTGCTTTAGATACTCCGGCAGGTAGTAGAGATTGACTTGGATGTCGGTTTTGCCGATGACAATCTTCGAGGCCAAGCATTCCGCTATCTGCTGCTTTTCTTGTGTCTCCAAGGTCGGCCAGACCTCGGCCATTGTCCGCCCCCGCTCGAAGACTTCATCTCTTGAAAGCAGGTTGACCTTGAGGAAATCGAGTTCACCTTGAAGTCGGGGGATTTCCTGCGCCAATTGCGCCTGCCGATCCTCCATCGGACGGTAACGCTCGGTAAAGCTTTGAGTGGTCAATCCCTCTTCCATGTAGAGTTTGAACACCCGATCCATTTCCTGACGTAATTTGCCCCGCTCGCTCTCCAAGCCTTCGAGCAATTTCGTCTTGGTTTGGATTTCCTCGTCGGCCCGGAGCAGATAGTCCCGGATTTGATCCGCCGAAACGAAGTATTCCCGGATTTGATCTACAAAGATCGCCTCCAAGTCCTCGCACGGTATTTTGTTCCGGCATTTCCGGCAGACATACTTGGGGGTGTTGGAGGGGACATACATCTTCCCTTCGCACAAGCCACACACGGCGAGGCCGCTGAAAATCTGCACCGGCGTCCGACCCCTCGGTTTCCATTGCGCTTCCTGCTCCGTCACAATGTGATGGCAGGAATCCCATAGTTCCGCCGGGATGATCGGCTCGACTTTGTGATAAATCCAATCTTCCTCGGGTTTGTATTTCACGCCAGTGACCTTGCGGTGGCTGGTGTAATTGACCCGGTGCACCCCTTTGGGAGTGGGATCGTGCAGCATGACGCCGATGGTAACGGCGGAGAAGGGCCGACCCAATTGGGTCCGATGTCCAGCCGCGTTAAGGATTCGGGCGACGGCGTTCTTCCGCTTGTGCTTCAAGTAAAGTTCATGAACGAGGCGGCGCACCGGGGCGGTCGTCGGATTGGGGATGAGCTTTCGATCCTTCCACTGGTAGCCGTAGGGAGCCATGCCGCCCATCGGTTTGCCCAGTTTGGCGCGAATGGGGAGCGAAGCGCGGATTCGCTCGCCGATTTCTTCCCGTTCCCAGTGAGCCATAGCGGCGATCATCGTATAAAAAAGCCGCCCGGCGGGGGTAGAGGTATCAATGGATTCCTGCAAGGAGATCAGATCCGCGTTCTCTCGCTGGAAGATTTCGGCGAATTCGAGAAGTTCCTTGGTATTGCGGCCGAGTCGCGCCAGTTTCGAGAAGATCAGTCCCGTAATATGACCGCGAGCCACGTCCGCGAGCATCCGTCGTGCTTCGGGGTGTTCCATGACCGCTTTGCCGGAGACTCCTTCCAAGTGATAGACCTCGCTGATCTTCCACTCTTTGGCGTCGGCATACTGTCGCCCCCGCGCCTCGTGGTGCTGGGGACTTTCGCCTCGGGCTTGATCCTCGGTTGAAACGCGAATCCAGAGACCGACACGCTTGCCTGCGGAATTCTCTTGTCGTTTGGGCGTCATACTTTCGCCCTCCTTTCGCCAAAGGATAAAGAGTAAAGCCGAAGGCGGGGAGGCGCAAGCGGGAAAGAAAGATCAATCCGTTTTCTTCTTCCCGTCCGGTGATTTGCGTGCTTTTCCGGCGACCATCTCCGAAACATTCCGACGCTTGCCCGTTTGACCCGCAGACGGCTGAGGCTGGAAAACCGCCGTGACGTGGTAGCCCCGCGAAGTCATTTCGGTCGTCGCCGTTCGCGCTTGAAGTTCTTCCATGAAGGCAAAGAAGCCGTCGGGAGTCAGGAAGCGAGTCCGTTCGATGAGCGCTTCACCCAAGCTGGCTCGCGCGGCGTCTTTGATTTTAGTGAGCCGTTTCGTCTCTTCGGCAATGACGATGACTTCGGAGAATCTCGCTTTCCAACATTTCTCGATATTGCCGACTTCGTAATCGGGGGTTGAGGTGACCGATATTTCGCACGCGACCGAGTGGTCGGCTTTCTCCAAAAGCACGTCCACACTTCCCGCGCCGTCCAAGATCGGATTCTCGACCGTTGCCTTCCACCCCATCCCCTGCGCCCAAAGGGAGATTTTTCTTTGGAGGGCTTGATGTTCCGGGCCGCCGCGACCAAGAGGTGCAGGAGAAGGTGGTGATGACGGTTTGGCTGGGGAGGATAACGGCGATGAACTTGGATGATCCGGTGACTTGACCTCGCGCTCACGCAAGGCTTCCTCAAGACTCGGCGGTTTTTCAGACAGGGATGAAGATGGAGACGTTGGCGATGGTGGAGAGGTCTCCGTTGGTTGCGATTCGGCGGGCGATGCGGCTTGGGGTTGTTCCTTGGAAAAAGGTTTCCGCTTAGGTCTCTCTCGCGGCGGCTCATCTTCATCATCCACGCTCGCGAACTTCGCCAGTTCGGCCTCGACCTCCGCTTTACGCGAAGCATATTTCCGTCGCGATGATTCGAGGATGGTCTCCGTGTTTAGTCTCCCCACCGCCTCATCGAGCGGCGCAAGCGGCGGTGTTTCCAGATTGAAATCGTACTCCGCCCGCTCGATTCTCGCGATGGCTTCGCCTGTTCCCAAGTTCTGCAAATCCTTGGCCTCGAAAAAGGAGAAGCCCGATTCCAGTTTCCGGGCGTCGTCGTCGCCCAAGCGGAAACAGACTCGCGCATAGGGATTGGAAAGAATCGAAGCGCCAATCTCCGATGACGTTCCGCCCAATTGCCGAAGCTCTTGATGCGCGAGTATGAGTCCCAACCGATACTTCCGCGCTCCTGACAGAATTTGCGTCATGCTGGGCGTAATGAAATTATGGAATTCGTCGATGTAGAAATAAAAAGGGCGGCGGTCG
>CAZPIK010000442.1:0-3002 GCA_964586185.1 uncultured Candidatus Sumerlaeota bacterium | reverse complement strand
GGCGGCGATTTTTCCTGCTGAGTCATGACCTTCAAACCTGCGCGAGGGTTGAAGTTCGCCCGGAAGGGGGTGTTGAAATTGGTGTGATTGACAAGTCGCAGCGTGAGGATCACCGGTTCGCCCACCCAGTATTTCTGTTTGGGAAGCGGATCCAAGGCAAGGCGAACATGATCGTGCGGTCCGAAAGGAACGGGCGTTGCCTTTGCTTCGTCCTTAACCACGACTTTGTGTCCTTCCTTAATCTCAGCGCGCAAGGCGAGCGGAAACATCGTCATCATTAGAAGAGAAGTCAGCAACTTGAGTTTCATGGCTGATTGCTCCCCTGTGCCTCCGGGTTTGCCCGCGAGTTTGGAGTCGGACGTTTTTTCGAGGAGATATCCTGCGCCACTGCAACCAAATAAAAACTTGCCCAAATCACGATCAAACCGATCATGGCTCGGAACATTTCGTTACGTCGGTCGGCGGATCGCATCGGTTCAGCGCTCATGATTTGCGGATGCTCCGTTCGTAATCGGCGACGGCTTGTTCCTGCGTATCGGTTTCGATGGAACCCGGGCGCTTGATGCGAACTTCGTCAATCGCCGCTTCGGCGGATCGGCCGAGAGAGACCAAATGGCAGGCAAGGATCGTTCCCGTCCGGCCATAGCCCCCCATACAGTGAACCAGCACCTTGGAGTTTCGATCAAGTCCGGATTGAATGAAAGCAACAGCACGATCTATTTGATCCGGCGTTGGGGCGCTGAAATCTTCAATCGGAATGTGAAGAGCATTCATCCCAAATTCTTCGAGCATGGCATGATCAAGAGGACTTTCGGTCAAAGTCAGCACCGCCTCGAACCCTTCATCTTTTAGTCCGGCCAGCGTAGCGCCGAGTTCGCCGCCGTAGCCGGGATGTCCCGAACCTGCGACCGCGCCAGGGATTAAATAGCCAAAGTTCGGGGGACGGATCATTTGGCTGCCTCCGCCGGAGGAGCCGGACTTGCGGGTGGTGCAGGAGCCGGCGCAGGTTCAGCAGGCTTTGCTTCAGCAGGAGGGGGCGCCGGTTTATCTCCTTCTTTCATTGCCGGCGCGGGAGCCGGAGTTGCGGGAGCGGGTGCGGGTTCGGCTGGCGCAGGTTCTGCGGGCGGTGGAGCCGGAACGGGCATGGGTCTCAGTAGATCAAGAACGGAGACGGTCATCGCCTTAACGCCCGCCTGAAGCGTCGGCGGAATATCGGGAAAGTAATATCCTGAATGCAGCGAAGGAAGCGGCTTGCCCGCTTTGATACTTTCGGCGATTTTATCGGGAGAAATCGAACCGAGCCGGAACATGAAGATCGGAATCTTTGGTTCCTCGCGACCGTATCGCCCAAAATCCTCGCCGCCCATCATCGGCTCGCGCTCCTGCGCGGTGTCCTCGCCTAAAAAGTCGTTGATCGCGTGGGTGACGCGCTCGACTAAATCGGGATCATTATATGTTGAAGGAGTGAATTCATCCTTCACCTCAACCACGGGCATCAAATGCGCCGGAACGCCATAGGTCACGGCCACACCGTTCACGACCCGCTTGATGGATTCAAGCAATCGCTCGCGGACATGATCGGAATACGACCGGACGGTAAGTTCCATCTTCACGTCGTTCGGGATGATGTTGTGCTTGGTCCCGCCGTGGATCGAGCCGACGGTCACGACGGCCGGTTCGCCGGGACGAATTTCGCGGCTGACGATTGTTTGAAGCGCCATCACGACTTCGGACGCCATGATGATCGGGTCCTTGGTCATTTCGGGATACGCGCCGTGTCCGCCGATTCCGCGCATGACGATATCCACGGAGTCCACGTTGGCCATTGCGAATCCGGGCGTAAAGCCGACCTTGCCGACCGGAAGCGAGGAATCCACATGGAGCGCAATGGCAAAATTCGGGCGAGGGAAGCGCGTGAATAGACCGTCGGCGATCATTGCTTTTGCGCCGACGCCGCGCTCCTCGGCGGGCTGGGCGATAAAGACGAGCGTCCCTTTCCAATGTTCCTTCAGGGCATTCATCGCCCGCGCAACGCCGACGAGGCAGGTCATGTGGATATCATGACCGCAGGCGTGCATGACGGGGACTTCCTGACCATCTTCGTCTTTGGTGACGACCTGACTGGCATAGGGGAGATTCGTCTCCTCTTTGATCGGGAGGGCGTCCATATCGGCGCGGACAAGGATGACAGGGCCGTCGCCGTTTTTGAGAACGCCAACGACGCCAAAACCGCCGACGTTCGGAGTGACTTCGAAGCTTGCGGAGGTCAGCTCGGCGGCCATCCGCGCGGCGCTTTCCTTTTCTTGGAGCGAAAGCTCCGGTTTCATGTGGAGCTGTTTATAAAGTTCGGTGAGCGGTGCGATTTCCTTATCCACGACCTCGTTGATCTTGGGGTAGATCGGGGCGAGAGGCGGCGGCTCATCCGCGCGCAGGCGGCCGGGAACAAGCGCGATTCCGGCCAGTAGCATGAGAGATGGGGAGAATAAAAATGATCGTGGCATCGTGCGCCGAGAGTTCATGGGTCAAGCATCCAAAAAATCCGCCGTATCATGGCACAAGTCGTGAAATTATGCAGCAATGTTCGACGGAGCGTTCGGCAGTGGTTCCCAAACCCACGAAGTGGGTGGCGTAACAATTGGCCGTACACATGGGACTCTCGGATTTCAACCCCCGTTAGGCAATGATGAAGAAATCGGCCGTACCAATGGGACTCTCGGATTCCACCCCCCGTTAGGCGATGATGAAGAAATCGGTTGAGCCAATGCTACTCTTGGATTCTAACCCACGCAGTGGGTGGCGTAATAAAGCGAAGCGTGAGCGTAGCGAACGCTGGTAACGCGAATCCCCTCCGATTCCCAAGCCCCCGAACGGGGGCGACGGAGATTGAGACGGAAACCGCGGTCCACGCTGCAATGGAATAAGAAAATGGTAAATGCCACTAAATTTGAATCTCCGTCGCCCGCTTGTACGGTTGTTTTTGGGCGAATGAGTCTGAAAGACGA
>CAZPIK010000441.1:0-3006 GCA_964586185.1 uncultured Candidatus Sumerlaeota bacterium | reverse complement strand
AGGACGGCTGGAAAAAGATTAAGATTGGCGGTATCGAGTTCGAGATCGTGAAGCCATGCGACCGCTGCATGATGACGATGGTGGATCAAACGACCGCCGAAAAACGCGGCCCCGAACCGCTCCAAACTCTCGCCACCTATCGCAAAGAACCGGGCGGCGTTATGTTCGGACAGAATGTCGTTAACCTTGGAATCGGTGAATTCGGGGTGGGTGACGCCGTTGATCTCATGAGTTGAATTAAAGCAGGTTGCGGCTGATCTTGAAGGAATCTATGAGTTCATGCCCACAATTTTTGAGAATCTCTTCGGCTATCGTTTCTTCTTCTACAGCGTTGATCGCGGCGAGCCAATGCACGTTCATGTTGCGAAAGAACATGGTCATGCCAAATACTGGATGCGTCCGCTGGAACTTGCGAAGTCGCGGAATTTTCGCGGACACCAGTTGAATGAGATTGCCAGGTTGATCGAAGAACATCGCGACGAAATCGAAGGAGCGTGGTATGAACACTTTGGCCGAAAAGATTGAACCACTTGCAAGGGAAGTATCATTTACCGATGACGCTTTGCGGGTCGTACTCGCGGATGGACGCGAGATTTCAGCGCCCCTTCAATGGTTCCCCCGACTCCTACACGCGACATCCGAACAACGCGCCCAATGGGAACTGATCGGCGACGGAGTCGGCATTCACTGGCCGCAGGTTGACGAAGATATAGAGATTGAGAGTCTGCTCGCGACTTAGGAATGGTGTGTTCTCATTGGAATTTGCCTTCACATGATCACGTATTCACTAGATCATAAACTATGACTTCTCCTCTTTTCCCCTTCTTGCTGCTTGCCGGGGTTGGTTTTCTGCTTAGTGTTGGCGCGCACTTATTTGCATTGCTTGGATGGGCGATTCCCGGAGGGAAACTGGTTGGGACACTTCACATTGGCATTTTCGTAGTCTGGTTTCCAGCGGTGCTGGTGATGTCCCGAACAACCCGACATGCTAAGCAGAAGGATATCTGGAAAGTTGCATTGGCAGGTTGCCCGATCTGGATGCGTCGTGCCGTCTACTTCGTCGGTGGATACGCCGTACTCAACTTTATACTATTTCTGTTGATCAATTCGGGAAGTATCATGCATTCGAAGACATCCAGTGCCGATGATCTCGCATCGGTTCCCTTTATTCGAATGTTTTCAGGCCATTGGATGGCGTTTTATGGGGCCGCGTTTTCAATTCTCTATTCTACAATAAATGCGCCATACCTCTATCGCGAGCGCAAATGTCCTCTTGGACACGACGTATCCCCGCTAGAAAGCTATTGTCCCAATTGTGGAAGAGCGCTTTCTAAGTGAATTGAAAAAAACTGATCAGAATGTGATTTTCGACAAGTTTCTCCGACATCTTGCTACCCTCCGTAATATCGATAGTGATAGTTCAATCCGTTTCCAACGCAAACTTTTCGGAACCGCCTACGGCCGCTCCTCCGGTTTCTCAACTTTGTAAAGCTTTGTTCCCGGGTACTCCGTCGACCAAGCGTACCAGCGGCATTGGATGGAATTGATCCAGCGAAGTTCCTTGCCTCGATTCGGTCCGTCTATCCCGCGTCCGGCCATGCTCCAGCGAGTCTGGGTTTCCTTGTCCTTGATCGGCGCGGTCTCCGGGGAAATCTCATCCGCATAAAACGTCAGCGTTTGATCGTCCAGTTTCCGGGCAAATGCGACGGCCGATTGCGTCGGGGCATACCAAAAAACGGCGACCTCCTCGCCTCCGAGCGTCGCCGACATGCAGGCGCGCTCCGGCAAACTCGAAAGCGGAAACGCCATCGTCTCGCCGCCGACTTCAACCCCCATCACTGGCGTCATCGGATCGAGTCGCTGGTCGCTCGCCTTCATGGACTCGCGGGCTTCCTTACTCATTTCCGTCGGCAAATCGGCCATGGGATATTTTTTGCCGTCAAAAAGATCGTAAGCCGTGGATTCAGGATGGAGCATCAGCCAATATCCCCAATCGGTGACGAAATTTGGGATTCGTTCGAGCCGTTTCCCTTTCATCGGACCCTCGAAGGCAACTCCCGTCAGAGCCGACCAAAGCGACCCATCGCGACCTTCGACGACCATGACCCCTCCGCGCCACCCGTGGAACTTGTAACCGTAATCTTTCTTGTAAGCGGCGACGTAACCCCCATCGGGATCGTAAAAGAAGAGTCCATAGGTGTCGTTAATGACACGTGGCGCGGAAAGAAAGTGCCGGATCGGAATCGCTCCGCCGTTATGCGCGGCGCGAATCCATGCGAGAACTCGATCTTCCGGCTCGATAAGTCGTTTGCGATTTTGCGTTGAGGCGTAAGAACACGGGGGTTCGGTCAGGGGCGAAAAAAGCCCCGGCACGGAGATGACCTTTCCCTCTTCAGCATGGGCCATTATCATCCCTAAGGTCATCATGCCGAACAACGACACATAGAGCGCGAGGGTACGGGTAGGAGTCATGATTCTTATTTCCTTTTATCAATCCAATCATTCAAGAACTCCGCCCCTATGATGTCAAACGCCAAGATGTGCCCCGCTTCGCTAAGGTGATCGTCGTTTTCCCAATACAATTTTTGCTTCGCGGTTTCTTGCTTGAATCGGGGAAGCAAGTCCAAATACGGCAGGCGTTCCTCACCGCAGAAATCCGTGAGCAAATCCTGCGGCCTCGTCGAATCGGCGAGGCGTGCATCCATCTCGAACCGCGCCTGACTATAAAACTCGAAGTGGCTTGAATCTACTTGTACCGTGGAGGGTATGATGACAACGCATAATTCGGAACCGACCTCGCGAGAAATCCGCGCGATTTCCGAGAGTTTGCCGCGCGCCTTTTCCCATGCGGCCAGACACTCCGGTCGGTCCATCAGAATATTGTCCAAAAGGTATCGCGGCTGAACCATCGCCATATCCAGCACATAGGGATTGACAAAATCCGCGCCGATCTTATTCGGATGTTTGATCCGGTTCTTGGCCTTCTCGATTAAGTCGGGCGCAATA
>CAZPIK010000440.1:0-3020 GCA_964586185.1 uncultured Candidatus Sumerlaeota bacterium | reverse complement strand
ATGAAGTTGAGAGGTGTATCCACGCTTATTCAGGAATTACGTTTCAAAAATATCGCGGCGTCGCGGGCGATGATCCATTCCTCATCGGTCGGGAGGACAAGAATGCGAACTCTGGAATTCGACGATTGTATCTCGGATTCAACTCCGATTGCGCCAGCGTTCTTTTCCTCATCCATGCTGACGCCCAAATGACGGAGCCGCGAAACAATGGCCGCGCGTGTATCGGCGCCCCGTTCGCCGATTCCGCCCGTGAAGATCAGCGTATTGATGCCGCCTAAAGCGATGGTCATGCGGGCGATTTCGCATTGAACCTGATAGATATAAACCTCGATGGCTCGGCGCGCGCGATCATTGCCTTCCTTTGCCGCCTGCTCGATTTCACGAAACTCCGCCGACACGCCCGAGAGTCCCAGCAGTCCTGACTTTTTCGCCAATGCCTCTGCGGTTTGTTCGAGCGACCAGCCTTTTTCTTTCATCAGAAAAATCGGGATGAACGGATCAATATGACCGCAGCGCGTCCCTTGCGGCACGCCCGATTGCGCGGAAAATGACATCGTCGTCTCGACGCTTTGGCCGTTGCGGATCGCCGTGATCGAACTCGATCCTCCTAAATGGCACGAAACGATTTTCAAATCGGACGCGGGAATCCCAAGATAGGCGGGCGCGCGTTCGGCGATGTAGCGATGCGACGCGCCGTGAAATCCATATTTGCGAATTCCGAATTCAGCGATCCATTCGAGCGGAACGCTTTCGGTGTAAGCTTCTGGCGGCAATGTTTGATGGAAAGCAGGTTCAAAAAGTCCGACACAGGGAACATCCGGAAGCATCGCGCGGAACGAACGGACCGCCGCGATGACGGGGGGATTGTGCGCAGGGCAGACGGAGTTGTATTCGGCCATCCGACCCAGCACGTCTTCATCCATTTCGACCAGTTCAAGCGGAACTTCGCGGGCGTGAACCGGTTTGAATCCGATAGCAGAGAGGCGATCCAGACCTTCGACTCCGCTCGCCGCCAGGGCGTCCAGAATCTTTTTTAACGCGGCGTCGTAGTTCGCGAAAGATGTTTCGCCTTGCTCGACCGCACCGCCGATGGAAATCTTGTAAACCGATTTAGGACGACCGATTCCCTCCAGTCGTCCCTCGGCTGGAATCGAGGACGCCTTTTCGAGATTGGCGGGATCGAAGACGAAGAGTTTGAACTTGAGCGACGTCGAACCGACGTTGACGACAAGAATCCGAATCATGCTTGCTCTACCTTCCGACGATGCATTCGGTTAGCAGGTTAGGGGAGCGAGCATGGAGCGTCAAGCGGCGGATCGATCCTTGCCTGCTAGCATCGGCTTTATACCCACTTTTTCATTTGATCTGCATACTTCGAATAGAGCCACGCTACGCCGAGGAGGCAAATGCCGAGGATCAAGAAGGCGAGCATTTTGTATTTTGTTTCCAGTCCCTGCGTATCCACAAGAAACACGCGCATTAGGCAGATCGTAAATATTACGAGTGCGATGCGCCGATGAATTGCTGAACCGAAGCCGAACCCAATCGCAATCAGCAAGAGCGCCAGCGCACCCCATCCGCCCGTCGCGAGTTGGTGCTTTTCGCCGAACTGCGGCGAGAAATAGATTGCCGCCATCATGGCGACGGTTGTGAGCAAGATCAGGAGATTCTTGAGGTCTTGGGCAATTGTTCGGCCTTCAATGTGATAGCCAAACGCTGGTCCATGCGTGAGCAATCGCCCGAAGACAATGGAAGCGGCAAACACACCGGCCAAAGGAAACAACGGATCGTAGGCTTGCCACTTACTAATGTCTCCGATTTGCGCACACAGATAATAAACATGCACGAAAACGAGATTCGCATAAGCGGTCGTTGCGCCGCGGCGTAGGTTCGATCCCGCCGTAGCGAAGTAGGCCACGAGCGACACGACGGCCAGAATGGAGAGAGACCACGCGTACTCGATGTCGTCGAGGGTGAAACGCCAGAGAACCGTGCAGCCGAGGGCATAGGTGAAGTACACGGCCAGTTCGGAAAGGCTGAGCGCGTTCTGCGAGAGGCTTGCGGTGCGGTCGCGCAACGCCCAATCTTTTGCAGCAGCCACACCGAGTGTAAGCGCTATCAACCAGTAAGAGGCGAGCGGATGCGCCGCTGCGCCTTCGAGCTTAACGTATGAATGGTAGCCCATGGTCGCAACGAAGAGCATGACAAGTCCCGCGAGGTAGAATGCGAGATCACGCCGCCAAACCGAAGCCGCCATAATCGCCAGACTCCAAATCGAAAGCCAAACGGGGGCGCTGAGCGAACCTTCGTTCCAGCGTCTGAACGTTGCGAGCGAAATCAATCCCGCAGCCGCGAGACATCCGAAACCGCAGGACACAGAAAGCTGATTCTTTAGATCCAGCGCGCTTCCGCTCAACTGGCCGTCGAAGCCACGCATGAAATCGCGGAGCGCAAAGACGATTACAATCGTGAGGAGCCAGCCTGGATATACAGCGTTAAAACCTTTGTCCGAGCTTGTTCCTGGAATAAAGAAAGCAGCCCCAATAAGCCCAAGCCATAAACCAACTTGCGAAGCCATGAGAGGCCACTTCGATTTGGATGGCGCGGAAAAACGCAGGGGCGACGTCATGACGAATCCTAACGACGTGATCCAACTTATTGCGGGTATGAGCACGAATCGCCATGGTTCCGCGCTTCCACGCAATTCTCGGAACATTTCTGCGCCAAGATAGGCAACCAATCCAAACTGTAATGCAGCCGCACCGAAGATCAGCGGTATGCTCAGCCGGAAAAGTGCGTACGCGGCCAATGCGGGTAGAGCAAGGCAAACGATCAGTGACGCATCAGCCAAACCAAAGAAATCGCGCACGCCATGAACGAACAGTATCGTTCCGCCGATAGCGTGGAGATGCGCCAGAGAGGGGGCAATAGCGGAATAAAGTTCATCAAATGCCGACCACAATCGGCTGGTGATGAACCCCGCGCGGCCGCCACCTTGCCATTCGAATCGCGCTTCGCCG
>CAZPIK010000439.1:0-3029 GCA_964586185.1 uncultured Candidatus Sumerlaeota bacterium | reverse complement strand
TTCGCTTCGCTTCACCCTTCGCTTTATTTCGCCGCCCGTTTCACGGGCTGAAATCAGTGCTCCGCAAAACGGAAACCATCTTGTTGAGATGTGGGTAATGACAAGTTTTCCAACCCGCCATTCCTTGTTTGGCTTATATTGCCCGAGCAATTTTGATTCTTGCGTAGTACACAGGCGCGGGCTTACGATTCAACCCAGAGGTGACATCATCGTGATGAAATTTGTGATACCCCTTCTGGTCATTTTGCTCATTCCAATTGGTCACATCGTTTATACCGAATTAGACAAAAATGGGTATTTTGAATCTTCCTCGGGAATGGAAGTCGCCGAAGCGTCGGCTGAGAGTGAAGAGGAAACAGTCGTAGAAGTTGAGACCGTGGAATATGGCGATCCGAGCCTCGAATCTCCCAGCACAGATCCGTCTGTAGAACCACTCTCGGCAGCCGATATGATTGGGGGGGACGTTGAGTCCGAGGGTCAAGGGTCCGGCACTGCCGAAGACAAACACCATCCCGATTCGGATGATTCGGGTTCAGACAGGGCAGCAACGGTCCGCAAACCGATCGTCCAAACTGCTCCAGTCGCTCGAACTGAAGTCTTGGGACGAGGCGACATCGAATACCTAAAAGATGTCCGAATCGGCGATGGCCACGAGCGCGGATACGTCACGCTTTACGAATTCTACGCCGATTGGTGTCCGATGTGCCGCGACATTTCGCCCGATATAGACCAATTGGCCGCCAAGCACGATCGGCTCAAGGTTAAGAAGATTGATATTGTCGCTTGGAAAACCGAAGTCCCTTTACGCTTCAAAATCAAATCCATCCCCTGCTTCTGGATCGTGGATCAAAAGGGGAACGTCGTTGCGGAACGAGCGGAATATGATGATGCGATGAAAAAGGTCGCCCAACTCCTCGAATAACCACTTTCGCCGTCGCGCTTCACTTTGCGACTAAATTCAGCTAACCTATGGGGATGAGCGATCCCTTTGCCACCATCCCTGAAGCCATCGAAGCGATTCGCCTCGGTAAAATGATCGTGCTCGTGGACGACGAAAACCGCGAGAACGAGGGTGATTTCGTTTTCGCCGCATCGCACGTCACTCCCGAAAAAGTAAATTTTCTCGCCAAGGAAGCGCGCGGACTCATCTGCGTCGCCGCCGCCGAAGAGCGGATGGCCGCGCTCGATCTTCATCCGATGGTCCCCGGTCACGCGAATACCTCGCTGCATCGGACGAACTTCACTGTTTCCGTGGACGCCCGAAACAACGTGACGACCGGCATTTCGGCAGCGGATCGCTATGAGACGATCCGGCTTTTCGTGGATCCCGACGCGCGTCCGGCCGATTTGGTGCGACCGGGTCACATCTTCCCGATCCAGGCCGTTCGGGGCGGATCGCTCGTCCGCGCCGGGCACACCGAAGGAAGCGTGGATTTGGCGCGGTTCGCGGGGTTGCCGCCCGTCGCCGTCATTTGTGAAATCCAGAACGACGACGGCTCGATGGCGCGACTTCCCGATCTCATCAAGATCGCTGAAAAACATGGGCTTCCCATTGCAACCATCAAGGACCTCATGACCTATCGGATGGCGAACGAGAAGCTCGTCAAGAAGGTCGTGACGGTCAAAATTCCGAACGCTTACGGCGAGTGGAATCTCTCGATGTATGAAGACGAGGTCAACGGCGAGAGCCACCTTGCAATGGTCATGGGCGAACCCGGTCCGGAGCCGATGCTCGTGCGCGTTCACTCGCAATGCTTCACGGGCGATACGCTTGGTTCGCTCCGGTGCGATTGCGGCCCCCAACTCGACGCGGCCATGGAACGGATCGCCAAGGAAGGTCGCGGCGCCATCGTCTATATGCACCAAGAGGGTCGAGGCATCGGCCTCAAAAATAAACTGCTGGCCTACGCGCTCCAAGAACAAGGCAAAGATACCGTTGAGGCGAACGAGGCGTTGGGATTCAAGCCCGACCTCCGCGAATACGGCATCGGCGCGCAGATTCTTGCCGATTTGGGCTTGAAGCAAATACGCATCATGACCAATAACCCCCGTAAGATCGTCGGGATCAAAGCGTTCGGGCTGGAAGTCGTTGAACGCGTCCCGCTCGAGGTCGGCCACCACCACGCCAACGAAGCATATCTGCAAACAAAACGAAATCGGCTGGGGCATTTAATTGAAACGGTTTCTACGTTGCAGCCGCCCGAGCGAGATAGCAGTGCCGTTTGACATCAAGCAATCCGACGCATGCTTAGATATGTCCTCCGCGAAACCTCTTAACAAAGTTGACGTACGAATCCCACAATTGAGGACTCGATGGCGTGCTACGTCTGCCCCTTGTAGCAAAGGCCCACATACGATCCCTGCAATTGAAGACTCAATGGCTTTCCGCGCATGCCCCTTTAGGGGCACTGGAACAAAGCCCAAGGCAACGCCTTGGGTAAGATGAGTTTTTAAGAAAAGCCCTGTAAGGGCGACACAAAATCGTGTCCCTTCATTGTTAGATCCAAATGTATTTCTCATCGTGATCAACCCCGTATTCCTTGAAAAACCGCCGCAATTCATCTTGAAACGAAACGATCTTATGATGTTTTTCCTGCGATAGAACGTATCGCTTCACCGCGCCAAGCCGTGATGCACTTACCGAAAACGCCGCATAGCCGCCTTGCCAATAAAAGTTTCTGTACTCCGGCGATTGGGTCTTAATCCATTTGGATGATCCCTTTTTGACCTCCTCGACGATCTCGGCCAATGCTCGATTTTTCGAATGCCTAAATAGTAGATGCGCATGATCGCTGACTGCGCCTGCGGCGATCATCGGGGAATCCACATCGCGGAAGATACCACCCCAATAGGCTATGAGTGCGGGCCGGATCGGTTCGGCGATCCACGGCATTCGATCTTTCGTCGAAAAAATCAAATGAACGTAAAGCTGAGCAAGTGATTGCGACATGCGCAGAACTCGATTTCATTCCGCCGCCCTTTGTACGGTTGTTTTTGGGCGAATGAGTCTGAAAGACGAAGTCGCCCAC
>CAZPIK010000438.1:0-3045 GCA_964586185.1 uncultured Candidatus Sumerlaeota bacterium | reverse complement strand
TCCCAATGCACACCCGCCCTTCTTCAGCCATTTTTTCAGTTCTGCAACTCGCGCGGTGATTTCATTAGTCAGCTGGAACTCCTATCCCGCAACCGTCAACATCATGCCCGTGATTGCAGCCATCGTTCTGGAACTAGCGATCATAACTTCGTTTGCAATTCTTTTTTCGGCCTTCTCGACGCCCTTTCTAAGCATGATTTTCACGGTGCTGACGTTCATCGCTGGACGGTTGAATGAGGACATCATCCTCTTTGCGGAGAACGTTTATCAGAAGGCGCAAAAGGCCGGGGTCGAGCCGCCCCTCAGCTATTACGCCGCGTATTTGGGTTCGTTAATCACTCCAAATTTGGGCGTTTTCCATAGAACGGTGAAACAGGCTCTCTATACCAATCACGTTACGCTTTACTGGGAATCGGTCATCTACGCTCTGGCGTATCCCGCTGGGGTGCTATTTCTTGCGGTGTTGATTTTCAATCGTAGGAACTTCAAGTAATGCGAAGGCTCGGGATCTCCACCATCTGCATGGCTGGATTCGTTGTCTTTTTCGGTCTCGCCGTGGGGTTGCAACGCAACCAGCTTCAACGGATGCGCGCGGAACCGCACACGTATCATGATTGGTTATACCTACCCTCGAGCCAGTATGTTAAATGGACGACACTCGGTTTCGACCAGTTTACCGCTGATCTTCTTTGGCTTCGTTCGATCCAAGCCTTCGGAGCGAGCATGGCGCAAAAGCAGGAATTAGGGGCACTGTACAATTATTTCGACGTCATTACCGATCTGGATCCCCAATTTTTGGCGGTGTACACATTTGCCAATATGGTGATCGGCGAAGAGGCGAGAGATCACGTTAGGGGCCTAAAGATACTTGAAAAAGGGATGACGGAAAATCCCCGAAAATATCGGCTGCCCTACGACGCGGCTTTCTTCTCGTATTGGACGATGGACGACCCCAAGCTCGGGAAATATTACACAACCTTGGCCATTAAGGCTCCCGATTGCCCAGCGTTCGTTCGCGGCTGGGAAGCGTATTTCGATTCCAAGATGGGGAAATACCAGGCGGCGGTTGAGAAATACTTCGCCGAATACGCCCACTATTTTAGAGCGGGCGATGCCGTAATGATGCAGAACAAGTACTCGAATTTTCGCAAGGCCATGACGCAATGGATCGTCGCTGAAATTCGGTCGAAGGCCTTGGAATTTCATGCAAGAGAAGGACGACATCCCACCGTTTCGGAGTTGGAGCAATTAGGGGCGTTTAAGGAGTCTGAGCTTCCCGATTGGCCTGCCTTTGCGCAGTTTATTTTGGGCATCACTAACAGTGAAAATGGCGTGCTGCCCGAAGATCCAACGGTCATTGCCGACTTGATGCGGACTAAATTCGTGCGCAAAGGATGGGATCGCCTACCACCCTGTCCGAGTTCGGATCACCCCTCGTTCCGTGGTTACATCATTTGGCCGGGGCAGGAGCCGATGAATCCGGTTAAGGAAGGACAAAAGGCGGAGGACGTAGAGCAAAATGACCACTACTGCATCAGCGAAATTGCGGCGGTCAAGTTTATTGTGGAACGTTCGCTCATTATTGAAACTTGGGCGGTGGAACATCAAAAACGAGCGAATCAGGAAGGCTGTCCTCCGACACTCGATAGCTTCATGCCGAATTCAGAGTTGGTTGATGATTTGATCGAACCTTGGGGTGGAAGGTGGATTTGGGATGCCGAGAATTGCAAATTCTATCCCTCGACTTTTCCAAATCTTACGGAACTCTACCGACAAGCCCCGCTCATTTAAATCCTGAGTCCCGTTAATTAACCCATGAAGCACCCTTTGAATCCTTCGGTTGATCTCGCCGAGCATCATCGTCAGCATCCGCTTGAACGTCGTTTTATCGAGGGTTTGCGCAACGCGGGACGACTCATTGAAATTGGCAACGTGCATGTGGACGCCGAGCGACTCGTTTTTCGCGCGTTCCAATGCAATACCAGTTACTGCGTCAAATGTTCGGGCAAGAATGGCTTGACGAAATATCAAGGTTCCTGTTGCACGGATCTTCAAGTGGATTTAACGGAGGACGAAAAGCGGCGAATCGAAGATTTGGCCGCGCGCGCGAAGGCAAATCCGAAAATCCTAGCCGAGGATTCCATTCGCGAGATCGTTGGAAAAGTTTTAGCGGGCGAGGTCTCCGAAACGGATGAGAACCACGATCTCATTTTCAAACATCGAGAAGATGGGCGTTGCGTGATGAGTTGGCTGGACGGCTCCGGGCAATTGCGCTGTTCGATCAACACAATGGTCGAGCGTCTTGGCCTCGCGATCGAGGATTTTAAACCGAACCCGTGCTACCACTTTCCGCTCCATTACTTGGAATATGAACCGGGCGTTTATTTGATGACGCTCCTATCGGAAGAAACCCGGCATTGGGCGCAACAACATCGTACCGTCACAAAACTGATCTGCCTTCGCAAACCGGAACCGGGTGCGCCCTCGGCCTATCTTTTTCTTCGCCGTGAAATTGAGCATCTCTTCGGCGAGGCGATGTACGCCGCGCTCGACCGCGAGGCGCAGGCAATGCTGGCGCGCGCAGACACGAAGCTCGATTGATTCGAACGCAAACCCGCGCTCAAAGCGAATTCAAATCATGACCCACGCAGAGGCGCAGAGTACGCGGAGTAATCAGGCCGTTAGTCCGTTCTCTCCAATGACTGCGCCTGTGCGTGGGATATATTCATCGTTTCCCTCGGACGATCCGCACCGTTTTGGAAAGGGTCTGACCGAATCCGCGTGTCGGGGTCTTTCGGCTCGACGCAAGTTTTGATTGGGCGGCGGGTGCCGTAATGCGAATCATCCGCAGACGCAATCCTGCTGATCCGGATTGTGTCGGCGCCTTGATCGTTCCGATGAAATCGAATATTTCTCCGGGAGCGACTCTGATGTTGGGAGAAATCAGCAAAAAGTCCGGTTCGATCAGCTCGCGACTGTCATATTGGACTTCCAGCGCATAACCTTCCGACGCCCGCCAAGTTGTGTTCCCAGTATTTTTCATCG
>CAZPIK010000437.1:0-3066 GCA_964586185.1 uncultured Candidatus Sumerlaeota bacterium | reverse complement strand
CCTTCTCGATATACTTGCGGTATTCCTCCAGCGTGGTCGCGCCGATGCATTGCAATTCGCCCCGCGAGAGCGCGGGTTTCAGGATGTTCGAGGCGTCAATCGCCCCTTCAGCCGCGCCCGCGCCGACGAGCGTATGAAGCTCGTCAATGAAGATGAGGACGTCCTGACTCCGGCGAATTTCCTGCATGATCGCCTTCAAGCGCTCTTCGAACTGGCCGCGGTACTTTGTTCCCGCGACGACGGCCGCGAGATCAAGCGAGAGCAGCCGTTTGTTCTTTAGAATTTCAGGAATGTCTTCGTTGACGATCTTCTGCGCGAGACCCTCGACGATAGCGGTTTTGCCCACGCCCGGCTCGCCGAGCAAGATCGGATTGTTTTTTGAGCGGCGGCAGAGAATTTGGAGAATGCGTTCAATCTCGTCCTCGCGACCGATGACCGGATCGAGTTTTCCTTCGCGCGCGAGTTGCGTAAGATCGCGACCAAACATATCGAGCGCGGGGGTTTTGCTCTTTTCGAAATTCTCCTTGTCTTTCCCCTTGCCCGCGTTGCTGCCTTCGATGACGTTCACGACTTCGCGACGCGCTTTTTCGTAATCCACGTTAAACTGGCGCAGACATTTGCTCGTGATCGTGTCCTCTTCCTTGATGAGGGCAAGAAGCAAATGCTCCGTCCCGACCCAGCCGTGTTTCATGGAGTTGGCAACGGCGCGAGAAGTTTCGAGCACCCGCTTGGCTTCGGCGTTGGGCGAGAAAAGACCGACCGTCGGCGGTTTGCCGACCTCGACCATCCGCTCGATTTCCATTTTCACTTCTTCGAGATCAACGTCGAGATTGGTCAGTGTTTCCACGGCAAGGCCATCGCCTTTACGGATGACGGCGAGCAAATAATGTTCGGGTCCGATGTAATCGTGCCCAAGGCGACCAGCTTCGGCTTTGGAGAGCTTCAGCACTTCGCGCATACCGGGCGTATAAGGGGTTTTGTCAATCATGGTCCGCACCTCCAATTTATCAGACGTGCGCGTGGGGGTAGTTGTTCCATCCGATTTCGGGGTTTCGCACTAACGCTCGAATCGGGGGAGACTCCCCCGCGCCCAAGGGCGCGAATGGAGCCTTGCTGTCATTGTATATGGATGGCGCGAAACTGTCAAACGGCGGTGGCAGCAAATTGAAACTCGACCGCGTCTTTCCTTGCGCAGCTTTGAGTCCTCGTCGCTTTGCGATTAGACTAAGCCCGCCCCACGCCGGGGACTTTGTAAATCGCCGCTGTGTCGCGCAAGGCTTCGATGGACCATTCCGGATTAATTTTGGAAACTTCACCGACTAGCCATTCAAGAAATGGCCAGAGATCGGCATCAACAACGTCTGAAGTGACCGTTTGATTGCCGTGGAGAAGTCGCGTGTAAATGGCAAGTCCGCGCAATCCATCGGGCGCATCGCCGCGATCGTATCCGACGCGATAGACCATTCCCGACGCGCCGCGAAAAAAGAGCATCCCGGCGGCTTGATCCAAAGTTTCGTCGAGCACCTTTGCAAATTCAGGATAGTGATCGGGCGTCTGTTCGAGCAGCACTCGTTCTTCGTGTGTGCCGGTTTGGTCGGCTTCTTCGCGACTAATCCATTCGATGCTCATGGCCGATTGGTTTCCTTGATGCCCATCGCGTTCAGACTCCAATCATAATCGGAGAATCTAACTTTATAAACCCCCGTTTTGATAAATGCAGCGTCCTCGGGCGTTGCGTAATGGGCGAGAAATCCGAGAGGTCCTGCGTATCCCCGCGCGGATGGATTTGAAGTTTTTTCATTTCCCAATTCGGCGGCGTATTCGTCGAAATCTTCGTGATACCATTTGAAGATGGGCGATAGAATGATGATTCCGCGCTGGCGATCCACGCGGTTTTTGGCGGGGTCGCGGGCAAAGTTACGGAATCGTTCGTCGAGTTGGCCCTCGAGCGTCTCCGTCACAAACGCTCCGCGCGGGAGGGCCGGACAGCCATTGGATCCGCACACAAGGGCGGCGTGAATACGCGCGTCTTTGAATCGTCCGCGCAGAATTTTGTGTTCGATATCGTCGAGCGTGAGTTGCTCGCCCGCGACAAGGTTCGTCGTTTTGTTCCATACTCCCGGAATGTTCTTGATCGAGAGTTTGGGGTTCAAGATGCCCCATCCCGCCGGCGGCCAATGATCGAGAATCCGAACGAGCGTCAGCGCGTTATAGGCATTGATGTAGAAAGTCATCTGTTCACCGCGCGGCCAGGTCAGAAGCGATTTTTTTTCGACAGCTCCAAGCGAAGCCACGTAATCATCAAGCCGTTTTCGTTCGGCGAGCAAACCTTCGTAATCAACTCGCCCTGATTCGTTGACGTGTCTTTTGAGAAGAATATCCAAAGGTTGATGATCGAAAGTTTCGGCGCCGGCCCGAGCGGTCAGGCAGAACAAGATCGTGAAAAGAACTCGAAAGGCCGTTGGCATAGGACTCGTTGGTCCCGTTTGGTGTCAATTAAACCCAATCGGAAACCCGACCTTTTGATGATCGGGAGGATTCAAATCGGGTGAGGCAATTTCGATGCCGTAAGTTTTCAGAATTGTCCCGCGAGCGCGTTCGAGCGCGATGATGGCTTTGTTGTAATCCACAATGGCTTGGATGTGCGATTCCTGCGCCACGGCAAGGTTGTCCTGAAATTGCAGCACTTGAAACGCTGTCGAAACGCCGACCTCGTAGCGTTTGCGTTCGGCGTTGAGGTTGGCTTCCTCGGCCTCAACCCGCGAACGCGTGATGTCAATCCGCTCGCGAGAAGTTTGAATTTCGCGGACGGCATCGCGCACGTCAAAGGTCACGCGGTCCCGCTCGCGTTCGTAGAGTTCTTTGGCTTGTTCCTTTTCAATTTCGCGCTGTTTGAGGGCGTATCGCGCCGTTCGGTTCTGAAGCGGAAAACTAAATCCGAGCGTTCCCTCATACAAATAATTGTCGCCATCATTGAGCAATTCGCGGGAAGTGTGCATCGAATCGCCGATGCCATTGTAGTAGGCAAGCAGCGTGAAATCGAGCCGGGGACGGAGTTGATCGCGC
>CAZPIK010000436.1:0-3072 GCA_964586185.1 uncultured Candidatus Sumerlaeota bacterium | reverse complement strand
CGACGCTCATGCACGAGCGGGTGAACATCGCCGCGCTGCTTTATACCCGCATCAAGCAAACGCTCCGCGACGTGGTCGAACTATCCAAAACGATCAAGAAGAACGGCAAACCGCTCTGCGAGGATCCGCTCGTCAGGAAAAAGCTCGTCTATTTCCATAACAGCGTCGAAACGCAGCGGCTGAACAATCTTCGGATGCGCGCGGGGAAGAAAGCGACCGACGACCCTGGTCCCATCGGCTCGATCTTTAAGCTCGTATGGGCGAAATCGAATCAGGATTTGCTCGAACTCGCGGTGGATATCTTGGGCCCCCACGCAGGGCAATTGCCCGAAAGCCCCTCGCACGCCGACTTTGCGGGTCAATGGATGAAACACTTCCTCCGAGCGAGGGCGAACTCGATCGAAGGCGGCACGACGGAGGTGCTGAAGAACATTATTGCGGAACGGGTGTTGGGTTTGCCGAAATAGGAAGAGGTGAAAGAAGAAGAAGTTAACGCAAAGACGCAGAGACGCAGAGGCGCAAAGAAGAGCCTGCAAAATTAAGGTTGTGATCCATGAGTGAAAACGACATCAGCCAAATGATATTGGATTGTGCTATCGAAGTTCATCGTACTCTCGGTGGACCGGGATTGCTTGAGAGTGTTTATGAAGAGGCCTTGGCTTGGGAGCTAGAACACCGAGGACTCGCAGTTGAACGGCAAGTTGTTCTACCGATCCCCTATAAGGGAAGGGTTTTGGCTTCCTCATTGAGAATTGATTTGATCGTGGGACAAAAAGTGATCGTGGAATGCAAAGCGACAACCCAATATAACGACATTTTCGAGGCCCAGCTGCTCACCTATTTACGTCTAACCGGACTCAAACTCGGTTTGGTGATTAACTTCGGCGAGAAGCGAGTGAAGGATGGCATCCATCGCGTGGTGAATGGCTTATGATGCTCTGTAGTCCAATCGACAGCCGCGATCTTAATAGCGCGACCGCATTCAAGCACCCTCTTTGCGCCTCTGCGCCTTTGCGTCTTTGCGTTAAATTCTTTGCGTTAATTTCTTCACGAAAGGGTATGCCCCATGCATCTTGAACTAACCGACGAACAAAAAATCCTGAAGGACAGCGTCGCTAAATTTTGCAAGGCGGAGTTCGAATCCGAAAAGCTCCGCGCGATGATTGAGAAGGAACCGAGCGCGCTGCCCGAAGCTCTTTGGCGCAAGATCGCCGAGCAGGGGTGGATCGGGACTATGCTTCCCGAATCGCATGGCGGGCTTGGGCTCGGCGCGACCGAGTTTGGGGTTATCATGGAAGAAATGGGTCGGACGCTTGCGCCGGGACCTTTTTTCTCTTCCGCCGCACTCGCGGGACCGGCCATTGCTTTCGGCGGAACCGACGCGGCAAAAACGAAGTATCTCGAAAAAATCGCGTCGGGTGAAATCAAGGGGACGCTGGCGCTCCTTGAATCATCCGCACAATTGGGCGCCGCGCACATCGAAGCCAAAGCGGATAAATCGGGCGATGGCTGGACGCTCTCCGGAACCAAAATGTTCGTTCCCGATTTGGGAAGCGCAGACGTGATCATCGTCGCGGCGAGAACTTCAAACGGACCCAGCGACGTTTCACTTTTCGCCGTCGAGCGTTCGGCCAAGGGAGTCGAAACCAAAATTGATAAGCTCACCGATTTCGGCTCGCGGTCGGGAACCTTGATTCTGAGCGGCGTTCAGGTTGCTTCGGATGCGCTTATCGGAAGACTAAATGCAGGTTGGGAAATCGTTGATCGCGTTTTGCTCGCGGCGAACGTCGGTATCGCGGGGGCTTCGATCGCCGGAGCGGAAAAAGTTTTCGCTTCGACTCTGACCTACGTCCGGGAACGCCAACAATTCGGCGTCCCCATCGGGTCTTTTCAGGCCGTTAAACATCCGCTCGCGACACTTTACGCCGATCTCGAGAGTGGTCGTTCGGCATACCACTATGCGGCGTGGGCGGTGGATTCCGGTTCGCCCGATGCCGACGCTGCCGTCGCAACCGCGCGACTGACCTGCGTCGAAGCCTACCGCCGAACGACGCTCGATTGCCTTCAAGCGCACGGCGGCATCGGATTCACCTGGGAGCTTGACCTGCACCTCTATTTGAAACGCGCCAAGCATTATCAGTATTTCCTCGGCGCGGAATCGGATTACGAGGAAATCGTCGCACGCGAGGCGTTGGGCGTCTGATGTGGACGCCCTCATCCTCAAGACCTCGCCCTATAGCGAATCCACGCTCATCGTATGGCTCCTGACGCGGGATGACGGGGTTGTGCGCGCGCTGGCCAAAGGCGCGAGGCGGCTCAAGGGACAAACCGCCGCCGCGTTCGATCTTTTCGCGCATGTCTCCGTTCAGCTTCGGCTTCCGCCTAAACACGACGCGCTGGGCATCATCCGTTCTGCCGACTTGAAAAATGAATGGATGTATCTCCGACGCGATTTGAATCGGTATGCTTTTGCGTCGGTCGGCTTGGAAGTTTTAGGTGCGGTCGCGGGGGCTTCTGCTCCGGAACCCTATTTCATTGATGAAGCGCTCGCTTATCTTGCGGCGTTGGAGAAGGCGAAAGCCCCCGGTTCGCTCACGGGCGCGCTCATGATCCGGTTGCTTCATCACGCAGGCCATCCGCCGCAAGTTGAACCTGCGGTGAGCGAGGAAGAAGGATCGGGGAAAACTTATTATGATTTCGACCATGGGATCATCGTTCGGCGGAATGCGGTGGAATCGGGCGGGCGATGGATGCCGCTCACAAATGCGTTGGCGAAACAGCTCGCTCCCGTTTTGAAAACGCCGCCGCCTCTCGACGATTCATTTGAAGTCGTCTCGCGCGAGGGTCCCCTTCTGCTCCGTTGGCTCGTCCGCGTTTGGGAGGATCATCTCCACTCGGAAATTAAGTCGTGGAAATTTTTGGAACAAACCGTGCTGAAGAAGTGAACCGAATCAACTCGGCGTGATACCCATAACGATATCGAATCGCGCCGTCAGTTCACCAAGCTTTGATCCTTCGAGTGGCTTGAAATCAATAATGACCGATGAACGTCCTGCTTCATCGCGTATTCCT
>CAZPIK010000435.1:0-3089 GCA_964586185.1 uncultured Candidatus Sumerlaeota bacterium | reverse complement strand
CCTCTCGCGCGGTAGCCAGATGTGTTTTCCATATTACCATCGCGTCATGCTCGACATGCCCCGGCGAGGGAAATATCTGTCGGAATTCCTTCTGCGCCATCGCGACGGCGCGTCCCTTATGATTGAAAACAATCGTCCGACTCGAAGTCGTCCCTTGGTCGAGTGACAGGATATACTTTTCCATTTAGATGTAATTCTCTCTTTCAATTGCGTTGCGAAACCATATCAAGCGGAGGCCGCGAGATTCAAGTCACAAGAAGTAAATCGGCAGATCACAAGTTGTCACCCGAATGGGTGACCAAGGACGCTCATTTGGAATTTTCGTCCTGAAAGGACGACGGTTCAAAGCCCAAGGCAACGCCTTGGGTTGACGATTTCGTTGGAAATCAAGCCCTGTAAGGGCGGAGGAAAATGCAAGGTATACCAGCGGGACTGAAGAGACCTTCGCATGACCGTTTCCGTAATCTGTGAAATCTGCGCAATCTGCGGATAACATGTATAAAGATCAACTACAAATCAGCAACTCTACCGGAGCAACAGCACTTCCGGTTCGGCTTTCGCGTTCGCCGCGCGATCCACCCAGCCGACAACTTGCGCACCTTGCTTTGATTTCGCGCAGTGTTTAAGTATCCCCGGCGCCGATTCAGCCGGAACGACCAGCACGAATCCAAGTCCCATATTGAACACGCGAAACATTTCGTCATCCTCGACCGGACCGCGTCGTGCGATCTCGCCAAAGATTTCCGGCATCGGCCATGAACCAAGCTGAAC
Source organism: uncultured Candidatus Sumerlaeota bacterium (assembly GCA_964586185.1). Classification (GTDB taxonomy): domain Bacteria; phylum Sumerlaeota; class Sumerlaeia; order MVZB01; family JAJFLK01; genus CAZPIK01. The sequence goes on along the minus strand of CAZPIK010000435.1, from coordinate 2,318 downwards.
GCACGCTCGAACGCCTTTCGGAAGAACACGTTCGAAGTTCCCCTGAATTCCGCCGCCCGTGATATGCGCCGCAGCTCGAATTGGAAACTTCGAAAAAAGTTCCAGCAAAATTCGCACGTAAATAATCGTCGGTTCGAGCATCATCTCTCCGAGCGTTCGTTTTGATCCGCGTAAAAAGGGCTTACCAAGTGCGCGACGCGCAGCGCCAGCTTCCGCAGGCAGCAGAACGCGCCTCGCGAGCGAATAGCCATTGCTATGCAAGCCCGATGACGAAAGCCCGACTATGACATCACCCGCTTTTACGCCGCGACCATCAATCGCCTGATCCGCCTCGACGGCTCCAACGCCGAATCCCGCCAGATCATAATGTCCCGGCGCATACATTCCTGGCATCTCGGCCGTTTCGCCGCCTACCAATTCGCACCTGGCTTGACGACACCCCTCAATGATCCCCTTCAAAACTTTTTGCGCCACGCCCGATTCAAGTTTGCCCGTTGCAAAGTAATCGAGAAACCAAAGCGGTCTCGCGCCGCAGGTAATAATGTCGTTCACCACCATCGCGACGAGATCAATTCCGATGGTCTCATGCGCTCCCGCAAGCTGAGCTACGAGGAGCTTTGTCCCAACGCCGTCGGTGGACATGACGAGCCTCGGCTTTTTCATCCCTGGGGGCAGGGGAGCAAGCCCGCTGAATCCCCCAATGGCGGGATTAAATTTACGGATAAAATCCACCAATGCATCGCCAGCTTCGATGTCAACGCCAGCTTGCGCATAGGTTTGGGATTTGGGTTTCGTTTTCGATATCAGTCGGGAGCGGGACGGTTTCTTCATGGCTTAATGATTTCATCCAACTCCTTGGCGATATCGCTCTTCAGCGACGGAGTGAGTCCGATGTGAACTTTACGGACGATCCCTTCTTTGTCAATGATGACTGACATTGGAATCGAACCCACCTTGTATTGAGTCGCGATATCCCCATCAAGATCGAGCGCGACATTCACCTCAAGATTTTGCTCAACGAGAAACTTGGAGACCACTCCCGATTTCTCCTGCAGGTTGACCGCAACCAACTCCACGTCCTTGTCCGCGTATTTCTTCGCGACCGAAATCATATCGGGCATCCCCTTTCGGCACGGCCCGCACCACGTCGCCCAGAAATCGAGCAACACGATTTTCTTGCCCTTGCGCGCCGCCAGATCGAACTCGCCTCCACCCACCATCGGCAACTTAAAGTTTGGAGCGGCTTTGCCGATTAACGTCATCGGGTCCTCTTCAGTCGGCTCAGCTGCATCGCCCAAACCATCCAGCCCGCCCAAGGGCGAATTCATGTCGCCCAATCCCATGCCCTCCATAAAGCTGTTAACTTTTGAGCTTCCAGCAGGCGGAACAAAAGCAAACTTTTCATCCGGTATCGGTTCGTTGATCTTGTAGTTCAAAAAATTGAACGATATATCCATCTTCATGTTCGCCATCATGTCCCCGATCTCGCCCATCTGACCTCCGCCCTGCTCGTTGCCGCTCATGGCTTCGAGGCTATGGCCTTCCAAGCCCGAAAGACAGATCGGATTCTCGCCAACGGGATTCAAAACATATTTTTTTCCCGACGGGCAAAGGGGAGTTTCTTTCAAGTATCCGCCGCCATCTTTATAGACCAAATCGCCCATGGCGACGGGCTGCCCTTTCTTCTTGTTGTTCTCCAAGGCAAATTGCGCTTTGGCGCCCTGCAGTTTGACCAGATTTTCTTGGCATTGTTTCGCGTCGGGATCGCTATTCCCACCGCCCATCTGTTCGCCCGCTTGCTTCATGATATCCGAAATATCAGGGGCAACGCGGCGAATAAAAGGCTCTTCTCCAGCGTCAATCCAAAACTCAACTTTCAGATCGGTCATTCCGCCGCCCATCATTCCCAGTCCGCCGAGCCCTTCTATTCCCTCAACGGATTCTTTGGTTTTCGCGCGGATGCGATGGCAGAGTTTACCGTTCAATGTCTCTTGTCCCACATATTCGACCTGATCGGCGCCATCCAAATAGCTTGCGCCTTTCGCATCTACTCCCATCATAATAAACAAAAACGCCTCACCACCCGTTCCGCCCTGTTTGGCTCTAAACCCGGTAAAATCCTTGGGCGCTTCTTCCTCCACGTATTTTTTCGTCGCGGGCATGTAGAGAAAAAGTTTCTTGCCGTCGCAGACCATTGTATTGCCCATCATCATCGCCAGCATCCCCTCGGCTTTTCCCTTGGAATAAAGCTTGTTGGGCCGTGCGACAACAATCTCGGAACTCATGGACATATTCATGTCCATGCCTTGCACGTTCAT
>CAZPIK010000434.1:0-3099 GCA_964586185.1 uncultured Candidatus Sumerlaeota bacterium | reverse complement strand
GCCACTCGCAAAGAGGAATGCATCATGATTCTCCGCAAGACGACGATGGCCAATGCAGTTGCGTCGTCTGGATCAGCACGGTATTCTGAGATATGAGAATGAAACCGATCTTCCTCTTTTTGTGCGCCGTGTCGGTCGCGACAATGCTTTATACGTTCAGTCTCGGTTGGCGACGGCATTATGGACTAGCCGCAATTGAGGAACGACTCGCGGCGGGGCAGCAAGTCTCGCTAATCGAAATCGAAACCTATTCGAATCTCATCGGCCCCCATTTTGTCTGGGCAATTCTCGCCGGGATTTCAGTCTGCCTCACCCATAGCGTCGTCCTCACCTACTTCCTCGGCACGGGCAAAGCCATTCAGGAACAGACCGAACTTCAAAATTGGAGCGAGGAATACAACGAAGCGCGGCGCAAGCTGATGGGCAAGGCGGTCATTCCCGCCGTGACCGGAATTCTCTGCATCGCGATCGCGGCGTTTGCGGGCGGTTTCGCGCTGATCCGAACGATCTCGCCCGAAGTTCACCTTGTGATTTCTTCGCTAGGCGTCCTTGCGCAGTTCCCCGTCTTCGCGCGCGAACTCGCGATCATTCACGAAAACGGAAAACTGATGGACAAGATTATTGAACGCCTTGGCGGCGACAATATCCGCATCGCGCTTTGAGAAATTTTTAGAATCCCGTCATCACATATAGCGCCGCGCCAACGACGCCCCCAACGATAGGTGCAACGACCGGAATCCAACTGTATTCCCAATCCGATCCCCCTTTGCCCGCGATGGGCAGAACGGCATGGGCAATCCGCGGTCCAAGATCGCGCGCGGGGTTGATGGCGTATCCCGTCGGGCCGCCGAGCGAGATGCCGATGGACCAAACGAGAAAGCCGACCAAGAGAGGCGCGATTCCGTTGGAGAAAACGAGCGAAAGGTCCACTTCGCCCGGCGTTTTGATCATCTGAGCGTTTGCTCCGATGGCGAGAACTCCAAAGAGCAACATCGCCGTGCCGATGACTTCGCAAATAAAATTCGCCGGAGTGTTGCGGATACCGGGAGCCGTGCAGAAAACACCGAGCTTGGCGCCTTGGTCTTCCGTTTCTTTCCAATGGGGAAGATACGCAAGCCATACGAGGACAGCGCCTACAAACGCCCCGGCCATTTGCGCCGCAATGTATCCGGGAACCTTCGCCCACGCAAACGATCCGACGGCGGCCAGACCGACGCTCACAGCGGGATTCAGGTGCGCCCCGCTGATTCGCCCAACGCTGTAAATTCCCATCGTCACGGCCATCGCCCATCCCGTTGTGATGACGATCCACCCGGAGTTATTCCCTTTTGATTTGTTCAGCAGGACGTTGGCTACAACGCCATCACCCAACAAAACCAAAATCATCGTGCCGACGAATTCGCCCAAGTATGCGGACATCTTGCTTCACCTTTCTTCTCGATCAATTACGGGCATCATGCCCCGAACCGACGCTTTTGTCATCAGCCAAAAACGCTCGACAATCAAAAAAGGAAGCCACTAATATCCGTTTGCGAAGCGAAGAGTCTGGGACGCAAGCTCCCCTCGAACGGAAAGCGTATGGAAGCGGAAAAGATTCCGGGCGAAATCTATTTCACCACGCTGAAGGCTCTTTTCTGGGTTTTCTGCGCCGGGGTTTTTGCGTTTGCGATTCGACAAATCTGGCCCGTGATTCTTACCATCCTTTCGATCCTGGCCCCTTTCATCACGGGACTCATCCTCGCCTACGTGTTCCATCCGATTGTCGAATTTTTCCAGCATCGCCTCAAGGTCGGCCGGGGCATGGGCGTTTTTCTCGTCGCGTTCATGCTCGCGGGTATCCTTACTTATTTTGCCGCCATCCTTGGCCCCATTCTCTATACGCAGATCAAGTCCATGTTTGGCGAAGTGTCGAGCTTCTTTACCAAGGGGAATTTCATAGACAGGGTTTTCAGCCACCTGACCGACGAAGAGCGGAAAATGCTGAAGGAAATGATTCAGGAATGGATGGTGAATCTTCAGAATAATTTCGCGACGATGCTCGAATCCGAAAAAGAGAGTCTTACGCCCGTCGCAACCACTTCCATTCAAGCGGCCAGTCAGACGATTTACGCCGCTGTTTCGGCCTTCGGCTGGTTCGGCGGTTGGGTTGGAACAAGCATGGTCACGTCACTTACGACGTGGTGGTACCTGATGGACATGCACAAAATTCCCGGAATCATCCGGCGGGTTCTCCCCGGTCGCCATCCCGAACGGACATGGGACATCCTTCTCAAAGCCAATCATAGCGTCGGCGGTTTCCTCCGCGGTCAACTTATCGCCTGCATCGGAGTCGGACTGATGACGATGGTGGTCATGTTTCTCGTCGGACCAAAAGATTACGCGATTTTAATCGGGATACTGGCCGGCTCGGTTCACTTCATTCCTTATCTGGGTCCCGCCGTCGGTCTCACGCCCGGTTTGCTCTGGGCGATCTTCACGCCGGAACTGAAAACCTGGGACGACCGGAGTTTTCATCTCATCATGATCTCGGGCGGCTTCGGGCTTATTCAGGCGATTGACGGTTTCGTTTTCCAACCGTTCATCGTCGGGGCGCACGCCGCGCTCCATCCCATTGCCGTTATGCTTGCGCTCGTCGTCGGCGCGCAGTTCGGTCTTACGGGGATGATCCTCGCGGTTCCGTTTGCGGCGGCGCTCAAAGTCGTCTTTGTCGAAGTTTATTGGAACAACACCCGCGATTTCATGGAGAATGAATCGCCGCCGGTGGAAACAAAATCGCCAGAAGGGGAAATGACATGAGCGCGCTCGATCCGATGCTGTTGGAAATGTTGGTCTGCCCGGAGGATAAATCGCCCGTAAAGCCCGCCGACGCGGCGCTGATCGCCAAATTGAACGCCGCGCAACGCGAGGGCAAACTGCTGAATTGCGCGGGTCGCCCCGTTGCCGAACCATTTGAAGAAGGATTGATACGGCAGGACGGCACAATCCTCTATCGCGTAACCGATTCAATTCCGGTCATGCTGGTCGAAGAGGGAATTCCACTCGCCGGATATTAAGGGAATCAAGTTCATGATGTATTCGCACTATAAAGAGAAGTTAGCG
>CAZPIK010000433.1:0-3132 GCA_964586185.1 uncultured Candidatus Sumerlaeota bacterium | reverse complement strand
AAATCAGCACTCCGGCAAAATGAAACCATCCTGTTGAGTTATGGGTAATGACAAGGGCTGAAGCCGGGGGCAAACCGGGAGCTCGCTGAAGCGAGCTAATAATTCGTTAGGCAACGAACTTAACGACACTTACAGTCTCGCGCTTCGCATTTGTTTCGCGAATCCGCGAATTTCACTTCCTTAACGTGCAATGAAGGAATCAGACTCCTTCTTCACATTCTCGATCATCCGAAGGATCACCTTTCGCACGAGCGGGCGGAGGACAAACATCGGGAGTTTAATTTCATGTTGCGCCATGAACGCGATGTCCTCGACGACACGATTAACGTCACGTTCTTCGGCCACTCCATCAGTCTTGATCTTGAGGCTGATGAGTTCGAGCGTTTTTAGAAAATTCCGCCATCGCACGCGAAGAGCCAGAAGTCCCAATATCTGAAAGTATCCGGCCAACCATCCAATCGTGAGGATAAGAAACAGTTCGTCCCAATGCCGATCTACACCGTCGAACAGCATCGGCAATGTGATCCAGAGCAGCAACGCCCCGACTAAAACGTAAATCAAAAAGTGTCTTAAAAATGCTTTCAAGTTTGACCCCAGAGTGTAAACTCTCCTCTCAAATCATGTCCCGATCCGAACCATCCATCAACCCAAGATTTCCATTGGATTTACCACTTGACCGCTGGTGTAAGATTCCTTAGCCTAGCGAATAGGGTTGCCCAAGCTGGGCGGGTTTACTAGTTGTACCAACGGTCTAAACTGTTGGTATCGTGTTGAGAGTGCAAGGCTTCTGTCTGCGGAGGCTGTATGGCTGTCCGCCGTATGATACCGGCCAACGGGGTTGCGCCGGAGGATCAAACCATTCCGAGGGGGTTACCTCGATATGCTAATGAGGGCTATCCAGATCATATCCAAACTTCGCGTTTGGATTATATTCGCGCTTGTGTCGTGCATCGCGTTCACCGCGCTTGGGCAGGGCGGCGGGGATTCGGTTTACCGCGTGACTATTATCAAGGGCGCGGGTGACAAGGAAGCGCGCGATTACAAGTTGATGCTCGAAAGCCTCGGGTACATTCCGGTTTACATCACCGGCGATCCCGATAAAGGCCAAGCCGCAGTTTTTTATGGAAACTTTCCCACTCGCAAAGATGCTGAGGCCGTTAAGGGTCAACTGAGCCGTGAGGGATTTACGCCGGGCGAAGTTGTTCAAGCCACACGGGGTGGAGATTCCGGCACGAAAGCCGGAGCCGCGGGAAACTTTACGATCCTCGCGGGCGAGTTCAAGACCGAAGCCGAAGCCGCTGGAGTCAAGAAAGAATTGGAAAAACGGGGCCAGATTGGCGTAACGGCGCTGAAGGTCGGCAACGCTTTCCGCGTGACGGTCGGCAAGTTCACTTCAACACAGGATCGCGCGCAAAATGTTTTGGCCGCCGTAAAGGAAGCGGGATTCAGTGACGCGAGGATTGTGGATGCGGTTAGCGGAACTCCCGTGGCCGATGCCTCGGCCGTTGACTCGGCAAGCGCCGAAGCCGACGCAAGAGAAATCACAAAAAAAGTCGCCGCAGCGCAAAATCTGTCACCGGAACAAATGAAAGCGGTCGAGCAGCTGATCGCGGAGAAAATGAAAGGTGCCGGATCGGGCACGGTGGGCGGCGGCGTTTTGGATAAGATTGTCGAGTTGGAACAAAAATTAAAACAAGTCGGCGTCAAAGTGGACGAAATTGACAAAGGCTTTAAGGAATTCAAGGATCAGCGCGAAGACGAGGCCCGCAAACGCGTCACGATCGCGCAGCTTTTCCGCGATTCAAATAACCTTTCCAAAGGCCAGAAATACGAGGAAGCCATCGTCAAGATTCGTGAAATCTTGAATATGGATTCGGATAACCAATTGGCTCAACAGCGGCTCAGGACACTTGAAAGTCTGGCAGCGGGCGGGTCGGGTAACGATGAAGGCGACGCGGCCTCCGAGGCGAAAATCCAGCAGCAATATACCCAGCTTAAGGCCGACGCCGAGATCAATGAGCAGACCAATACGATTGATTCGCTGGCTACCGCCAAATCGAACTGGCAGACGATAAAATCGCTGGATCCCAAATATTTTGCCGAGGCCGACGCGAAAGTCGCTTCGATCAACAGCAAACTGGAAATCCTTCGCAAGGAGACGGGCGCGGGACCCGGCGGCAACAACAATGTGGTCATGGCGCTCGCCGGAGCGGTTGCGCTTCTCATCATCATTGTCGGATTCATCATTGTCCGTCAGCGCAAACATCAGAAAGAAATGCTCGAGAAACTTCAGGAAGCGACTTCGCTTCGTCCGATGCGGGGATTGCCCGGCGGACGGCGAGGAAGCGATTGGGGATTGCCCCCCGGCGCGGGCGGGCAATTGCCTTCACCGGACGAATACGATCCTTCCATGGGCGGCGGAATGCCGGGTGGTCAGGGTGGATTCGCTCCGATGGGCGGTGGTAGCCCTCAAATGATGGGAGCGGCCAGCGGAAGCTCCGCCGTGGATGATTTGTTTGCCGAGGCCGAAGCCCCGACAAAGACGGCTGCGGCTCCTCCGCCCCCCAAAGCGGCCAAGAAACCTGCGGCTCCTCCTCCGGCTCCGGTTTTCGAAGCTCCGCCTGCCCCTGCGATGGCGTCGGCTTCAAGCTCAAGCCTCGACGATATCTTGGGTGGCATAGGTTCGGCTCCGGCTGCAGCCGAGCCTGCTGCCGTTTCTCCACTTGACGAAATTTTTGGTTCGGTAAATGCGCCTCCGAAGCCGGCTCCCAAGCCAAAAGCCGAAGAACATTCATCGGTTTCGCTTGATGACATTCTTGGGATGGGAAGTCCGGCTCCCGAGGCGGCTCCGAAACCGGCAGCGGCGGCTGCGCCTTCAAGCCTTTCCTTCTTGGATGACATCATTCCCGCGGCTCCTCCGGCAGCTGCTCCGGCGGCAGTCAATCCCCTCGATGACATTCTCAACTTTGGAACGCCGAGCGCAAAGAGCGATCCGCTCATGGATATACCGGCGCTCGGTTCCAATAAACCCAAGGCCGATCCGCTCGCCGGATTGGGATTCACGGGTGATGAAACGGTCATCGAACCGCAATCTTCAGCCGGATTTGATCTGGGATCATTCGGCGCAAGTTC
>CAZPIK010000432.1:0-3167 GCA_964586185.1 uncultured Candidatus Sumerlaeota bacterium | reverse complement strand
TTTGCCCCCTGCTTTAGCTGGGGGTTCCGATGAACAAATATCTGAAAGCCCGCTTCAGCGCGGCTTATCCACCCGGCTTCAGCCAGCCTCTTTCATTCGCTCCATCCCACATCCCCGCGATCACTACGGCTGATCGAACTTCCGAGATTACTCCCTGCGCGCGCCCGATAATTGCCCTTGCGCCCGGTTATCGCTCCCGCTTAATTTAGCGAGATCGAGCCTTCGGGCTTCAACAATTGTTCGCGCAGGGGATGTATCGAATCATGCGAGTCTATGAATACCTTTTGTCCGCCGGTCGAGAGTCTTCGGATCACGTCGCGCTGGAATTCAAGGGGCAGGGCGTCACCTTTGGAAAACTTGCCGAGGAAGCGCGCCGAGTTGGCGCGTCGCTCCGCGGTATGGGACTTGCTCCCGGTGATGCCGTCGGGATCATGCTGCCGAACCTTCCGCAATTTCCCGCGGCGCTCTTCGGCGCGCTCATGAACGGCTGTCGCGTCGTGCCGTTCAACGTCCTGCTCAAGCCCGCGGAAATCGAATATCTGGTGGAGGATAGCGATATCCGCGCGATCTTCGCGTGGGAAGGTTTGCTCCCGCAGATCGAAGAAGGCATTCGCGGTTTTGCCAATCCACCGAAGCTCATCGTCATCGGAAAACAAGCCGGTGCGCATCATCCCTATTCGGCGCTTGCCTCCGCAGACGCCGGAACCTTCGAACCCGTCGCGACCGAATCTCATACGCCCGTCATGACGATCTACACCTCCGGGACGACGGGCAAGCCGAAGGGAGCCGTCCTCTCGAACGCCAACGTCATCGCCAACATGGAAATGATGGACGAAGTTTTCCTGCCGCAACCGGGCGATAAATCGCTCTGTGTGCTTCCGCTCTTTCATGTGTTCGCGCTGAACGCCGTTTTGGTTTCCGCGATTAAGAACCGCATGACGGTCGTACTCCATCCAAAGTTTGAAGTCGAGGACACCGTGCGGAGCCTCGAGAAGGACGGCATCACACTTTTTGCGGGCGTGCCGACGATGTATTTCTACATCTTAAAACACCCCGAAGTCGGCAAGCTCAAGTTCCCGAATTTGCGGATGAGCATTTCGGGCGGTGCGGCGATGCCGGTGGACGTCATGCGCCAGTTCGAGGAAGCGTTCGGCGTCACCATTTGCGAAGGCTACGGCCTGACCGAAACGACGGTGAGCTGCTGCTGCAATCGCCCGAATCGCCCCCGCAAAGCTGGTTCCATCGGTCAACCTTTGCGCGGCGTCGAGATGAAAGTTGTGGATGATAACGGCGTCGAGGTCGCGAACGGCGAGATCGGCGAAATTATTATCAAAGCTCCGAATGTTATGATGGGGTATCACAAAAAGCCGGATGCCACCGCTGAAGCGATTAAGGATGGATGGTTCCATTCGGGCGATCTTGGATATCGCGATGACGAGAATTACTTTTTCATCGTGGATCGCAAAAAGGACATGATCATCAAGGGCGGATACAACATTTATCCGCGCGAGATCGAGGAAGTGATTTATCAGCTTCCGCAAGTGGCCGAAGCTGCGGTCGTTGGGGTCTTTGACGAAGCCAAGGGCGAAACCGTTCGCGCGATCATCGCTCTTAAACCGGGACAGATCTTAAGCGAAGAAATGGTGATGAGCCATCTCGACAAAAACCTCGCTAAATACAAATTGCCGCAGGACGTGCTCTTCATGGACGAACTGCCCAAGGGGCCGACCGGAAAAATTCTGAAGCGCGAGATCGTTAAGAACTGGGCGCAGTGGAACAAGGATCGTGTCGGCGCCGCTGCACGCGCGTAGTTAAGGATTCTCAAACAAATTTGTCCATCGAGTCCACACCGTCCATTCCGAATAACGCGACTCCTCGTCGAAGAATCCTGTTCCGCGCGGTGGCGATCTTGCTCGGCTTCGGCGTTCTCTCCTGCGTCGGTTGCTCGATCATCGCCCATTATGGAATCAAGCGCGAGGTCGCGCGGACGCCTCGCGATCCGGTGACAGGCATTATTCTCGGAGCCGAGGAGCGCGATCTCGGTTCGCCCGAATCTCCTTCGGCCGCTTTGCTCGTTCATGGTTTCGTCGGCGACGGCACAAATTTCGGCGATCTGCCGGATCGTCTTGCCGCGCTGGGATGGCGAGTGCGCGTCATCCGACTTCCGGGACACGGAACCGATCCGCGCGATTTTGCAAAGACGACCGCCGACGAAATCGTCGCTAAGGTGCGCGATGAAATACTCGCGCTAAAAAAATCCCACGCGCGTGTTGCGGTCATCGGGCACTCGATGGGCTGCGCCGCATCAACGCTCGCGGTCTCGGAAACGGGAGCCGACGCGCTCGTCTGGGGCGCGCCTTACTTTGGCGTTTCGTATAAATGGTATTACGTCCTCCGCGTTGAGACATGGAACGCGCTCTTTAGCCCTTTCATCCGTTGGGTCTATCGCACAAAGGGATTCATCCGAGTTCATTGCAAAGAGCAACGGGACAAAGTTCATGCGTATAGTTGGCTGCCCACCCACGGCGCGGCGACGCTGATGGACCTCGGGCGACAGGCGGGAAAGCAGGAGACTCTTCAAAAAATCTCCTGCCCGGTTTACTGGATTCACGCCAAGGACGACAACGCCGCCGATTATGAAGCTGCGTCGCGTGCTTATGAGCAGCTCGCTTCGGCAGAAAAGCGCCACGACGCGCCGCTTCATTCCGATCATCATATTTATCTCGATTGCGACCGCGAGGAAGTGATGCGGAACATCGAGCAATTTCTCGGAAAACCGTGACCGCCTCCCCTATTTCCATGGACCCCATGCGCGAATACCTGATGTCATCGCTCGCTCCGGCGATGGGGATTTCGGGCGATTTCATTGAGATTCGTGAACCGACGCACGGAGTAAAATCCTCGCTATTGCTTGTGCGGCCGCATGAAGCCAGTCCATTCGCGGTAAGATTCATTAACGACCGCGCGGGATGCGCGAAGCTGCTATCACACGCGAAATTCGCGGAAGAAAAGGGATTGCCCGTTCCACAAGTCCTCCTTGTCGAAGATTCGAAAAAACATTTTCGCGAGCATGGATTTTGCGCGATTGTCGAAAAATGGATTGAAGGCGAACACTTGCTTCCAGAAAAAGCTTCGCACGAACAACTTCTAAAACTCGCCGGGACTCT
>CAZPIK010000431.1:0-3184 GCA_964586185.1 uncultured Candidatus Sumerlaeota bacterium | reverse complement strand
ATCCGTACGCGGAAGCAATTGCTGGTAAGCCGTGAGCAAAACTTCGCGTCCGGTGAATTCGCCGTTGATGTACGATTGTGAGATGCGGTGAGAAATCGCCACGTCGCAGTTTTTCTGACACATCGCGCGAACGAGATTCTCGATTTCTTCCGGAGCAACGCGCCATGTCGGTGTCGTCGCGGCGTCGGTCAGCGATTCCGCCATCGTAAGATGTGATGATACGCAAAGAATGCAACATGCGAATGTAAGGAACCAAACGCGTAACATGGTAATACTCCTTGCGTCAGTTGTAGGACAGGCATCCTGCCTGTCGCTCCGTCTTGCATGACAGGCGAGACGCCTGTCCTACATTTCGAGCCGTTCTCTAATTCGGATTCGGCGTTGGCGTTGGTGTCGGTGTCGCGTCCATCCGGGGATATAAATTAGAGTGCTTTACGCCCCCTTCTTGCCTATGAATGGCGTTCCGCAGCTTTTTTTGCCATTCGGGATTGTTTCGATCCAACTCGCGCAGACGCTTCAGCGCCTGATGCGACTCATTGCCCGGAATTTTTCCTAAGCTTTCAATACAAGCCGTCTTGATTTTTTCGTCCGGACTTTGGGCGACCAGCCGTTCGAGTGTACCGACATGCTCGACAGCGTGAACGTCGCCCAAGGCATCTATGGCCGCGATTCGCACACCCTCATCTTCATTTGCGAGAAATCCAACGAACTTTTGGGTCGAGGCCTTGTCGCCCAATCTGCCAAGAGCTCTAATGGCATCTCGCCTGATCTGCGGATTCGCCTGCTCCAATTTGGTTCTTAACAACGGCGCCGCCTCACCTCCGTAATACCTTGCCAGTGTCGCGAAAGCCGGGTAGAAGCCTTCCTCTGCCGCTTGAAACAAAATTGGCTTGGCTTCTTCTTTGGAAACGCGACCGGATTGGGCCATCTGAACAAGCAGTTCTTTGCTTGAAAGTTTATCATCTCCCTTTAACCTGTTCCATAATTTCAGGATCGCCGCATCCGCCTCCTCTCCCTTATGGCGACATAACGCCCACGTCGCCATCTTATCCACACCGGACAAGCTGCGAGTGTCTTTTTCTACGAGGATGTAATCTGGCAGAAAAGTTGGAGCGAGAGTGGAAGGAAGTCCACCCATCATGCTTAGCAGGATACTTTCAATAGGATATTTGGTGTATGCGACACCCGGATCGCCGTATGAAAAACGGGCTCGGCTTTCCGGCGTTGAATAAATGTCCTGTAAAATCTGAACGAGCGTATCGCCCAGCCGCGTGTCGTTCGATTCCCGCATCCATTTTGGGCGTTCAAGGGGCGCAAGGGCGTCAATCACGTTTCGGGCCGCGTCCGTTCTCGCGTTTAAGGCAACGCCTTTGGCGGCGGCGTCCTGCGGATCGGCTACATCGTTCTTGCCAAGATTTGCGGTATACCGACGGGATGCCGCTAATAGCGCCCCGAATCTCGGATCGTCCCAATTTTGCACAATCTCCAACGTAATCGCCTGGGCCGACGGATCTCCCGCGCCGAGTTTGGCGACAAGTTCATCCGCGTCAAATGGCGGGGAGTCTTGCGCGGACGCTTGAAAAACAAAGAGACAAAAGTAAAGCACAGCGGTCATCTTGAATGGGATGCTTTGACGGGTTAGCATGATGTTACCTCCATGTCCTTCATGGACAATAAACTTCGGGCGGGGTGCAATTGTTACAGCGATGGTGGTCGGTATTCACGCCTTGAGGCTGCGCACCCGGCGAGCAGCGGAAACCGGGGAAAGAAGGGTCAGGATCCCCGCCAAGCCGATGCTCTGCTACACCGGGACAAAAACGTGTCATTCGATCAATTCCCAGTTGCATGTCAGCGATGGCTTCATCTCTCACGGAAACCTCATCGGTTCCCGTTTTATCCTCCGCTCGCCCTATGATATCCGGCGCTTTGGCTTCTGTAGCCAGGAAGTTGTCATAATGCCAGTTTTCATGGGCTTCCACGCATATGATTTGACGATCTACAAGATCGGAATTGTTGTCCATGAAATCGCCCGGATCGTACATGTGGTTGGTGCTGTTCACGTCAATTTCCAGAATCGCATTTCCGGGATTCTCAAGAAAGACTCTACCGGAACAGGGACCACCAGTCACAGGTGTGGCAGTGAGAGTTTCAGCCAAGGTAATGCTCTGACCAGATCCATTTAGATGAGGAGAGGCCCATGCCAAACCAAATAATGGAATCGGACTTGTGTTGCACGGCCCGAGCAACAGCGGTTCGAGTACCTGACTTAAACCATCTGTGAGCCGATAGGGAAATCGCGTGATTTTGGAGAACGCCGTGGTCCATGGTCGCCGCGTTATAGCGGTTGCCAAACCAAAGGCCGAATAAGTTTTGGTTGTGCCGCCGATTAAAAAACAATCATTCGGAAATCGAATAGTGAGGTCGCATTCGATCACTGCGGCATCGGTCATGATGCCACTCCAAGTTGCGCCGGTGCTGCCAGCAGGAGGATCAAAATAGGAAGAGTTCCAATCGTATGTGACTGGCGGCGCATCAGCAAACCCGGCCACGTTGATATCCGCAGTGTACGTGCCTTCCGTTCCTCGCACGACGCTGTCCGGCCCATCAATCGTCTTGACCTGGACTTGATAAAGGACGAGCGTTACATTTCCCGTCGCTGTGTCCACTGGCGGTTCGCAGTCGATGTGGGCGGGTGCGGCGAATGGGTATTTCAGCCCCGGCGGATTCTTTACCGTTACCGTCAAAACGTATTGGCCCGGTTCCCACTTGATGTTGCCCGACCACTCAATTTGTACCGTCGAAGTAAAATTGTACGGAACATCCGAGGTGTTGATTTTGACGCAGTCCTTGCTTGGGTCGGCGTAGGCACGGGGAAAAACCGAATCGGGATCAATCGCGCTCGCGCTGATCCGGAAATGATTGAGCCATTCTTGAAGTGTCCAGTTAAGCCCCGCCGAGGGATCGGGACCGGTCATTTCAATACAAATGTCCTTTGGATTTCCGCTGGCGGGGATGGGCACTACGTCCAAGACGGCACCCAACGAATCGGGTCGCCATCTGATGTGTCCAAAAATCGGTGGATTATTGTTATCAACGGGACAGAGCAACGAACATTGGCATCCGCCGCCACCGCAACCCCAAAACGCGAGGTTAAGGGCGAAAAGAAGGAGCGAAAGGGAACGTC
>CAZPIK010000430.1:0-3203 GCA_964586185.1 uncultured Candidatus Sumerlaeota bacterium | reverse complement strand
AACGGTTGAGCGAGGCCATCTGCGCAAACGTCCGCCCCGCCGAATCGGGATCGCGTTTAAGCGCCCCCGGCGAGATGTGATCGGCGATGAAGAACAGTCGGTAACGTTCTTCATAGGTTACGTAAACACCGCTGCGCGAACATCCCGCGAGATTAAACAGGAGGGCGGCTCCACAAACCGCAAAAATGACCGATTTGAATTGGGAACTTCTCATGGACTGGCATTATGAACCGCCCGATTCGGATGTCAATCCCAAATCGAAACGGCGCAACGAAGCGATACCACTTAATTGTAATGCCCTGCTTTGGAGTGCGCGGGCTTGACCGTGCTTTTCTTTGCCCCGGCTTGACGGGGCGGGAAAATGCGCTTCAAAGCGGCGTCAAGCCGCCGCACTCCAAAGTAGATACTTTAAACCCCCCAAAATCTCAATCTGTCTGGAAATCTTTGATCTCAAGCTCTGCCGTGCGGCGGCCGTTCCAGTCGTTGATCGAGAGCGATGCGGCGAGGCGGAGCTTGCAGAGTCCCATCTTGAGTTCGCTCGCGCGTTCGCCGAGACCGAATCCGATTCCTTGAACAATGCGTCCGTCGGGCGCGCAGAGCCGGAGCTTCAAATGCTTTTCCTTAAGAACGCGCGGTTCCTCGGCCAGCGAGAAGCCTTCAATTTCGAGAAGCGCTCTTGGATTCTCTGCGCCGAACGGAGCCAACCCTTCGAGCGAGATGGCGTTGTCGAGCGTAATATCTTCGGGCGTCGCGACGGCGTCCATCGTGAGCGCGGGGGACAAAATCCGCGTGTCGGTGGTCTCGCGCGCGTAGGCATGAATCGCCGACCGAAACGCCGGGAGATTCTCCGATCGAATCCGCAAACCCGCCGCCATCGTGTGTCCGCCGAATTGCTCAAGATGCTCCGCGCAGGCTCCCAGAGCGGCGTGCATGTCGAAGCCCGGAATCGAACGCGCGGAACCTTTCGCCTCGTCTCCATCCATCCCCAACACAATCACGGGGCGATGATATTTATCCAGCACGCGCGAAGCCACGATGCCCACGACGCCCAAATGCCAACCCTCTTGCGCGAGGACGATGACCGGCGAATCCTCCTCCTCGTCAATCATACCCATCGCCTCTTCGACGATATCGAGTTCGATTCGCCGCCGCTCGTCGTTGAGGCGATTGAGTTGCGAGGAGAGTTCCCGCGCGCGCGCAGGTTCATCAGCGAGCAGAAGATCAAGCGCGGACATGGCGTGTTCGGTGCGTCCTGCGGCGTTCAGGCGAGGCACGATCGTAAAACTGACCGATCCCGCGTTCAGAGTTTTCGGATCGCTCCCGATGACCTCAAACAAACTGCGAAACCCTTGCCGCCGCCCTTCGCGAATTAAATTGAGGCCGTGTGTAACGAAGCAGCGATTTTCTCCGCGCAAGGGAACCACGTCTGCGACTGTTCCGAGAGCGGCAAAATCGAGCAGCGATTTTAGAAACTCTTTTGCGGAGTTTGCATCCGGCGCGCACTTCTTAAGAATTCCATGCGCGAGTTTGAACGCCACGCCCGCGCCGCAAAGTTCCTTGAATGGATAACCGCAGCCGTCTTGCTTCGGATTAATAACCGCATAGGCGGAGGGAAGCGTTTCGCCCGGCTCGTGATGGTCGCTGATGATCACGTCAACGCCCGCAACGCGCGCGGCTTCGATGGCTTCGTGCGCGGTAATACCGTTATCCACCGTGATGATGAGCTTCGCGCCTCGCTCCGCAATCGAGCGGACGCTCTCCGCGCGCATTCCATAACCCTCGTTCAGCCGATGCGGAATATAAACTCCGACCGGGACGCAGAGAAAATCGAAAACGCTCCGCAGGATCGCCGTCGCCGTGACGCCATCCACGTCGTAATCGCCAAAAATATAAATAGGTTCTTCGCGCTTGAGTGCCGCCGCGATTCGCTCGACCGCCTCCGTCATCCCTTTAAGAAGAAACGGATCAGATAATGCGCCGAGCGAAGGATTCATGAACGCATCAATCTCGTCGTGCGTGTCGAATCCGCGCGCGGCGAGAATCTTGGAAAGGAGCGGCGTATAACGTCCCGAATTAAGCAATCGGGTGAGCCGCGCGGGGTCAACTTTTGCGCGCTCCCATCGCCGCTTCGGATTTGGGGTCAGCGTCCAAGGGGAAACCGGCTTTTTAAGTGTTGCGGGCAAGTGAGAATCCGGAATGTCGGTAGGAAGATGACGTATCGGGCGACGAAACCAAAATCGCAACGCAGTGTCGCCGAAGAGATGCTTGCGCGAAAAGGCGACGGAGGATGTTAGGTCGCCGCAAAGGACTTTGTCAATTCATCCACTCGCCTGTTGATCTTTGATATTTATAGCGAGTGACTAAATTAACAGTGGCTGAAGCTCGGATACCTTTGTGAAACTTCGTGTCTTTGCGTCTTCGTGCTTAGCCCCGACGTTCGAGAGACGAAATCCCGTTTTCGTTGACTTCCCGCCCGAAATCGGCATAGTGATCTTCCCCCTGCGTCCTCATAAATTCGGATGGCAGGCGCCATTCGCAAGGAGAAGCTTTCCCGCCTTTCATGCCTCCAGTCATTGAAATCGAACATTTAAGCAAAACTTACGTCCGCGATTTCGTGGATGTGGAACATGGTCGTCTTAAAATCCGTCTGACGGGTCGTCGCACCGACGCCCTCAAGGATTTGACCATGAACGTCGAGCAAGGTGAAATTTTCGGACTTTTGGGTCCGAATGGCGCGGGCAAGACGACCACGATCAAAATCCTGATGGGTATCCACTTTGCAACCTCGGGAACGGCTCGCATCTTGGGTAAACCGCTGGGCGACCGCGCCGCAAAGTCCCGGATCGGTTATTTACCCGAAAATCCCTACTTCTACGATTACCTCCGCGGCTGGGAATTCCTCGATTTTTACGGTCATCTTTACGGTATTCCCAAGGCCAAACGCCGAAAGAAAATTGAGGAACTGTTGGCGTTAGTGGGGTTATCTCACGCGGCAAACCTTCCTCTGCGGGGATACAGCAAAGGGATGAATCAGCGGATCGGTTTGGCTCAAACCCTATTAAACGACCCTGATTTGGTTTTCTTGGATGAACCACAATCGGGTCTCGATCCCCTGGGTCGTAAGGACGTTCGCGATCTGATTCTTTCGCTTCGGGATCGAGGGCACACCGTATTTTTTTCTTCGCATATCCTTCAAGATGCCG
>CAZPIK010000429.1:1506-3228 GCA_964586185.1 uncultured Candidatus Sumerlaeota bacterium | reverse complement strand
GACTGCATACCACGTGAGAATCCTGTCTGGGTCGCACGCAAAGCGCAAATACAGCGCTTACCCCATTAAGATCTATCGTCGTTGTTTCCTCAACATCGAGTACGCCGAGTTCTTCCATGCGATTAGCCCCCTTTAAATTTCGCAGGACTCCAAATCGTATTGCTTCCCCATGTGCGGCCACGCGGAATGTGAGATAAAGCTTGCCCTCAAAGCTTCGACAAGTACGTGCGCTGCCCCAAAGAAACGTAAACGGAACTTTACTACCAACTTTCACGGTGTAGGTCATCATCACGATAGCAGCCGCCTTTTTTCTATGCTTCAACTATGATGTCGATTTCGCGTCTAATGACACTCTGAGTTGATGAGCCAGGAAAATCGACAAAGTGTAAACTCCCGTAGGGGATTATGTTAATGCCAACTTCCACCACAGATCCCGATCCCAAGAGCGTTGCCTCAATGGTCAACTTACCCGTCTTTGACACTAGAATGGATGGCAATATCATCACATGTTCTGCATTCGTAGCGCTTCGAAGCAAATCGAGATCTGTGGTCGCGTCCTTATATACGACGGCCAAGCGGGCATCGTTTAGGCGGTAGGCCAATTCGACCCGCGTATTCGGAAGAACTGTAATTTTCATAGGCGCATCCTACAACGATTTAGAAATCGGTAAAGTTCACCATAAACTCAAATACTTAGCAAGTTGATTTGTCTTGACGTCAGGAGCCAGTCCGGCCCATTTCCACACCTTGGCCGAAATTATCGTTCGCTCCATACTCATCCGCAGACGGCCCGCGTGGCCGATCCGCACCTTTACAACCTACACCCCTACAGCGTGCGCTTGCCTTACGACCGTCCGTATGGGCGCGTCACATTTCATCATTGTCAGGAGGGCCATATCATGGCCGAGACGATCACCATCACCTATCTCAATCGCAACGGCGGAGGGTTTGCCGAACGGCATATCCTTCCGGTCGGGACGAGCGTGAGAACGTTCCTCGAAGAGCGGGACGTGGACATCGAGGAATGCACCATCCGCATTGTTCGTGGCGCGCAGGGAGGTTTTACTCCCTCTGCCGACGAGACCTTGCAGGATGGCGACCGCATTTCGTGCGTTCCCCTCAAGATCGAGGGAGCCGTGCCATGAACGGCGCGGAAGTCCTTGGCGAAGAAGCCATATGGAGGTTGGCGCTTTCGATTCGGAAGCGCCGCCTCCTTTACTGGCTCCGCGAGATCAAATCCGCGAAAGCAAAGTTGGAGGAGACGATGGCGGCACGGCGTCGTCGGGCGAGGCTCATTCGTCTCGCCCGACAGCGCGGCTTCAAGAGTTGCCTGAAACGACTTCGCCCTTCGGGTATGACCGTCCATACTTATGGTGACTCACCCACAATCACATTTGATTCCAACGTCCGCTCCTACGCCAAACAAGGCGCGCTTCGCCACATTAAAGACCTGCGAAGAGCGCGTCACGAAACCAAGGATGCGCCTCCCGACATATTGGTGGGCAATATCCGGGGGCTTCTTGAAGATGGCGAGTGGATCGGCGATGCCCCTCCCCGCGTTCGCTTTATCGTGAATGCAGTGGAATTGGATAACGTTTGGATCGGCGATCTGGACGTTACACTCTCGCTCGTTGATTTCGACGTTCGTGTTTCGAACCGAAGCATTAACGCCGACTCCAAGGAGGGATTTCCCCATCCGCATGTCAATACCAGCGGACTCAT
>CAZPIK010000429.1:0-1406 GCA_964586185.1 uncultured Candidatus Sumerlaeota bacterium | reverse complement strand
ACGCCGACTCCAAGGAGGGATTTCCCCATCCGCATGTCAATACCAGCGGACTCATCTGTTGGAGCGAACATGAGGAGACGGCACGGGTCTATCACGCTGCGGGCGACTTTCTTCCCTTGCGCGACCTGATCGAAAATCTTCTCCGCACCTACAACGACAACTCCCCCTACATCTCTTTAGAAACTTGGGTGGACGGACCGCGCGAGACCTGCCGCGAATGCGGCGAACGATGGAACTCCGACGACCTCGCCTTCAGCCACAGTTGCGGCGAATCGCTTTGCGAGTTTTGCCGCCGTTACTGCAATCACTGCGAGGACTACATTCGCGAAGTGGATTACGACACCGACCTCGACGCCTGCAACTCATGCGTCGAGCGGGATTCCCGTCCCTGCGGTGTTTGCGGCGAGCAAGTCTGGAAACGCGATCTCGAACAAATCGAGATCGAAACCGACGGCGAGACGAAAACCGTCTCCGCCTGTGAATCATGCCGGGACGACCGGCGAAAGGAGGAAAACGATGAAGATTGTCCTGACCCCCCATGCCTATTGGCATCTGCAATGGATGGCACACCGGACGCCGTGCGAAGTTTCCTCGATGGGTCTGCTCGCTCCCGCAAGGGAAGGGCTACTCATAGAGGATTTCATTCTGGTGCGGCAGGTGGTAAGCCCAATCACGGTTCAATTGGATATGGAATGGTGGGCAGAAAAGCAGCTTGAGCTTTATGAACGTCGCGGCATCGAGCCGTGGCGGACAAGTTGTTGGACGCACACCCATCCCGCGGAAATCAACGGCCCCTCGGGGACTGACGAGGAAACGATGGCGAACAGTTTCGGCCGGTGGGATTTCGCCCTCATGCTGATATTGACCAAGGCGGGGGTGTTCTATGCTCGGATGGATTTCGATCATGCGTTTGGGCCGGGAAAGAAAAACCGGCTCGGCGTCCAGTGTTCCGTCCACGTGGATTGGAGCGCGCCGGGCTACGAACCGATTACGCCGGAAACGTTGGGATTCTGGAACACCGAGTTTCAAAAGTTGGTGCAGGAGGAAACAATAATTCCATCTGCGCACCGACTTCAGAAACCTTGGCTGGAAGACTACGGCGGGAGCGGTCTTTTGTCCAATCCCGTTGCCCGCGCCGCTTTCGAGCAAGAAATGGAGGTGGATGACTATGTCCGATTCTGCGAATCAATTGGTGTTGACCCAAATGATCTGGACGGCTTCGGCGCGGAACACCGTTTCGTCCTCGATCCCCCCTTATGAAGGGACGGGAGCGATTGACGAACGGTATCTGCGCAATGCGGCGATCATTGACCAAAATCGCATCAACGCCTATCCGGTGACGATTATCGGAGTGGGAGCCATCGGCTCCCACTTGGCCGAGATTCTCGCCAAGCTGGGCGTGAGGC
>CAZPIK010000428.1:0-3251 GCA_964586185.1 uncultured Candidatus Sumerlaeota bacterium | reverse complement strand
TCCCACTCTCTCCGCCACTAATTTCTTTCGATCCCATTGTTTGGTCTTCTTTCGCATGCTCATCTTTCTTCGGCGTGTGGCGCTTTATTCCTTTCTGCTTCAGGGCTTGCTTATCAGCGCTCTGGTATCGGCGGGCGAGTGGCCGCAGTTTCATGGCCCTGCAGGATCGGGAGTGCGCGCGGAGGATGATACAGGACCAGCGTTGCCGGAGAAAATTGGACCCAAAGATAATCTGATTTGGCGCGCGGGATTACCTCCGGGACATTCGTCACCGGTAATTTTTGACGGGTATATATTTCTGACAGCGGCCCAAGAAATTGAGTCGGGTGAAAAGCGAAATATAAAACTTATGACTCTTGCGCTTGATGCACGTGATGGTCGAACGCTTTGGAGTGAAGAATCTCCCTACGATCAGCTGGAGGAGATTCATCAGCGGGGCAGTCTTGCGCAGCCCAGTCCCGCCGCAGATCAAGATGTGGTGGTATCATTTTTCGGTTCGAGCGGTCTTTCGTGTTTTGACCACGCGGGGAAGTTGCTTTGGCGCAAGCGGATGGGCCCTTTCAACGACGGCTACGGCGCGGGAAGTTCGCCGATTGTGTGCGGCGACCAAGTCATTATCAACCAAGACCACGACACCGATTCTTTCTTGATGGCGTTGGACAAACGGACAGGCATCGTCGTTTGGAAGACCGATCGCTCGGAATTTCCACGAGGCTATTCAACGCCGGTAATATGGAATACGGCGAGTGGGCGTCAGATCGTCGTCGCGGGAACGGTGCGGATCGTGGGCTATGATTTTTCAACCGGCAAAGAGTTATGGACCGTGCGGGGACTTGCGCGCATCGCCAATCCGACGCCGGTCGTCGGGCCGGAAGGAAATTTTTATTTGGCGATCTGGGCGCCGGGAGGCGATACGGGTGAAGGAGGCGACCGCATTTCGCCTATCCCATTTGCAGACACAATTGCGCGCGACGACCGTAACAGAAACGGCGTGCTTGATCCGGATGAACCGGGAGACATGCAAATCCGCAGTCGGTTTTCACAGGTGGATCGAAACAAAGACGGGAGAATCACGGAGACCGAATATACTTCGATGGAGAAGATTTTCGAGGAGTCGCACAACGTGGCGATGTGTATTCGGTCGGGAGGAAGCGGAGACGTAACGGGCACGCATGTGGTGTGGCGACAGGAGAAAATGATTCCTTACGTTCCTTCGTCCATTATTTATCGCGGGCTGATGTTTATGGCGCGCAACGGAGGAGTGGTGTCGAGTTTGGATGCGGCAACGGGGAAAGCGATTAAGCAGTCGCGCGTCGCGGCCCACGGGGATTATTTCAGTTCGCCGGTTGCCGGGGACGGAAAGATTTATCTATTGAGCGAGGCGGGCGATGTGACGGTTATATCGGCGGAGGGAGATTGGCGCGAGCTTCACGCGGCGACGTTTGACGAACCTTGCTATGCGACTCCGGCAATTGCGAGCGATAGAATTTATGTGCGAACATCTGGGGCGTTATATTGTTTCGGAATGGTTGCAAATTAAGTAACTCAAATGTCACGCGAGGATAATCAAGATGCATAAGTTCAAAAAGCTTACTTGCTTAATGTTTTTAATTGCTTGCGTGAGTATTCGCGCGGAGGAAATCCGTCATTCGTTTCTCGTTGCGGGTCCCGTCACGGGCATTGTTGGAGAGGATGACGAACTTATTTGGGATTCGGGAAAAGCCAACGCGCGCGACGGCTGGGTTTTGGTTAATGGAAATACGCTCATATGTTGGACGGACGAGATTCGGGAATACGACGGGCAAAAAAACGTTATTTGGATTTACAAAAAAGATCCTCGGAACCAGGAGTTGGGAACCACACAGCGGCTGGAGAATGGCAACACGCTCGTCACCGAACTTGGCGCAATGCCGCGACTGCTCGAAGTGGATTCGAAATCGGGCGAGATCAAAGTCGAGGTCAAGCTACAGCCGGAAACGGACAATTTTCACATGCAAACGCGCATGGCGCGAAAAATCGGCAACGGAAATTATCTCGTTCCGCATCTGCTGGCGTTTGCCGTTAAGGAGTACACGCCCAAAGGCGAAATTGTGAACACATTCAATACCAAGCGTCCGGAGGAATTCGGAGTGAAGGAGCCGGAAACCTGGCCTTTCACTGCGATTCGCCTGCCCAACGGGAATACGCATATCAATCTGACACACGGCAATCGCGTCATCGAAGTGGACTCAACAGGGAAGACGATTTGGATGTTGGATAATAATGATTTTACGGGAGAGGGGAGTGATGGCGATCCGCTGGCCGATCCGTGCGGAGCGCAGCGACTGCCCAATGGCAATATCGTCATCGCTTCGTACGGAGCGAACGAACCCAATCAAATCCGAATGTTCGAAGTGACGCGAGATAAGAAAATCGTTTGGCTTCAGAGGAAGTATGGCGCACACCATTTTCAGATTCTGACGACCAATGGGAAACCAATAGAAGGCGCGCCACTGAAATAAAATTGCGCGAAATCAAAATTGAGTTTAGGCGACGGTCATACCGCCATTGACGCAGAGGTTTTGGCCCGTGATGAATGACGCCGCGTCGCTGGAGAGAAATACAACCGCGCCTGCAACGTCATCGGGAACGCCCCACCGACCGGCGGGAATGAGATTAAAATATGCGTCCTTGGATTCTTGCGGATCGTTTTGGTGGCGTTCGACGGGAATCCATCCGGGGGAAATCATGTTGACGGTGATTCCAAATGGCGCGAGCTCGGTCGCAAGTCCGCGCGTAAATCCGTTTTGTCCCCCTTTGGCCGCGATATAGGCGGTAAAATTCGGCACGCCGCGCTGAAAAACTTCCGAGCCGATGTTGATGATCCGACCCCAGCGTTTGGATTTCATGTGCGGCAAACATGCGCGGGTCAGCAAGAAGGGACTCTTAATAAAAAAATCAATCATGCGTTCGTAGAATTCCCAATCGTAATCCATGATGGATCGTTGGGGTTGTTCGCAGGTTGCGTTCACAATGACGATATCGGGAGTGCCCATTCGCTTTTCGATCTCGGCGATGATTCGTTTTACTTCGACTTCGGTAGTGACGTCGCCTTTTACCAAGATGCCCTTGCCGCCTGCCGCCTGTAAATCGGCCAAGGTTCGCTTCGCTGCTGCGTCGTCATGCGCATAGTTAATGGCGACCTGCGCTCCCGCTTCTCCTAGTCCCATCACCATGGACTTGCCGAGTCCTTTTGTTCCTCCCGTGATGAG
>CAZPIK010000427.1:0-3263 GCA_964586185.1 uncultured Candidatus Sumerlaeota bacterium | reverse complement strand
CTGCAAAATATTGGAGGAGACCCCTTGAAAAAAACCACGGAATCTCCGGGGCTTGGAATTCCGGTCGCGTCCACCCAGGGTTCCGCTCGCCTTCGGCTCGCTTCACCCTGGGCTTTATTACGCCGCCCGCTTTGCGGGCTGAATCTTTTCCGCGCCAAGCGTGTGGGACAGAGAATTGAGATCCATCTGCCTTTGCTTACCCTCTTGTTGAGATATGGGTAATGACAAGCTTTCTAGCCCGCCATTCACTGGGTGAGAGCTTTGTCACCTAATGGCGGGCTAGAAAGCCCGCCCTCCGTTTGAGTAGTTAGACTTAACTGTTCGGAACCGTAACGGCCTCACGGCTTGGGATGCGATTTGAAGAACTCCCAAATTTCGTCGGTGGCGTTAATGGCCTTCGAAGTTTCGTCGAGCAGTCGCGAGCCGCGTAATCCTCCGGGCCAAGAGTGGCCGCCTTCCGTGATCGCGTAAATCTTGACCGCCGTTTTGTCGCGCCCGCCTTCGTGAGTTGAAATGGTCACTCCCTCGCGCGATTCCGTTTTCGGCGCTTCAGCGCAACCGTTATGCTTGATCCAAAATCCGGTGGACTCCGCGACTGATTTATCCGTTCGCGGATGATTGTCGAATTTCCGTTCGGGCGACCCACCCTCGAATTTTACGTTTTGATCCTTCTTGCCATGCACGGCGACGACCGAAACTGGCTTCTGCGGCGTGCAGGTTTCGCAATTGAGCGCGCCCGCGACGGGACCGATTGCCGCAAAAATATCCGAGGCTTCGCAGCCGAGCCGATACGACATCATGCCGCCGTTGGAAAGTCCGGTCGCGTAAACTTTCTTCGGATTGATTTTGTAAGTCGCGAGAAGATGCGCAACGAGAGCGCGGATGAACGCAACATCGTCCACCTTTTGATCCATCGCTTGTCCGCAACACGCTCCGGCGTTCCATGTGAGCAATTTATCTTTGGCGGGCCCCGTGCCGTCGGGATAGACGACGATAAAACCTTCGCGATCCGATTTGGGGGTCCAGCCGTAAGAGCGCTCGGCCTGCGGACCCGATCCGCCGCCGCCGTGAAGAACAATCACGAGCGGCATTCCCGGCGTCACTTCGTGCGAGGGCGGAATGTGAATCCAATACGCCCGTTCGGTATCGCCGACCTGGATCGTCCTCTTCTCGATTTCATCCGAAGGTTTCGGAGCCGGGCGGTTCTGCACGCGCTCGCGAATCGCGCGACGGATGGGGCCTTGGCCGTAAGCCGAACTAGAGGTGCTAAAAAAAAATAGAACGACAAATCCAAATGCGAACAAAGAAGTCACCGCAAAGGCGCGAAGTCGCAAAGGCGCAAAGAGGGAAAGCACAGGAGAAAAGATTTTTGAAAATATTCCTGATCGGGCATTCATCCCATACATCCTCTTCATCCGTGTTTGATTTCAAGATTTTGAGTTGTTTTGGTTCGTTCCTGTGGGCAGAGTTGAAAGCAAAATGACCGTCGTACCCTCGGGATCGTCGTATTTCAGCAACAACGCGGCGCGCAAGGCCCAATCCCAGCCGTATTGCAGAACAAACGGCACGACGGGATTCAGGATTCGTTCCTGCGGCTGACCCGACGGACGGAAAATCGTTTCGAGTTTCATCATCGCTTCATTGAGTTGACGCTCATCGGCTTGGCGCGCATAAAGCGCCCGCTCGCGGATCGTCTCATAACCCTTCTCCATCGCGTGATCGAGTTTTTCAAACGCTGAAGCGAGCGCAGTATTGTTACCCGTCGCCGTTGCGAGCGAGCGTAGCTCCGCGCGGTGACGTTCTTTGAGTTGCGCCACTTCCGCCGTAAATCCCTCACCCGCATCGCGTTCGATGACCTTTCTCGCGAGCGCCGTCGAATCGAACTCCATCGCCTGACGCGCCGAGAGACCGTACTTTTCGAGTCCTTTGGCGGCGGCTGGAGTGACCAACGTCGCCTGCGGTCGGGGCTGACGCACCGGCGCGAAAACTCCGAACGCATCGTAAACCGATTCGACCTGCGCAAGATACGCCGCTTCGCCGGGCCCCACCACCTGCGCAACCGTCGGGAAAATCGAATCCTGAACCATCGGACGCGTCACGACGTTGAACGAAAATCGCTCGGGCGACGCAGCGATTTCGCCCGCCAATTGTTCGATCAATGTAGGCGGGAACGCCTCGCGTGAAGCTTCGGGTGGAATCCAATTCACACTGTCGCCTTCGATGCGCGACGCCCAGCGACATTGAGCGTCGTCAATCCGGAACAAATTGAGGGCGTCATCGCGGCGATGGAGTTTGGGTTCGATTCCGTTCCGGCGAAGTTCTTCGCCGCGAGCAATGACATCGCGCGAACTTTTTCCCCGAAGCGAAAGTTCCTTTAAAAGAATTGGCGCGCCGCGTTGACGCACCCAACGCATGAGCGGAGAAACGATCACCAGACCTTGCCCCTGAACAAGCCGAAGCAGAATCCTACAAAAAGCGTCCTCCCAAGTTTCCGAAGCATTCTTCGGGGAAAAAATGAAATCGAGCGCTTCCTTGCTGAACTCGGTCTCGCGCGTGGAATCCTCGATTCGCTTTCGGAGCGATTCGGCAAATGCGCTTGCGGGAAGCGTGCCGATCATTCGAC
Source organism: uncultured Candidatus Sumerlaeota bacterium (assembly GCA_964586185.1). Classification (GTDB taxonomy): domain Bacteria; phylum Sumerlaeota; class Sumerlaeia; order MVZB01; family JAJFLK01; genus CAZPIK01. The sequence continues at coordinate 640 of CAZPIK010000427.1, read as the reverse complement.
CCTCACGCCACCCCAGTTTCTCGTCGCCGCGGTCGAGAAAGAATTCCTGCAAGCCTCCAAGAGTGTTGGGCCAGTGCGCGCGCTTAACCTCGTCAAAATCGTCGTCTTCCGAAGCGACCCAAAAGACCGGAACGATATGAAGTTCGGGAAAGCGCTCCTGCAACGTCCGTGCGAGTCGAATTGCTTCAAGTGTTTTATAAACGTTGAGCAGCGTTCCGCCGAGCAGTCCCGGTTGCTGTCCCGTAACGACAACACGCGCGCGCGGATCGGCAAGACGCTCGATTGCCGCGAGCGATAAAGCGTCCGCGCCCCAACGCGCATGGGCATTTCGCAATTCTTCGAGCGCGGCGGCATCGAGCGGTTGGATCGGATGTTTCGCTCGATCGCGAACGCAGGAATCTATTTCCGAAGGGTGGCGCGTAAGCCAGAAGTTCTCCGCTCGCGTGGGCGATGATAGTTCGGACCAAATTGTGGGTGACGGTGCGTCGGTCATTGAACACATCTCACAATTGTGAATGGGTCGAGATAAAAGTCATCCAAGACTTGCACTGTACTTTTCACCCCGTCACGAAGGGGTGAAGGAACAAAGCCCAAGGCAACGCCTTGGGTCATCAGTCTGTCATACGAGGCAAGCCCTGAA
>CAZPIK010000426.1:0-3265 GCA_964586185.1 uncultured Candidatus Sumerlaeota bacterium | reverse complement strand
TCATCTTCATGGTCATCAACTTCATTACGCCTAGGTTCTCTAACCGCTGGTCTCTCTTCGCCATAACTGATCGTAAAGAGCCGATTCGCCTCGATCCCCATCCCGACCAGATGAATTTTCACTCCCATGGCTCGCGACATGCCGAGATTGTAATTGTATTCGGACGACCCTTGGCTATCGCAATGACCCTCGAGAGTTACCCAAACGTCCGGGTGCGCCTTCAGCCATTCAGCGTGCTCTTCGAGCGTGCGTCGCGACGAAAACTGGAGCGCCGCCGAATCGAAATCGAAATAGATCGGAGCGAAAGTTTTACCGGAAGCCTTTTGCGCCGCATCGCCCCAGATTGCGGGATTGGCGGAAGGATTATCCTCGGCGGTTCCGTCTGTACGATCGGCGAGCGCATCGGCGCCCAAAACCCCGGAAGGCGCAGTCGTCGGCGAAGGTAAGGCAGGTTTAGTTTCAGAACGATTATCCGGGGGCGCAGGGGCTTCTTTTGTCACGCCACCCGCAGACGCTTCATACGTATCACGCGTGGGTCGGTAACTTTGGCACGAGGCGATACCGGACGTCACCGCAGCAATGAAATAAAGGACTGCATGACCCGCGTTTGTCATGCTTCATGATTGCGCAAGGTTCAGCAAATCGCCAGCGGCGTGATAGGACTGCCGAGTCCCTTTTCGATGTTGAGCGGCGCGACGACGAACATGAATTCGTAAACGCGCTCTGCGGCCAACGTCTCCAAATCCAAAAGTTCCATGAGGTATCCCCCTTGATTGCGGAGGAACTCGCGATGAACGGGAAGGAAGCCTTCGGGAACGGGAAAGGCCTCGACCGCGCTGTTATCGGAGGCCATGACGGCGATCTCGCGCGAGCCAGCCCACTCGGCGGCGGCCAATCCGACTCCCGGCTGCGAAGCATTGAACGCGGCGCGATCCTGATCCCAAGTTTTCAACCAGCCGGTGCGGAAAAGAAGCGCGTCGCCCGATTCAAAACCGACGCCCTGCTTGCTCGCGACCTCTTCAATTTCGGCGGGAGTGATGACGTGTCCAGCGGGAAGATGCGCGACACCATGATGACCGGCGACATCAAGCAACACGCCGCGCGTGACAATCGAACCGATCCGATCAATCGAATTCTTTTTGGCGCCACTCGAATCAATCGCTTTCTCCGCTTTATGGCCGTTGTACATAATGCCATCGGCGCAGATATGGCAGAGCGCGTCTACATGGGTCGAGCCGTGAGTGTGGATCATCAGCAAATCTTCCGCGCCGCCGAGTCCGGGACCGCAGAGATTTTGATGCATGGCAACGTGCCAGTTTTCGTGGCGACCCGGCCAGATGGGCGCTCCCGCTTTCAGCGAAATCGCGAGCGGATACGATTTGCCTTTTTTAACGAGTCCCGCAGCCCGGCGCGTGACTTCGGGCGTGATATAGTTGAGCGTCCCTCGCTCGTCGGCGTCGCCCCATTTTCCCCAATTGAGCGGTTTTTGTGTCATGATTTGGATCGTAGTGAACTTGGGAACGGCGGGCAAGACCAATTCCCGGATGCCTGTGGAAAAAACCCTCGAAATGCGGTTGAATGGCCGCGCGACGATTGCGTCGTGCCGAAAGAGACATTACGGATGAAAATATGCTTCATGGGAACTCCCGATTTTGCCATTCCAACGCTCGAGCGTTTGGTGGAGAGTCGCCATGAAGTCTGCCTAGTCGTGACGCAACCCAGCAAACCGAAGGGGCGCGGTCAGGTTTTGGCCGATCCGCCCGTCAAGACTTTAGCCGATTCGCGTGGAATTCCGGTCCTCCAACCCAAAAGCCTCAAGACGGAGTCTATTGAGGGCAAGATTCGGGAGTTGGGGGTGGATGTTATCGTGGTCGTCGCTTACGGAAAAATCCTTCCGACTTCGCTGCTCGAATCTCCCAAGATCGGATGCCTCAACGTTCATGCCTCGTTGCTGCCTGAATATCGAGGCGCGGCACCGATCCAAAGGGCCATGCTGGAGGGGCGTCTCGAAACGGGTGTAACGATCATGAAAGTCGCGCCCGAACTCGATGCCGGTCCCATCGTGGCGCAAAGCAAAATGGACATCAGCGATGACGACGACGCGCTTTCGGTTTCCAACTATTTGAGCGTTCTTGGCGCCGATCTGCTGTTGCGCGTCCTTGATGATGTTGAAAACGAGGGCCTGATCGAAGGGGTCGAACAGGAACATTCGGAAGCGACCTACGCGGCGATGCTTAAGAAGGAAGAAGGACAAATTCCTTGGAATGAAACTTCCGAACAAATCATGTACCGAATCCGCGCACTGACTCCCTGGCCGGGATGCTTCACAACGATGGACGGAAAGCAGATGAGAATCATTCAGGCGGAACCGCTTGACGCGGACGAGGCGGAACATCATGGAGTCGTCCCAAAAGCGCCGAGCGGCAGCGTAGCCGGAATTATGAAAGGATTTGGCTTCATCGTGAAAACGGGGGATGGTCACTTGCTCATCACACAACTTCAGCCCGAAGGAAAACCAGTCATGGATGCGGCGGCGTTTTTGAACGGACGCGCGCTCAAGCTCGGACAACGCCTTGGAAATTAAGATGCTGCAAGATCACGACCGGATGAAATTTCTCACCACAGAGACAAAGAGGCACAGAGATTGCATGACGGGCATCCGTGATTCGGAATTCTCTGTGCCTCTGTGTCTCTGTGGTGAGTTGAATTCAGGAATATAAGTTTCAATTTCGCCTCATTCATTCTCGCTTGATCGGTATTCATGTCCGCCGTTTCCGTCATCATCCTCACTCACAATCGGCTATCCAAACTTGAGCGGTGCATTAGCCTTTTGTTGCCGCAACTTTCCGGCGAAGATGAAGTGCACGTCATTGACTCGCATTCGACGGATGGAACCCCGGAATATTTTTCAGAGAATAAGTTCGAGCGGGTTCACTATCATCGTCGCGATTCGGGAGGAAGCTGGGCAGAGGCTCGGAACTTCGGGATTGAGCAAGTTCGGAATCCCCTGATCGCGTTTCTCGATGATGATTGCTATGCCGCGCCGAATTGGATCGAGCGCGGAAAAGAGGGTATGCGCGAAGCTGACGCGCTGGGGGGACTCGTTCGCCCGTACGAGATTCACGAATGGCCGGAGTGGTGGGATCCCGAAATGGGCTGGCTCGTCGGGATTTCGGTTCCGGGACATTGGGGACCCGACGCCGGTGCCTTCTATTACGCCTACACCTCGAATCTTTGGATGCGAACGGAACTAGCGCTGAAGGAA
>CAZPIK010000425.1:0-3278 GCA_964586185.1 uncultured Candidatus Sumerlaeota bacterium | reverse complement strand
AATTCTCGATGATGCCATTATGATCGAGCGCGATTCGTCCCGAGGGCGAAACATGCGGGTGAGCGTTGGCTTCGTTGGGGGGGCCGTGCGTTGCCCAGCGGGTGTGACCTATACCGCTACGGCCAGGCGTTGGCGTCGCCGCGAGCAACTGCGCGAGTTCATCAACCTTTCCTTTGCGCTTGTGAACGGAGAGATGTCCGTTCATGAGCGCCACGCCTGCGCTGTCGTAGCCGCGATATTCGAGCCGCCTCAACCCTCCAAGGAGGATCGGATACGCTTCCCGATGGCCGATGTAACCGACGATGCCGCACATATATCTGAATAGAGCTATACGACTGATACAGTCTTTTTTCAACGCATCTTGCTTCGTTTAACCGAATTTCTCGCGTTTTCAAAAATATTTTTTTTCGAATCTGTACGTACTCGAGAGCCTTTCGACGTAGGTAGTGGATGAAAGGCGGTCGTGGGATTGCCAACGGAGATCGGTCTTGGAACACGAGGGACATCATACTTTGCGTAGTAACATCCTGCGAAGATTGCCATACAAAACCATGAAGAATGGTAAACCCGCGATTAACTCATTGCGCAAGTTTCGAAGCACGATTCTGCACTTGGCTCTTGCCCTTGAGCTTACTGCCGAGGTCGGCGCACAGTGCGATCCCAGTACTTTGGTGGCAACGTACAACAACCCCGCACGCGAGTTGGGATATTTTTTCGGTAACTCTGTATCCGTGTCAGGAAACCTGGCCGTCGTAGGGTCGGCGTTCGACGATCCAGACAGTGTGACTGACACGGGGACTGGTTATGTGTTCGATGCGACAACAAGCGAGTTAATCTCGGTCCTATCCAACCCCGCTCCGGCGACAGCAGACGATTTTGGACGCTCGGTTGCGATTTCGGGCGATTTGGTCGTCGTGGGAGCGCCGGACAACGATCCTTTTGGAGTGTATAGTGCAGGAAGCGCCTATATCTTCAACGCAAGGACCGGTGCATTGATCCGGGTGCTACGCAACCCACATTCTGCAGCTGAGGACGAATTCGGTATTTCGGTAGCAATCTCCGGCAGGGTTGTCGTCGTGGGGGCTTGGTTTGACGATCCCTCTGGAGTGGAGGAGGCGGGAACGGCTTATGTGTTCAATGCGATCACAGGTGAATTGACTGCAACGCTTCGAAATCCCTCTCCATCAATTTACGACCGGTTTGGCTGCTCGGTTGCTGTTTCGGGCAATATGGCCGTCGTGGGTGCATATTGGGATGATCCACCGGGTGGAGTGGCCGATTCAGGAGGCGCTTATGTGTTTGATGCGAGAAACGGCGCACTAATTTCAACGCTCTTCCATCCCGAAGGGATGGCTAACGACCAATTTGGCATTTCGGTGGCGGTTTCGGGTGATGCCGTCGTTGTGGGGGCTTGGAATGCCAATCCGGGAGGGTTGACCGATGCGGGTGCGGTCTATGTGTTCGATGCACCGACCGGTGCATTGACTACAACTCTCTACAATCCAGCGCCAACAATAAGTGACAGTTTCGGCTTTTCGGTGGCCGTCTCGGGTGATAGGGCTATCGTGGGAGCGAAGCGGGATGATCCGGAAGGTGTAAGCGCTGCGGGCGTGGCCTATATCTTCGATACGCCATCTGGCGATTTGACCGCGACCCTCTCCAATCCAGTACCAGTAGTAAATGACTGGTTCGGCCATTCCGTGGCGATTTCGGATAATGTAGCGGTAGTGAGTTCCCCGCTTGAGGACTTTGATGAGATGTTCAACGTGGGGACAGTCTATATCTTCTCCTGTAGGACACTGAATGTAGCCAGAGACTGGGTGATATATGAATAAGACCGTTAGTTGGCAATATTAAGCGCCACTGCGCTAATTGATCATTCTTCCTTCTAAACGCTGCTGATTTCGCGTGATTCGCCGTGCGGAGCGGGCTAGACTCTGCGGATGACGGTCGCCGTGTCTCGCAAACTTGTCATACTTCACCCGACGGAAAAGCTCGATGTTCCCTTCGAGCAACAACTCACCGTTGGGCGCGACGTGTACAATGCCCTGAGCCTTCAGGACGCCGACATCTCTCGCACACACGCGATTTTCTATGAGCACGACGACAAGGTTGCGATCAAGGATCTGAATAGCCGAAACGGAGTTTACGTCAATGGCGAGCGGGTCGTTGAGAAAGACCTCGCCGATGGCGACGAAGTGATTCTCGGCTCGACGGTGATGGTGTTTAATCCGCCTGAAAAAGTGGATTTGGATCGGGTGCTTTCGACTCGCGGGCAATACATTCTGGGCAAACATCCGGCGAAGCACAAAGCGACTCAGGAACCGCAAATCACGATTTATACTGCGGCGCAAATGGAGCGGGTCGTGCAGCGGCTGTTCAATCAACCGGAGGGCGCGACGTTTTTCAGTCTGAACAACGCGATGTCGCTGCTCCGGACGTTCTACGAGATGGCTTCCGCGCCGAATACGAATGAGCTGTTCCGCAACGCGCTCAAGCGGACGCTTTCCCTTTTGGGCGGCGACCGCGGCGTCATCATGGAATCGGATGCGGCGAAGAAGAAACTTAAGGTGCGCTCGATCATTTCGCATGATGAAGCCGCGTCAAAGATTGAAATTCCGCGCTCGGTGCTGAAGGTCGTGCTTCAAGAAGAAAGCTGCGTTTATTGTCCGAACGTTTTGGATGACGAACGGTTCGAAGGAATCGTCTCGCAGGATCGCCACCCGGTTCATTCGTTTGTCGCCGCGCCGATGATCGCGAACAAGAGCTATATGGGTTTCATTTATTTGGACAGCGAGACCCGCGCGCGCGAATACGATTACGTCGCGCTCCGATCGCTCTATTTTATCTCGACGCTGCTTGCTTCGTTCCTTCAACCTCGCGTGCTTCACTTTGCGCACGAGCCGGTTCGGCCTGAAATCGCAGAGACGATTTGAGAAGAGAAACAATGGCTGTTCGTCAATGAGTCCAACCATTTTCAGGGAGGAAGGAATCCGATTTTATTTTTTCTCCCGCGAGGAATCTCGGATACATGTTCACGCTCAATCTCAGAGCGGCGAGGCGAAATTCTGGCTTGAACCGGCCATTGTATTGGCTCAGAATCACGGTATGTCGGATCGGGAATTACGAGCTGCACAACGCCTGATTGAAAGGAATGCCGATGAAATCCGCAACGCATGGCGTGAGCACTTCGGAGGCTGAGGTCACAAACATTTCGTGCAATGGCTTCTGGTTGCTACTAGACGACGAGGAGTTGTTTGTTTCTTTTAAAGAGTTTC
>CAZPIK010000424.1:0-3293 GCA_964586185.1 uncultured Candidatus Sumerlaeota bacterium | reverse complement strand
ATTCCGCCATTGCCGCGACTTTGCGTTCGGCGCGTTTGCGGTCTTCGGGATTGAGGATTGTTTTGCGGACGCGCACCGATTGCGGCGTCACTTCCACCAGTTCGTCCTGTCCGATCCATTCGAGCGCTTGATCCAATCCCATTTTGCGCGGGACGGCGAGCGTGATCGTCGCTTCCTTGGTCGAGGAGCGCATGTTGGAGACCTGCTTTTTCTTGGTCGGGTTGCACGGCATGTCGCCCGGACGCGAGTTCTCGCCGACAATCATTCCGGCGTAGATCGGGTCGTTGGGCGCGACGAAAAGCGAGCCGCGTTGCTGAAGGTTTTCGAGCGAATAGGTCGTCGCCTCGCCGGTATCCATGCTGATGAGCGATCCGCGATTGCGGGCAATGACCTCGCCGCACCACGGACCATATCCGATAAAGCGCGAAGCGAGGATGCCAAGCCCGCGCGTGTCGGTTAGGAATTCGTTGCGATAGCCGATAAGGCCGCGCGTTGGAATTTTGTATTCGAGACGGATGATCCCCGTACCGGTGTTGGTCATTCCCGCCAGTTCGCCTTTGCGGCGCGCAATGGTCTCGAAAATGACGCCTTGAAATTCCTCGGGCACGTCAATCACAAGTTGTTCCATCGGTTCGAGCGTGTTGTCGGACTCGTCCTTTATCGTGATGACTTCGGGACGCGAAACGCAAAGCTCCATTCCTTCGCGCCGCATTTCTTCGATCAGGATGCCGAGATGCAATTCGCCGCGACCGGAAACTTTCATGCCGTCGGAACGGCCCAAATCTTCGACCCGAAGCGCGACGTTAACTCGAAGCTCGCGCTCAAGACGTTCTTTAAGCTGACGGAACGTGATCGCTTTTCCCTCGCGACCGGCGAAGGGACCGCTATTGACGAGGAAAAACATCGAAACGGTCGGTTCTTCGATTTCGAGCGGCGGAAGCGCGGCGTCCTCATAACCCGGCGCGGCAAAAGTGTCGCCGATTGAGATTTCTTCCGGCCCCGCGATCCAAACGATGTCGCCCGCCGAAATTTCGTCGGCGTCGGTGCGCTCCAATCCGCGCGTGACCCAAAGATGAACGGCTTTCTCCAATTTGGTACCGGTAACTTCCCATTCGTCGTTCTGCGCTTCGGCGGCGAGCAAACGCGCATGTTTGGCGCGGGTGGAAATCCGCTGAAACGTTTCGCCCTTCTTGAGTCGTCCCTGCAGCACCTTGCCGCACCCAATGCGTCCGACAAAATCATTCCAAGCGAGCGTGCTGACCTGCATTCGGAACGGCGCATCGGAATCGGCGACGGGCGGATGCACTTTTTCAACGATGGTTTCGAAAAGAGCCTCCATCCCTTCGTGTTTATCTTTTTCGAGATTACGCACCAGCCATCCGTTCAAGCCCGAACCATATAGAACGGGAAAGTCGGCTTGATCGTCGTTCGCGCCGAGTTCGATAAAGAGATCGAAAGTTTTATCAAGCGCGCCCGCCGGATTCGCGTTCGGACGATCCACCTTATTGACGATGACAATGGGCTTAAGTCCCAGCCGAAGCGCGCGCATAAGAACATAACGGGTCTGCGGCATCGGCCCTTCGTTCGCGTCCACGAGCAACAGCACCGAATCCACCATCGAGAGAACGCGCTCGACCTCGCCCGAAAAATCGGCGTGGCCCGGCGTATCAATAATGTTGATAAGATAGTCTTTCCACTCAACAGTGCAATGCTTCGCGCGAATCGTAATGCCCCGCTCTTTTTCCAGTTCGTTGTTATCCATCACGCGTTCCTCGACGCGGGCATTTTCGCGAAACGTGTGCGCGGCGCGGAAGATGGAGTCAATCAGCGTCGTCTTGCCGTGGTCAATGTGGGCAATAATGGCGATGTTGCGAATTTTGTCAGCGGAGAGCATGGCGAAATTTTCCGTTCGAGGAGGCGGAGTCAGGCCGTCCAATGAGTCGAGAGGGGCTTATCCCGAAGTAGAGCCGTCGGGACACAAACCTAGTATGATATAATGGGTGTCAAGCCCCGGGCAAGATTTTGGGTTTTCTGTGGCGTAATCTCTTTATTTTCAATGCTCAGTTCATTTGTCCAATGAGCGCGAAGAGTCGGTTACGCGCAAATGCGTGATCAGGCTGGATTAGGAGCGCGCGCTTGTAGTTCTCGATGGCTTTTCGCGTTTCGCCGAGCGATTCATAGGCCGTTCCGAGATTGACGTGCGGGAATTGCGGCGACTCATACCTCGGCGCGCGCGTCGCTTTCTCAAGCCACTCGATGGATTCCGCCGGACGCCCAAGATGAATGAGATAAGACCCGATGTCATTATAAGGATTCCCGAAATCAGGGTCGGTCGCGATGGCTTTTTTACAACATTCGATGGCCTCTTCGTACTGGCCGAGAAAGCTGATCGCCCAGCCGAGAAACGTCCACGCCTCGGCGGTCGGATGGAGCTTGATCGAACGACGGTACGCGCGAACGGCATCACCTATCCGCCCGTGCATCTGGAGTTTATAAGCTTCAACAAAATGATCCCAAGCTTCGTCGTGGTTTAGGAAGGAGGGGCGGAAGGAGTCCATGTCTCATCAAGTTCACTAGATTGGTGTTAAACTCTCGACAACCAAGTGTCCGGATGACGTCGCCAATGAACGATTGCAATGACAGCGATCTCATCCAGCTTTACACGATAAAAAAACAGCGTCGGGAAATTGCCGAAGAGTGGCGCGTCGAATCTCGTCATGCAGCAACGGGTAGATCAGCGGATTGGCTACAATTCTTGCAGGAACACCTTCGACGTCAGCACGGAACTTACTTTCAAGACCAACTTGGCGATCTTGATACCATGTGTTCGCTTCCGCAAGTTCCCGCTCCGCTTGCGGGCGGAAAAGGAGGCGAAAGGTCATTTATCCCAACCCAATTCTTGCCGGACATCGCTCCATGTCATCGCCGTCGAAGGATCGGCGTCATGCTCCGCGACGCGACGCTCCAATTCTGCGATTTGTTCGGCAGAAAGTTCAAACTCCGCCTCGCGCTTATCCTCTTCCAGACTTTCCCAGAGCGCCAAGGCAAGATCAGCCCGCTCATTTGCAGGAAGCTTTAGGAGGGAACTAAGCATTCCGACTGACATGCGACAATATTTGCACAAAGACGGGAGTCAGACAAGGCATGAACTCTTTGACAATCCTTTTGAACCTACGCGAATCGCTTGATACTCTTGTCTCTGTCTACGAGCGCGCCAGTAGCTCAGCTGGATAGAGCACTGGTCTTCGGAACCAGGTGTCGGGGGTTCGAATCCCTCCTGGCGCGCCAATAAA
>CAZPIK010000423.1:0-3331 GCA_964586185.1 uncultured Candidatus Sumerlaeota bacterium | reverse complement strand
TATGGGGAACGGTGGCGAATCCAATACAGCTCAAGTCAAAGAGCCAGACGCGCCCAAGCCCAAGGATCCGGATGTAGAATCCATTGCGTCGAAGAAACGCCGTTTGAATGCGGCGATTCAAACGGTGTTAAAACTCCGTAAGTCCCTCCGTAGCGCCGCTTCGGAATCAAAGGGAGGTAACTTTCAAAGCCGGCTCGCCGAGGCCGATGAGTGGATGAAAAGGAGCGAACTTGCTGAAATCAAGGGTGATTACGACAGCGCGATTCAGAACGCGGAAAAAGCCGTGCAGATACTGAAAAAGACGGGACAATAATTGCGTTGTGCCTGTTTCCAATGTGGGAGGCCGCTTTCAAGTTGGAAATCCAACCGCGTGCACCTGTGCCTATCTTCATCGGCGTTAATCGGCGTCTATCGGCGGCTGAAATGACTTTCTTCGCTGGTCTTCTCGTTGCGCCTTTGCGCCATCGCGTCTCCGCGTTGATCCGCTTTCTACATTACGCGCGTTTATGGTCGCGCTTGCGGATGAATCCCATTTATCGCACCATCCCTGCATGTCGGATTCCGCCCCACATTCCCCGCGCGTATTGATCGTCGAGGATGACCGTTCGTTTGCGACTCGGCTTGCCAAGAACCTCGAACTCGACGGATTCAGTCCCGAAGCCGCGCCGGGAGTTGACGCCGCGCTCGAAATGCTCGCCGCGAAAACATTCGACCTGATCTTGACCGATCTCAAAATGCCCGGACGCGACGGAATGGATTTGCTGAACGAACTCGCGAAACCCTCCGAAGCCGAAGCCCGTCCGCCCGTCGTCGTCCTGTCGTCGGTTGGTGACGTGCCGACGGTCGTCGAAGCAATGCGGCGCGGCGCCGAGGATTACCTGACTAAGGAATCCACGCGGGAAGAAATCGCTCTCCGCCTCCGCAATGTTCTCCGGCAGGGGAGCCTCGCCCGCGAAGTTAGAAGCCTACGCAAGTCGCTCGACCGCTATCGCGATTTCGACGAGATCATCGGAGCTTCCACGACAATCGCAGAACTCAAAAAGCAAATCGAAACCGTCGCGCCCAGCAGCGTTACGGTCCTTATCACCGGCGAAACGGGCGTCGGCAAGGAACTCGTCGCGCGCGCCATCCATCGGCTTTCCTCCCGTTCCGCCGAACCGTTCGTCGAAGTCAATTGCGCCGCGCTTCCCGACGAGAATCTATTTCTTTCCGAACTTTTTGGACACGAACGAGGAGCATTTACTGGAGCCGTCGCGCGTAAACGCGGCCACTTCGAAATGGCCGATGGTGGCACGCTTTTTCTTGATGAAATTGGCGAACTCGGTCCACCTGCCCAAGCGCGATTGCTTCGTGCTGTCGAGACGCAACAATTCAATCGCGTCGGCGGCGAGCGTCCGATTCAGGCGAACTGCCGTCTTATCTTTGCGACGAACAAGCAGCTTGAAAAGGAGGTCGAGGCCGAGCGGTTTCGCCGCGATCTTTATTACCGGATCAATGTCTGCCCAATTCCAGTTCCGCCGCTTCGTTCGCACCCGGAAGATATTCCCGGACTCGCTCGCTATTTCGCGGCGAAGATTCGCGAGAAACACGGTCTCGCCGAAATCTCCTTCGCCGAAGACGCGCTCGCGGCCTTGAAGGGCAATCCTTGGCCGGGCAACGCCCGCGAACTTCGCAACGTGATCGAGCGTCTTGCGATTCGGTTCGCTGGAAAAACCGTGGATGCTCAATCGCTGCGCGAGCTTAACTTTTCGCCGGGCGATTCGGCGGCGTCAACATCCATGGTTCTTCCTGAAGGTGGAATTGATCTGGCCGAAGTCGAGCGGAGCCTCGTCATGCAAGCGCTCCAGCGCGCCGATTGGAGTCAGCGCGATGCGGCGGCGCTTCTTGGAATTTCTGTGGATCGAATGAACGCCCGCGTCCGTAAATTCGGTATCACTCACCCCTCGTGGCGCGTTCACAAGGGGTAGTTTCGTTCGACGGTTCATGCCACATGAAGATCATCCGCGACGTTACTGAAATGCAGAACCAATCGCTTGCATGGGAACGCGAGGGTCGGAGAATCGCGCTCGTGCCGACGATGGGCGCACTGCATGATGGGCACTTGGAACTCGTCCGCCGCGCGCGCGAATCTGGCGACTGCGTCGTCATGAGCCTTTTCGTCAACCCCACTCAGTTCGGTCCGAACGAGGATTTCGCAAAGTATCCGCGCATGTTCGACGCCGATTGCAAGGCCGCAGAAAGTGCGGGTGCCGACGCTGTTTTTGCCCCGACACCCGAGGGGATGTACTCCGAAGGATTTCAAACCTACGTGACCGTCGAGGAAATCGCGCGGCCTCTCTGCGGCGTTTTTCGCCCCATTCATTTTCGCGGGGTTGCGACCATTGTGTTAAAGCTCTTTAACATCGTTCGGCCCGCGTCGGCGGTATTTGGTTGGAAGGACGCGCAACAGTTCATCCTTCTTTGCCGAATGGTCAAGGACATGAACCTGCCGATAGAAATGATTGGCGTCGAGACACTTCGAGAAAGCGATGGCCTTGCGAAAAGTTCACGCAACCAATACCTCAGCGAAACTGAGCGAGCCAACGCTCCTACGATTTATCGTGCGCTCACCGCGCTTCGCGATGCCGCGCAACAGGGCGAACGATCCGCCGAGAAACTTATCGCCCTCGCGATCAAGAGGATTGAAGCCGCCCGCGCGTTCGAGATTCAGTATTTGGAAATGGTCTCACTCGACCGATTGAAGAAGTTGGATCAGCTCGAACCCGGAAACACGCTCGTGGCCGTTGCGGCCATGCTCGGAAAAACTCGTCTGATAGATAATATTCGAATGTGAGTGTCGCCTTAAGATGCACTCCGTGCACGCGGACGTATTGCGAGTTCGTTGATCTTTATGATAAGAGATCAAGATTGCGCCGCGCGTAAGGGGCGAAACCATGGACGGCGAGGGCGATTACGCGGATTACCTTCGGCGTCGCGAGGAATTGACGCCCGCAACGCGCAACGCGAGGCGATTGCTCGAACCGGAGAAATTCGTCGAACTCTGGGGCGAGTACAAGCGGCTTCTCGCGCGATGGGATCCCGCCGATATCCAGCTCGACGAGTGGAAGCGGATGGAAGAGCTCAGGTTCGTATTGGCCCTGCCCGATGATGAGGTAGAAGAGTAATGCAGATTAACCACAGAGACACAGAGACACAGAGGCACAGAGAATTCAAAAGCGCGAGCAAGGGCAAGTGCATCCGGTCTCGTTTCCCGGAATGTATATATGAAATTGCGTAAACCTTACGTCGAGTCCAAGAAACCCCAAAGGGGTTTCGTCCCAGAGCCTAGGGT
>CAZPIK010000422.1:0-3338 GCA_964586185.1 uncultured Candidatus Sumerlaeota bacterium | reverse complement strand
ACCTTTGGGTGTACCTATCAAATAATGAAATTTAAGAAAGGAAACGCTTCTTTTCGATCTCGCGCTCGTCGGGTTTGTGCCCGTGGGTTCGCTGCTCGGCAAATGGATGCACGACCGTGTTTCCGAAAAACACTTCAACCGTGTGGTGTTAGGCTTGCTGCTCCTTGCAGGTGCGCAGCTTCTCTTTGACGTGAATCTCGTTCAGATTGTGCTGCGTAGATGGGTCGCGGCTTGAGCAACGCCATTATCTCGCGCAAAGAAACCATTGCCGCATCTATCGCGATGGCCTATGATCGTTCTGCGAAGCGCATGGACTTGAAGGAAAGCCTTCTGTCAGCGATTCGAGCATCCGCAGGGTGTGCCGAAGTGGCGGAACTGGCAGACGCGCTAGATTCAGGTTCTAGTGGCAGCAATGCCGTGGAGGTTCAAGTCCTCTCTTCGGCACCACACTTTTAAGGAGTGACGATCATGAGCGGTTTCAAGATGGCATCAGGACCGATGTACGACCCGACGGCGGTTCAGCCTATGAGGGAAGAATTGAAGGCGGTCGGCGTCAAGGAATTGCTGACGGCAGAGGACGTGGATGCCGCGCTCGACGAAAAGGGAACGACACTGGTCGTCGTCAATTCGGTTTGCGGTTGCGCGGCGGGAAGTGCGCGTCCGGGCGTTATGCTTGCGCTGCAAAATAATGTCATCCCCGATCGCCTTACGACGGCCTTTGCGGGAATGGAACGCGAAGCGGTTGACCGGGTTCGCGCACGCATGACCGGCGTGCCTCCTTCGTCTCCCTGCATGGCGGTTTTCAAGGATGGCCAGTTGGTCGCTGCGCTTCAGCGGTCCGATATCGAAGTGCGCAACGCGCTTATGGTGGCCGAGACTTTGGTGGACGTTTTCAATAAACATTGTTCGCGACCGGGTCCCTCGATCCCGCGCGAAGAGTTCGAGAAGATCACCCCCTTCCAAGCCTGCGGTTCGACAATTCCGCGGGCGTAAGTGAATTGGTTTAGGCCGTAAAACCGTGGCGCTTGGGGTATGTTGGGGAGCGTGGGCTTGACCGCGATTTTTTTTGCGGCGACTTGACGCCGCACTCCAATAATACCACTTCGTATGGCGTGCTCGCGCCCTCGGCGTCTCGGATTTTTTCTCTTTGCTAAAGGCATGCTATTCTTCGCAATCGCCGTGCGACAGTTCCATTTCAATTGACTTCTTAGCTCACGGACTTGAAATTGGTGGGCGTTTTGACGCTATTGCCATGACAGATTTACCCGAAGAAAGTCCAACGAGTGCCCCATTGCCCACTTCGCCTCCGATCACGGAGAACGCGGATCCGCGCGGCAGTGACACAAAGTCCGTCGTTGGAAAGATCCTTGGCGCCGCACAATCATGGTTCATCCTTTTTGGACTGCTTATGTTTCTCGGTTCGGCTTGGATCGCTCAGTCCAAGCTGCACCTGCTCACGGGAGAAAATTATCCGGGAGCGGAGCCGGGTGTTCAGGCGTTCGACCTGCTGGGTTCGTATGGCAAATCTCGAATTAACTCGCTTGCCAAGCCGAAGGTGGGCGTCGCGACCAAGGCATCGGTCGCCAAATATTACGCCGTTGCGGCCATGGGATTTGCGCTCTTGTCGCTTTGGGCGCTTCGTTTTGGCACGAACCGCCCGGCCTTGAATCCGCTCCATCTTGAGCCGGAGCCCGATGCGTCTTCGTCCAAGATACCTGTCACGATTCCCAAGCGATTACTCTTTGGCTTACTGGCCGCGGGTTTCTTCGGGCTTTTTGTGTTCTGTCTCCTCTTTACTTACGCCAGCGTTCGCGCGGATCTTTTTGTTAAACCGCCCGAACAGCTTGGAAAGATGGACCGATTCCTTTCCGGTTTTTACGGCGGGTTTGGCCTTAAGGCGCGTCCCAATTGGTGGTCGTCTTTTCTGACTTGGCTGACCATTGCGCCGAGTCTTGTGGGAGTGGTTTGGGCGGGTGGTCGCAGTTTAGGTCATCGGTGGTCGCGTCCGTTTCCAGCGCAGGCGCGCCAAACTCCCGTGAAAAAATGGGAATGGCTCGTGATGGCCGTGGTCAGCGTGATTTCGGTTATCGGCTATTTTTATAACATCACAACGCGTCCTTACGTCGTTCAGGTTGACGAAACCAACACGGGTCGAGCGGGTTACGTTCTAACTCATCCCGAATCGAAGGAAAGCCCCTTTCACAATCCCATTGAGCCGAACTCCGCATTCGTGACGCGTGGTCTCGCCTCGCGCGTGCTTGGCAACAGCTTTGCTACGCTCCGATATGTGAGCGCGGCAACGAGCGGGATCGGTCTCATCATCGTCTATCTTCTGCTGCGTTCGATGTTCGGAATCCCGACGGCGATCATCGGACTCATTCTGACGGCGGGTTGCCACACGGTGATCCAATACTCGCGCATCGGCATAGACAACATCGATTCGTTTTATTGGGTCTATTTGATGCTTTATGTTTTTTACCGCGCGGAGATTTCATCATCTAGTCCGGCACGACTCGGAAAATACATTATCGCAGGCGCGCTTTGCGGCGCGTCGTTTGGATTATATACGGGCGCGCCTTTGGGTGCGGCGGCGATCCTCGGCATGATGCTGATTCGCGCCTTGGGCCAACCCGATTACGGCATACGTCGCGCGGCGGGTCATGCTCTGTTCCTGTTCGTGTTTGTTCTCATGGCATATCCCTATCGCCTTAGCACCTCCTATCAATTCAGCCGCGCAAGCCAAACCTATTTGCTCAGCACGTCGGCGATCACCTACGAGCTCAATCGTCCTGATAATAAGAGCAACGGCATCGCCACCGTGGACGATTTCCTGATGGCGCATTACAAGAACGCCATCGGCGGCTTTCATTGGCGATCGGACAACTCCTTCGATTATGGCTCGCCATTTCCGCTCGTGGGACCGCTCACCGGTGCGCTCAGCATCCTGGGCGCGGCGATTCTCTTGCTCCGCTTCCGCTCGTGGCTAACCGTGTTCGTCTTCGGATTATTTTTTTCCGGGACGTTCTTGGGCGGAGCCTTGCAGGGTTCCCCTTATCCGCCTGTCTCTGCGAGATTGATCCTCGTCTTGCCCACCGTTCTCATTGCGGCGGCGGTTGCCGTGGAGTCGCTCGTTCGCGCGTCCGTTCAAGTGCTGACGACGATGGCGGGCGGTGGGAAATTTCGGCGCGGCGCGAGGATCGGAGCGCTTACGATCGGCGGCACTGCACTCGCATGGACGCTCTTTTCGGAAGTGCGAACCAACGTCGCGATCTACCGTCGCTTTCTTTACGATTACAAAATTTTCTATCACGAGTGGATGAGCGGTCCGACGGAAATTT
>CAZPIK010000421.1:0-3343 GCA_964586185.1 uncultured Candidatus Sumerlaeota bacterium | reverse complement strand
CCCGCCAATAGCAAAGATCGTGGAAGTAAGGATAAGTAGATAGAGCAAGCTTAAATAGACTGAATTTCGGCGCATGAGAAGCTCCATATGAGAAGTCACCATAACGCCGATGTAGAAGCAACGCAAAGGCGCAAAGACCAGCGAACCTGTTGCAGTTTGGATGCGCGTCTCCTTTCTTGATTCTCTAATCTGTGAAATCTGCGCAATCTGCGGTTTGAGAATGGATTTTCAAATCGTTACGGATCACCAGATTAATTTTGCGCGGTACTCTTTCGTTCAAACAGCGTAATAACTTTCGAGCTTTCTCGAATGTCGTAATGCGCCTTCAACGTATCGAGAAATTCCGGCAGAAACCAGGAAGCATCCATCTCTAAATCGGATGTCATTAAGATTACGTTTCTGAAATCCTGCCGCCGAATTTTTTCGAGAAGAATTTCGGGATTGATCCGCCCGCGCCGCGCGAGCAAGCCATATTGCACGCAATCAAGTATCGTCGGTGGAGCCGGGCGCTCAAGAGCAAAGCTAGGAGAGAAAGTAAGAAGTTCTCCTTCCCATTCTCGGATGGCCAAATCAAGCGGCGTCGGTGTTCGCTGATCGAGAACATTCGGCATATCGCGGATGCACTGGACCGAGTCTTTTGCCGCGCCGATGAGAATGATGCCGACAGCGCAACCTCGTAATACGGAGATTCGGTTGGAAGAAATCCGCGTGTTGGGTTGTTCAAGCGCGAGCGAAGTCCCCACCGCGAGAACCGCGCAAAGGAGCGTGTAGGGTTCCAGAAAGTAGTTCATGCCTGAACCGACTTTGAGGCTTTGCAGGAGCGAAACGGCGAAGGAGATCAGAGTCGCCACGGCCAGCAAATGGAGCTCGGACGATTTAGAATGGCTGGCCTCGCCGCGTAACAATGTAACGGCTCCCATGCCCAATCCCGCGACGATCACCAATCCCGAAACAACCGGGAGATGGTCGCGAACGCCGATACCCAGACTCTCAATTTGCCAACCATTATCGAGCGAACCGATCATGTTGAGAATGAGACGTCCCTCCCATCGCGCGTTGAGCCAGAGCGCGGCGGCGAGGTTGATGCCCGCGAATACGAGCGATGAAACGGCCGCGCGTTTCCATCCGGCAGATCGGAAAATCCAAAATCCCAACGCGAAAGCGATTCCCCATGAGGTTGTCTTGAACCACATCGAAACGCCAAGCGCAATTCCGGCGGCAAGGATTCGCGGCCAAGTTGCCGAACCGCCCAATGCAATCCAAAGCGCAAGAAGGGAAAAGAAAACCTGCGGAGCATCGGGACGGTAGCTCGCGACAAAATGTATGACAGGTTGTCGCCATGCAGCCCCAAGCGCCGCCGCGCATAGGCAGGCGAGCCACGAAGCGCCAAGTCGCCTCGCGATTAGCGCAATAAGCCCGACGATCCCCGCGAGTGAAAGAAGCGACTGCGCTCGACCGATAAGATAAACTTCGCGCGGCGTCGGAACTGAATTGAAAGCTCGCGTCAACCACCCGACCGGATAATATGTGAGCGGCGCATACGGAGAAAAATGATGCGGCCACTCTCGCCAATCGCGATAGGCGCATTCCCCTTGCGCGACGTAAAACGCCGAACCAACCAGCGCTCCTTCAGGATACGAAGAGTCCCTCCACTTTCCAGCGACAACGCCGAGCCAAGCGGCCAGCGAACCGATCCAAATGACGCAAGCAACCGCAACTGCTCGGCGAATCCAGACATTAGGGATCGTGGCCATTCGCGATCCTCTTCTACTTCAAAAGCTCAATCCCAATTCAATGAGCAGCGCGTCGAGCGCCTCTCTGCTTTTCTTTATCCAATTGAAAAAGATAATCATCGAAATCCACCTGCATCGTGTGCCGTTTGGATTTCACATAGCGATTGAACATCTGTTCTCGTTCGCGATCCATGTCTTCTTTCATGTCGGAAGGCGAGGGGAGCGCATACTTGCCTTCAAGATAATCCGCGATCCATTCCGATTGCGCCTCGGCCAGCGGCATGATCGCGCCCAGAGGTTGAAGCAGGCCGATAAAAAAAAGATTCGGAATCCCCGGTTTGAACACGCGACGAAACAGCGGCAGATCATTATCCGGCGCGGAAAGGAATTCAGGATCGAAGAAAGGAAAAGTCACTTTGTAGCCCGTGCAATAGATGATGGCATCCATCGTTTCAATGCTGCCGTCGGTGAACTTTACCTTGTCGCCCATCAGCTCCGCGATGTTCGGTTTGATCGTGATGTCGCCATGCGTGATCTTGCTCAAAATGGAATCCGAAATCGTCGGATGCGCCTCGGCGATACGGTGATCCGGCTTGGGAAGCCCATAGTTTTCCATTTTACCGACGCTGATTCGAAGCATGGCCGCAAGAATTCTCTGCCGAATCCAAAACGGAAGTCGCGGATTGTTCACGAATTGGTCGAGCGGCTTCCCAAAGAGATACTTGGGGACGACGTGCGCGCCGCGTCGCGCGGCAAGGAACCTCCGTTCCGAAACGAGACTCGTCACGACAGCAAATTCCATCGCGCTATTTCCCATGCCGAGAACCAAAACTTTTTTCCCCACGAACGGCGCATTGTCCTCATAGTGATGGGAGTGCATGACCTTGCCCGCGAAAGTTCCGGGAAAAGGCGGCTCCGGTCCACGCGGATCCCAGTGGTGTCCATTGGCGACGGCGAGCGCGCCATATTCAATCTTCTCGCCGCGCTCAGTTTCGACATTCCACATTCCATCTTCGCGAAGTCGGCATGACTTTACGCTGCTCTCGAACCGAATCTTGTCGCGGAATCCAAAGTGATCCACATAGTCGTCAAAATATTTTGCGATTTGCGAGTGATGCGGAAAATCGGGATACGATTTCGGCATCGGATAATCGGAATACTGCATCCGGTCGCGCGACGTATTGATGTGTAGCGAACGATAGGCGGACGACATGCCGTTCTTGTTTTGAAATCGCCAATTGCCTCCGACCTTGTCGCTCGATTCATGGCAATCGAACGGAATGCCGCGCGAATGCAGAACTTTGGCCGTTGCGATGCCGGATGAACCCGCGCCAATCAGGCAAACTTTTCCTTGGGGAAGCTTTATGACGCCGTCGGACATGTGATCAACGTTCCATCTGGATAGTAGATTCGCCGACTTCCAAAACGCGAATAGTTAACCGCAAAGACCGCCAAGAGCACAAAGCCCACATTTGTTAGACTCATCGCGTATTCAATCTCTTCCTTGCATTTCTTCCTTTGCGTTCTTGGCGGTCTTTGCGGTTGAGTCCGGATGATTTCATGATTAAAGGAGGTCGACTCCCATGAGGAATCATTCGAAGGTTCAAATG
>CAZPIK010000420.1:0-3366 GCA_964586185.1 uncultured Candidatus Sumerlaeota bacterium | reverse complement strand
GCAGTCGTTTTGGGTGAACGAAATCGAATTCGCCGTTGCGGCTGCAGGATCGGATGAATTCAAGCCGATCAAAATCTCCGAAGCGAAGGCGACAAGCGGCCTGGGGCCCATTGGCAACGCCATTGACGGCGATTTGCTATCGGCGTGGTGGGCGCCATCGCTTGGCCGCAACTCGGCTCCGCAGACAGCCGTATTCAAGTTCGGCGAGCCGCTCGCGGGTGGAGCGGGAACGCGGATTCGCGTTCGCATCAGCCACTTTGGCGGCGCGATGTATATGGAGAACATGTTTGGCCGCCTTCGATTTTCGCTGACCGATTCTCCGGAGGTCGCGATTGATAAAATCGAGGGAATACCCGAATTTGTTCGCAATGCGCTTGTTGCGGGAGGCGAAACCCTCGCATCAGAAAGAGACGCCATCGCGCGATACTGGCTGACGGCCTCGCCTGAGAAGGCCAGCCAATGGAAGAATCTCTTGGAAGCTCGTCGCGCCAAAGACGGCGTTAGAACCCGTATTCCAAAGGTGTTAACAAGCGTTCACACGCAGCCCCGTCCAACGCGCATTCTTCCGCGGGGCAACTGGCAACGCGAGGATGGCGAGCTTGTTGAACCGGCGATTCCGGCTTATTTCGGAACGCTTGATACTCGCGGGGATCGCGCAACTCGTCTTGATCTTGCTCGCTGGATTGTTGATCCGAAGAATCCCCTGACTTCGCGCGTGATCATGAACCGCACGTGGCAGCTTTTTTTTGGTACAGGAATTTCCAAAGCGCTCGACGAACTTGGGTCGCAGGGCGAATGGCCCACTCATCCGGCATTGCTCGATTGGCTCGCCGTCGAGTTTGTCGAGAGCGGCTGGGACATGAAACATATGATCCGCCTCTTGGTCACTTCGGAAACCTACAAGCAAAAGTCCGAAGCGACCCGCGAGATGAGAGAGACCGATCCTTTCAACCGTCGGCTTGCGCATCAAACGCCTCGGCGTCTTCAAGCCGAGATGGTGCGTGATAACGCGCTTGCCGTGAGCGGCCTTCTGAATACGGCCATCGGCGGGCCGAGCTTCAAGCCCTATCAGCCGGAAGGCTACTGGAGCAACCTCAACTTTCCGCCGCGCAAATACGTGGCGGACGACGCAACTCAGCAGTACCGCCGTGGACTTTATGTTCACTGGCAGCGTTCGTTTCTTCATCCAAGTCTGTTGGCGTTCGATGCAACCTCGCGCGAGGAATGCACCGCCCAACGCACTGTATCAAATACGCCGCAGCAGGCGCTCGTCTTGCTGAACGATCCAACCTACGTCGAAGCGGCCCGAGTGCTCGCGGCAAAGGCCATTAATGAAGGCGGAGTTACGCGGAACGAAAAAATCACTTGGCTCTATAAGCAAGTCCTGGGCCGCAGTCCCAGCGCGCGCGAAGAAATTCTGCTCATTGGATTACTCGAAAAACACCGGGATGAATACAATACCCATGGAGAAGCTGCGGGAAAAATACTCGGTGTCGGACTTGCCCCAGTGCCCGAGGGTATTGATTCGGTGGAGCTTGCGGCTTGGACTTCGGTCGCGCGCGTCATGCTCAACCTTCACGAAACGATTACGAGGTCGTAGTCATCACGATGGACCCGATGAAACAACATTTCCTACGCCTTTCGCGGCGACAATTCTTGGGACGCGCGACGACTGGCATCGGCTCGCTGGCGCTCAGTTCGCTGCTGAATCCGCGTCTCTTTGCTGCGGAGTCTCCGGTGGGCGGTTCACTGGGTGTTGTGAATCCATTGCATCACCCCGCCAAGGCAAAACGAATTATTTACCTCTACATGGCGGGCGGCCCGGCGCATCTGGAACTGCTCGACTACAAGCCCAAACTCGTTGAAATGAGCGGCAAGCCGATGCCCGATTCCATCACGGCGGGGCAGCCGATCGCGCAACTTCAAAACTCCACGCTTCGCATCTTGGCTCCGAGTTTTCCCTTCGCACAGCATGGCAAGTCGGGGCAGGAACTGAGCAGCCTTCTACCATACATTGCAAGCATCGCAGACGATATCTGCATTATCCGTTCGATGCACACTGAGCAGATCAACCACGACCCCGCGCACACGTTCATGAATACGGGCACTTCTATTTCAGGCCGCCCGAGCATGGGATCATGGATGACGTACGGCTTGGGCTCGGAGGCGGAAAACCTGCCGGGCTTCGTCGTCATGGTTTCCACGGGTCAAGGCGGACAAAATCAACCCATTGCGCAACGGCAATGGCACAGCGGTTTTTTGCCGAGCAAGTTTCAGGGCGTGCAATTCAACTCCAAAGGCGACGCGGTGCATTACATCGCCAATCCCGGCGACGCCGATTTAGGCCGCCAACGCGACATCATCGAGACGGTGAGCACGCTGAATGAAATCCATGACAAAACGGTGGATGATCCCGAAATCGCCGCGCGGATCAGCCAGTACGAAATGGCGTTCAAAATGCAGACGAGTGTGCCTGACTTAATGGACATCTCCGGCGAATCCAAAGAGACGCTCGATATGTATGGATTGGAGAAACTTGATGGCACATTCGCCGCAAATTGCCTGATTGCTCGCCGCATGGCCGAGCGAGGCGTCAGATTCATCCAGCTTTATCATCGCGATTGGGATCACCACAATGCCATTGCGAATAACATTCCAAAATTGGCGGCGCAAGTGGATCAGCCCGCCGCCGCTCTCATCAAGGATTTAAAGCAGCGCGGCATGCTCGACGACACGCTCGTCATCTGGGGCGGCGAGTTTGGGCGCACTCCAATGGCGCAGCAGGACGGGCGCGACCACCACATCAAAGGATTCTCGATTTGGATGGCGGGCGGCGGCATCAAGGGGGGCGTTACTCACGGGGCAACTGACGAATTCGGCTATAACGCCGAGCAAAATCCCGTTCATGTCCACGATTTCCACGCGACGATGCTCCACCTGATGGGCGTGGATCATAAGAAGCTGACTTATCGCTTCCAAGGGCGCGAGTTCAGGCTCACCGACGTGTCGGGAAATGTCGTCAGGGAAATTTTAACCTGAGCACACCCTAGATTTTGTAAAGTTCCCAAGGTATAAAGAAAAGCTTGTTGGTTGGTAGTGATAAATACGGTTCGGGCAGAAGCTCGCTCGGCAAATCTGAATTTGTTTATGACATCAAAGCCCATTTCCCTTCCAGAACAAGTGGCACAATTGCGAAAAAAACGCAGTCCTGAAGCATTGCGCGAGTTGCTGACTCTCTTCACGGATGGCGATTCCGATGACTACACACCAGCATGGTCGCCCGATGGCAGGCGCATTGGATTTTTCTCGAACCGCAGCGCCGACCCCGACTCAACGCCTTACGCCATTGATCTCTGGCTGACGACA
>CAZPIK010000419.1:1120-3373 GCA_964586185.1 uncultured Candidatus Sumerlaeota bacterium | reverse complement strand
TCTTGTACTTATGCTTGCGAATTTTTTTCCGCCGCTTCTTGACGACACTACCCATGAAAAACATCCCTTACTAACATTAAGTGAATCAACTATCCGCGCGGTCAGAGTAACTGATGCTCACGCCGATCCATTTTTGGAGCCCCATGATACCGTTCCGGTCAGTGGTTTCAAGCGTAAAAAGAAAGGCGAAGAAATGGGGAGAATCTAGTTGCGCGGCACTTGAACGCGGGCAAGGTTGAGCGTATTGAAGTTTTCATCCGACACCGCGGCCTTTTGAGGTGCGGGTTCTGCGCGACGAGGAACATGATTATCGTTAAAAACAGGGCGTGGGGTGATAATGCGCGCAATCGCGTGTTTGTAAACGAGGTGTTGAGCTTCTTTATCTGCGAGGATAACCGTGAAGTTGTCGAAACCTTTAACGAGACCGACAATCTTGCTGCCATCGGTGAGCATCATTTGGACTTCTGTGCCGTCTTTGCGGACTTGATTCAGGAAACTATCTTGGAGATTGCCCATTTTAATTTGCCCCAACGCGATCCATTAGGAGGATTCCGCCCAATAAGACGGGACATTCCATCGTGCATGAGAATGCCTTATGACGCTAGAAGTCTGCGCGCGATGTTTCAAGAAGTTTTTCGATTTGGGCGAGTTCTCGACCCGATATTTCTGGATCAAGGTTAACCCAATGGATATCTCGTTCGCGACGGAACCAGGTCATTTGACGTTTTGAAAACTGACGGGTTCGGGCGGAGATGACTGTGCGAAGTTCATCGCGCGATAAATCTCCGACAAGGTGCGCGGCGATTTCTCGGTATCCGAGCGCCTTAAAACAATGGAATGAGGGATCGCAACCGGATTCGATCAACGCGCGGACTTCTTCGATCCAGCCTTGAGCAAGCATTGCGTCAACGCGTTGTTCGATACGCCGGACGAGTTCCGCGCGCGGGCAGGTGAGCGCGACGACGAGATGAGGAAATCGCGCTTTTGGAGTTGCCCACTCGCGATGCAGTGTGCTGATCGGGCGACCCGTTATTTCGGCAACTTGAAGCGCGCGGACGATTCGCACCCTGTCGTTCGGGGCGATGCGCGCTGCGGAGGGCGGATCAATTTCGGCGAGACGATTGTGCAGGATGGGAGCGCCGAGTTCTTCAAGCTCGCGTTCGAGTCTTTTTCTGATTTGATCCTTGCGTGAGCTTTGTTCTGCGGAGGATTCATTTTCCGGTTCGGTTTCATCAAAAAGTCCCCAGCGAATGGAGCGAAGATAAAGTCCGGTTCCGCCGACGTAGAGCGGGATTTTTCCGCGCGACAAGATTTCCGCGTGTGTGCGATCGCTGAAATCGAGAAACCTTTTCGCGCTGAAGGGTTCGCGCGGATTTTGGAATCCGCAACCGTGAATCGGAACGCCTTGCAATTCTTCCGGGGTTGGTTGTGCCGTGCCGATTTCCATACCACGATAGACTTGCATGGAATCGGCGGAGATGAGTTCGAAGGGACGATGCTTGGCGAGTTCGACGGCGAGCGCGGTTTTACCGATGCCCGTTGGACCGGTGAGGATGAGCGAGATCGGTTCGTGAGGCGGGGTCATTTACTTATTAAAAAACCGCGCTAAGAGGTTCAGAACAAGGGTTAGGATGACGCTGACTAAAATACAAGTGACGATGGGGAAATAGAACCGGGCATTGTCGCGCTCGAGGGCGATATCACCGGGAAGTTTTCCCCAGGGAAACCGCTTTGCGCCCAGTTCCCAGAGCAATCCCGCCACGAAGAGCGCAGCGGCCAATCCGAATAGGATTTTTCCGAACGTGCTCACGGCAACCCTAGCTCCTTCGAATCGAGCCAGATCGTAACAGGCCCATCATTCACGAGCCGCACAGCCATCATCGCGCCGAATTGACCGGTCTCGACCTTGAGTCCAAGCGTGCGTATCGTTTCCACGAACTGATCGAACAAGGCCTTGGCTTTCTCAGGCGGCGCGGCTGCTATGAAACTCGGCCGTCGCCCTTTTCGGCAATCGGCATGGAGTGTGAATTGCGAAACGGCAAGCACCGATCCGCCCGCGTCCAAAAGTGACCGATTCATTTTGCCTTCATCGTCGGCGAAGATTCGTAGATTCACGATTTTTTGCGCCATGGGATTCAGCAGCGCTTCGTCATCATCATTTCCGATTCCAATCAATAACAGCAACCCGCGTCCGATTTCGCCGATGGTCTTTCCATCTACGGTAACGGAGGCTTCGGATACGCGCTGGATTAA
>CAZPIK010000419.1:0-1110 GCA_964586185.1 uncultured Candidatus Sumerlaeota bacterium | reverse complement strand
TTTGGTGGGAGGCGATATCGGTTCGACGATTCGGCAGTCGGTGACTGACTCCCACTTTGAGAAGCTGGCATTATTCGATTGCCTGCCAACAGCAATCATATTCCCTCTTCTTCAGCTTCTTCATCCGACTGGCGATATCGCGGGGTTCCGGCGGGGAGTATGCCGTTCATGAAGTCCACACCCTCGGTACCCAATACGCCCTCGACCGCGGCGTCGAAAAATTCTCTCGGATCGCCCCCGCGCATCGCGCCGAGCTTCACGCAATAGCGCAAGATGTTGACGCCGTCGCGCGGAGTGAACCGCAAGTAATGCCGATGCGCTTTTTGCAGAAAATCCACCGCGAGTCCTATCAATTCCTCGGGCGCGCGCGGGACGTTGAACTTTAGAATGCGCGATTCCGACGCGCGGTCAGGATAACCGAGTTCGATCATCGGTTGGAGCCGCGATTGGATGTATTCGGGGACTTCATAGGTCGAAGCATCGTCGTTCATCGTGCAGCAAATACGAAACTCCGGATGCGCCTTGATCTTGAGTCCGGTGACGACGCTTTCGACGTAACGGCGCGCGTCGAGCAGGGGCGCGAGCGATGCCCATGATTTTTCGCTCATGCGGTTGGCCTCGTCGAGGATACAGACTCCGCCGCGCAGCATCGCCGTCACAAGCGCGGAGGCGTGATAAGCGATTTTTCCCTCTGCGCCGATGACGGGGGTCACGAGGAGATCTTCGGGGCGGGTGTCCATCGTGCATTGGAAAATATAAGCCTCGCGACCCATTTCCCGCGCGACGCAATAGGCGAGAGTCGTTTTGCCTATGCCCGGTTTGCCGATGAGGCGGGGATTCAGCGGCAGATCACCCGGCGCGGCGATGAGCCAAGACGCAACGAGTTGATCGCGCACATCCTCGCCGCCAATCCAATCCATGGCGATTTCATCGGGATGCGAAAGAGTGAGAGTGATGCCATCCAGCAGCGCGGTGTGCTTTGCGGAAGTCGAGGCCAATGTTTGTGTTTGAGACTGAGTCATACGGCATCCTAACAAAACACACGCCGTGAACGCACCGCAGAAATGTCACCGGTTAAAGGCGCAGAAAAAACGTGAAGATAGCTTCCAA